>JAWOAS010000010.1:0-12847 GCA_046498405.1 Egibacteraceae bacterium
CCCGCGGCGGCGAAGACGAGCGGGATCGTCACCCCGACGCCGGCGCCGACCGCGGCGAACGCCGCGAGCGTGAGCGGCAGCGACGTGCTCGCCGCGACGGTGAGGTAGCCCGCCGCGGCGAGACCGCCGCCGACGGCGACGACCCGCGCCGGTCCCGCCCGGCGCACGAGGCGGTCGCCGGAGAGGCGCACGAGCGTCATCGCCCCGGTGAGCGCAACGAGCCCCCAGCCCACGCGCCCCGGCGCGACGGCGAGCTCGTCGGCGAGGTGGATGCCGCTCCAGTCGTTGCCGGTCGACTCGCCGAGCCCGGCGGCGAGGCCCACGAGCGCGAGTGGCAGCAGCGGGCCCCGCGGCAGCGCGAGGCGCGGGCCGGCCCCGAGCGCGGACCGGTCGGCGACGTCGAGGCCCGGCGCGGCCAGCGCCACGAGCGCAGCGATGGCCACGGCCACACCGGCGAGGTGGGCGGTCACGCCCACGCCCGCGCCCATCGCCGCCGAGCCGGCCAGCGCGGCGAGCAGCGCACCGACGCTCCAGACCCCGTGGAAGCCGAGCATGATCGACCGGCCGTAGGCGGCTTCGACGCCGACCCCCTGGGCGTTCATGCCGACGTCCATCGTCGCGCTCGCCGCGCCGAGGCCGACGAGCACGGCCACGAGCGCTGGCAGGCTCGGCGCGAGCCCCGCCAGCGGCAGCAGCGCGAGCATCGCCACCGCACCGACGAGGGTGAGCCGGCGGCTGCCCTGCCCGCCTGCGAGCGAGCCGGAGGCCAGGAGGCCGAGGACGACGCCGATGGCGAGGCCGGCGAGGGCGAGGCCGAGGGTGGCCTCCCGCAGCGCGAGGAGGTCGCGGACGTCGGGCACCCGCACGAGCAGCGAGGGCACGGCGAGGCCGTTGGCGAGGAAGGCGAGGGCAACCGCCCGCCGGGAGCGCCGCGCCGGGGTGACGCCGTCCACCGCTGGCCTCCTCGGTCACCGGCACCGCGTCGCCGGCGCCGACTGGGCAGTGTAGGGCCGCCCCACGGGGTCAGGGCGCGTCCTCGACCGCCTGCCCGCCGGGGTGCGGCCCCCGGCTTCAGCCCCCGCCCTCGTCGTGGCCCGCGTCGGGGAGGCGCCGCCGCATGAGCACGCGCGGGAACCCGCCGGAGACCGAGGTCGTGTCGGCGGCCTTCGTGAAGCCGGCGCGCTCGAAGAGCCCGCGGGTGCCGACGTAGGCCATCGTCGTGTCGACACGCGCTCCGGCGTTGTCGACGGGGTAGCCCTCGACAGCCGGGGCGCCGCGGTCGCGCGCGTAGGCGACCGCGCCCTCGAGCAGCGGCAGGCTGTGGCCCCGCTTGCGGTGGCCGGGACGCACCCGCAGGCACCAGACCGACCAGACCGGCAGGTCGTCGAGACGGGGGATCGTGCGCGACCGCGCGAAGGGCAGCTCGGCGCGGGGGGCCACCGCCGCCCAGCCGACGACTTCGCCGTCGTCGTAGGCGAGGACCCCGGGGCCATCCTCCGCGCCGCAGAGGCTCCGCACGTAGGCGCCCCGCGCCGGGCCGACGAGCGCACGGTTGCGGCGCGAGTCGACCCGGTGGCTGAGGCACCAGCACACGTTGGCGTCGGGCCGCTTCGGCCCGAGCATGACCGCGAGGTCGTCGAAGCGCTCCGCCGTGGCCGCCACCACCGTGATGCCCATCGCCGGCCCCCTCACGCGCTGTCCCGGGTCGCCCGCGCGGCCCCGGCAGCGGTATCATGCCCGCCGCGAAGGGGAGTAGCCCGCAAGCGACCCGGTCGACACGCTGGCCCGTGAGGGCCCGGCCGGGACGGCCCGCCGCCACGGCGGGTGGGCGAGACCTTCGACACCGACGCGCGCCGTCGGGGTCGAGGTCGCCTCCGGTCCCCTCTCCCCCGACGGGGAGAGGAGCCCACCGCCCATGGACGCCTTCGCCCTCACGCTCGGGGTGATCTTCGTCGCCGAGCTCGGCGACAAGTCGCAACTGCTGGCCTTCGCCCTCGCGACGCGCCTCCGCACGAGCCTCGTCGTCATCGGCGTCGTCGTCGCCAACGTCACCACCCAGGCTGCGGCGGCCTTCGCCGGGGACCTCCTCGGCTCGGCGCTCGACGGCCCGGTCGTGGCCGTCGGCGCGGCGGTGCTCTTCCTCGTCTTCGCCGCGCTCGCGCTGCGCGGCGACGACGGGCACGCCCACGACCCCGGGGAGGCACCGCAGGGGCCCGCTGCGCGCACCGGCGCCCTGCGCGGCGTCGCGACCGTGGCCGGCGCGGTGATCCTCGCCGAGGTCGGCGACAAGACGATGCTCGCGACGATGACCCTCGCCGCCCGCGACGGCTTCGTGGCGGTGTGGCTCGGCGCGAGCCTCGGAATGACCCTCGCCGGCCTGCTCGGGGTGGCCGCCGGCCGCCTCGTCGGCGCGCGCCTGCCCGTGCGGGTCCTGCGCTACGCCAGCGCGGCGGTCTTCGCCGCGGTCGGCGTGTGGATCGCCGTCGACGCCCTGTAGCGACCTCGGGGCGGCCCCGGGCCACGGTGCCACCGGCTCGGGAGCCCGCCACCGAGGGCCTCCTCGGCCTCGTCGCGCTCGGGCCCGCGCCGACCGGCGCGCCGCGGCCGCCACGACGCGAGGTCGGCGGGGTCGGCGAGGTCACAGCGGTGCCGTAGCGTGCGTCCCGACGGCGCGGCTGGCCAGCGCCGCGGACGCCGGAGGCGCGTCGATGACCACAGACTCGGCACGGTGGCAGCACGAGGGGCGTGTCGTGCTGTCCCTCGAGCCCGCCAACGGCGGGCCCCCCGGCACGCTCGTCGAGGCCGGAGGGCGGGTGTGGCTCGTCACCGACGAGGGCCGGCGGCCGGTGGCCGACGCCGACGTCGCCACGTTGCTGGCCCGCCACGCCGACGCGCTCGTGCCCGACGCGCCGATCGAGCGCGCCCGCTCCGAGCGCCTCGGGGGCAAGGCGCTGGCCGACCTCCTCGTGGCCGGCCTCGGCGCCGAGGCCTTCGGCGAGCACGCCGAGCCGCTCGTCAACGGGGGCGTCTTCGCCGCCTTCGGCCACCCCGAGGCGAGCCTGTGGCCGCTCGACCCCGACGACGACCCCGACGTCGAGGTCGTCCTCGAGGCGTACTGGGACCTCCTTCGCGACGACCCCTCACCGACCAGCGGCAACCCGGGGGTGCTCACGCTGCTGCGCCACGGCGAGGACTACCTCGTGCTCGACCACGGCGCCGAGGTCGCCGAGGTGACCCGCGCGGGGGACCCGCTCGCCGCCCTCGGCGAGCACGCCGAGCTCGCGGTGTTTGCCCAGACCCTGCGCATCGACAGCGCGTGGCTGCTCCGCGAGGGTGAGCCCGCGGTACTGCGGCTGCTCGACCGGTCCCCGCCCTGGTCACCGGCGCGGGCGATCGTCGTCAACGGCTGCCTGTGGGTCCGCGACGCCGAGGGCTGGGGCCGCGCCCTGGCTGCGGCGGAGCGGGCGACGCGCCGACTGCCCGACGTCACCACGATCACCGCGGTCGACTTCGGGACGTGGGACCCCCACAGCCCGCTGCGCCAGGCCCGGGCGGTGCCCACGAGCGAGCCGCCGCCGCCGGTCGCACGGCCGGCGAGCAGCCTCGACTTCGTCGTCCTGCCACCCGGGGCGAGCACCGACCTCGCCGAGACCACACTCGAGGCGGCGCTGAAGTCCGGCCTCGCCAACGAGACCCACCGCGCGCTCGTGGCCCGCATCGCCCTCGCCGACGGCACGGTGCGCTACGGCGTCGACGTCGCCTCGGCCGCCGCCGAGCTCTGCCAGGCCCTCGGGCTGCCCGGGTGGCTGGCGCTGTCGACGGACTTCCGCGGCCACCACGCGCTGCAGTGGCACCGCGCCGACCGCGTCCCCGGCCGGGCGGTGCCCGCGGCCATCGTCGAGGGCGAGCGGCCGCTGACGCCCTTCGACCTCTACGACGCGTGAGCCCCGCAGCGGTCCCGGGGCGCGGCCGCTGCGCCTAGGGCATCGGCCGGGTCACGACGACGCCGAGGCGGCCGCCGTCGACGCCGTCCTCGACGACGAGGTCGACCTCGAGGACCTGCTCGCCCTGCTCGGCGTACCACTCGTAGCGGGCGCGCGGGTTGCCCTCGGCGGTGATCTCCTCGGTCTCGACGAGATCGAAGCCGCCCGCGGTCACCGCCTCGCCCACCTCGGCGACGAGGTCGTCGGGGTCACCGGGCGTCTCGCCGCCGATGCTCGTCTCGAGGGTGCCGGCCGAGGCGTTCTCGACGTCGGCGAGCACGGTGTCGGGCGTGAAGCCCTCCGGCAGCTCGATGAGGTCGGTGACCTCAGCGGGCACCTCGAGGCCGGACTGGGCGTCCTCGGCGGACTCCCCCTCCTCCGGCGCGGCGTCCTCGGCGTCGTCGGGCTCGGCGTCGCCGTCGCCGGAGTCGTCGGGCTCGGCGTCGTCGTCCTCGGCGTCGTCCTCGGCGTCGTCGCCGGAGTCGTCGGGCTCGGCGGCCTCGGTCGGGTCGGCCTCGGCCTCGGCGGCGTCCTCCTGCTCGTCGTCCCCGCCGCAGCCGGCCAGCAGCAGCGCGACGGCGAGCAGGGCCATCGTCGGCAGGCGACGCGCACGGCGGGGCAGCGGCCCCATGGCGCTCCGCAGGTCGCTCATCTGGATGCGCTCCTCTCACGTTCGTCGGCGCGCGCTCGGCGCGCGAGCCGCCAGCGATCTCCCCCACGCGCGGCGGTCCGAGGGAGACGAGCCCATCTCGGCGAGACCCCCGGGCCACGTGCGCTGGCCTTGCGCTTGCCTGAAGACTACCAAACAGCCTGCTGACGGCGCCGGGCGCGACCCCCTGCCCCGATGCCGGCGTTGGCACGATTCACGCGGTCGGCGAGGACCGCGTGCGTTCCTCCGGAATACGAGGTGACTGGGTCATCGTTGTCCCGGGGATCCGGGGCTCGTACCGGGGGCCCCGCCATCCTCCGATCGGAAGGAGCAGCGATGGCCAGGTTCACCGACAAGGTCGCCGTGGTCACCGGCGGCGCAGGCGGCATCGGCGAGGCGGTCGCCACACGCCTCGCAGCCGAAGGCGCCAAGGTCGTCGTCGTCGACATCAACGGCGAGGCGGTGTCCGCGGCGGCGGAGCGGATCGGCCACGGCGCACGGGCGGTCACCGCCGACGTCTCGACCGAGGAGGGCGTCGCCAGCTACGTCAAGGCCGCGGTCGAGGCCTTCGGTCGCATCGACCTCTTCTTCAACAACGCCGGGATCGAGGGCAAGGTCGCCCCGATCCTCGAGGGCGACGTCAGCACCCTCGACAAGGTGCTCGCGATCAACGTCCGGGGGGTCTACCTCGGCCTCCAGCACGTGATCCGGCAGATGGCCGACCAGGGCGACGGCGGCGCGATCGTCAACACCGCGTCGGTGGCGGGGCTGCGCGGCTCACCGGGGCTGGCGCCCTACGTCGCGTCGAAGCACGCGGTCATGGGGCTCACGAAGTCGGTCGCCGCCGAGGTCGGCGCGATGGGCATCCGGGTGACGAGCGTCAACCCCGGCCCGATCGGCACGAACATGATGGACCGCATCGAGAAGGGGGTAGCCGGGGAGGCCGGCGACCAGTCCGCGGTGCACGAGCAGTTCGCCTCGATGAACCCGATGGGCCGCTACGGGACGACCGAGGAGGTCGTCGCGGTCGTCTGCTTCCTCTTGAGCGACGAGGCCTCGTTCGTCAACAGCGGCCCCAACGTCGTCGACGGCGGCTTGACCGCCACGTGATCCCCCGCCCGGGCCCGGGGCGCCGCGGCCGCGGCAGCCCCGGGCGTGGCCGGCGCCCATCCGTGTCATCATGACCCGAGCGCGTCGCCCGGGCCCGGGTCAGGCGCCACCAAGCGGAGGGCCGGTGGTGGACATGCGGTACGGCGACCTGGCGGTCTCGGTGCACGACGAGCCGGCGGCCATGGGCCGCGCGGTCGCCGAGGCCTTCGCCTCGGCGGTGCGCCGACGCGTGGAGGCCGACGGCAGCGTCGGCGTGGTGGTGCAGACCGGCGGCTCGCAGAGGCCCTTCTACGAGGCCCTCGCCGACCGCAGCGACATCGACTGGTCGCGCGTGGAGCTGTTCCACCTCGACGAGTTCGTCGGCCTGTCCGGCGAGCACCCGGTGAGCTTCCGGCGCTGGATCCGCGAGCACGTCGCCGAGCGGTTCGGCGTCAGGGCGTTCCACGAGCTGCGCGGCGACGCCCCCGACCCCGAGGCCGAGGCACGCCGCTACGGTGCGCTGCTGCGGGACCGGGCCCCGCAGGTCGCGGTGATGAGCATCGGTGAGGAGGGGCAGCTCGGCTTCAACGAGCCCCCTGCCGAGCTGGTCACGCTCGAGCCGGTGCTCGTCGTGGCGTTGGCGGCTGCCTCACGGCAGGCGCTCGTGGGCTCGGGGGGCTTCGAGGACCTCGAGGACACGCCCTCCCGCGTGCTCACGATGAGCGTTCCGGCGCTGCTGGCCGCCGAGACCGTCCTCGTCGTCGTGCCTGAGCAGCGCAAGGCCGGCCCGGTCCAGGCCGCCCTCGAGGGACCCGTGACCCGGGCGGTGCCGGCCTCGGCCCTGCGGCTGTGCCCCCGCGCCCACCTCCACCTCGACCGCGCCTCGGCGTCGGCCCTCGCGCGCGACTGACGGGCCGGGGCTCAGGCCGGGCCGGGGAGGGTCTCGAGCAGGTCGAGGACGTGCGAGATCTGGCCCGGCACGCTCTTGTCGGCCGGCGGCAGCTGGCCCTCGAAGACGGCGCCGCCGATGGTGAAGCCCCAGACGCCGGCCTCGGCGAGCAGCCTGACCTGCGCGTCGTCGCGCACGCTGCCGGCGGCCAGCACCGGCACCTCGACGGCCGCGACGACCTCGCGCACGAGCGTGGCGACGTCGCCGTCGTAGCGGTAGGCGAGCAGATCGAGCCCGCCGACCTCGGGCATGGCCGCGAGGCGCCGCGCGCTGTCGACGATCTCGCCGATGCTGCCGCGCAGCTTGCTCGGATGGTCGACGACGGTTCCGGGGAAGGGGCAGTACCTCACGCCGCTTCCGGCCACGAGCGGGGCGACCTCCTCGGCATGGGTCCCGCCGAGGATCCAGTCCACGCCGATGTCGAGCCCGGTGCGCACCGACTGGATCTCATCGTCCATGCTCTCGCTGACCACCTCGAGCATGACGGTGCGCCCGTCGTCGTGCATCCGCTCGGTCAGCACCCGCAGGTCCTCGGTCGGCAGGCCCACGTCCTTGAAGCCGACGTAGCGCAGGCGGTCGAGGGGGCGGATCTGGTCGTAGACCTCGAGAGCGTCGGCCACGGTGGCGTCGTCCTTGGTGAGCATGAAGATGAAGTCCACAGGTCGTCCTTTCGGGGTGCGGGCCGGGACCGGGCCACCCTGGGGCCAGGTGGCCGGCCGTCGCCGGGGCGGGCAGGGGCCGCCGGTCGCGCCGGCAGCGCGGTCGCGGCCCGGCCTACTGCCAGAAGGCCTCCTCGAGGGTGAAGTAGAGGCTGCGGTAGGTGGCGTAGGCCTCGTCGTAGGCGGGCTTGAGCGCAGGGCGCGGCTCGTAGGTGTCGCCGAGCGCGACGACGCGCTCGGCGGCCTCGTCGAGCGAGGAGAACGTGCCGTCGGCGACCCCGGCGAGCATCGCCGCGCCGAGCGCGGTGGCCTCGGGGTCGGCGAGGGTCTTGAGGACCCGCCCGGTGGCGTCGGCCTTCATCTGCAGCCAGAAGGCGCTCTTGGCGCCGCCACCGACGACCCGGACCTCCTCGCCCCCGATGCCCATCGCGTCGAAGCGCTCGATGATGTCGCGGAACCCGTAGGTGCAGCCCTCGAACACCGCGCGGGTGAAGTGGTGCTGGTCGTGCATCATCGACACGCCGTAGAACACGCCCCGCGCGCTGCCGTTCCACGTCGGGGTCATCGCCCCGCTGAGCGTCGGCAGGAAGATCAGGCCCTCGGCCCCGGGCGCGGTCGCCGCGGCGCCGGGGGTCATGTCCTCGTAGCCGAGGTTGGCGATGTGGTCGGAGAACCAGCGCACGCTGCCACCGGAGACGAACCCCGGGTTCTCGATGAGCCAGAGCCGCTCGTCGGCGTGGGCGTGGGTCTCGACGAGCTTCGTCTCGTCGAAGACCGGCTCGGTCGCGGCCACGGCGACCGGCTCGGCGGTGCCGGTGATGTCGCAGACCAGCCGCGAGCGCACGAGCCCGGCGCCGAGGCAGGCCCCGTGCTCGTCGCCGCACCCGACGACGACACCGGTGCCCTCGGCGAGGCCGACCTCGGCGGCCGCGGGGCCGGTGACCGTGCCGGCCAGCTCCCTGGCCGGTGCGACGCGGCCGAGCAGCGCGCGGTCGATGCCGGTGACCTCGAGCATGCGCGGCGACCAGTCCTGCCGGCGCACGTCGTAGACCATCGTCGAGGAGGCGTTGGAGTAGTCGACGACCGACGCCCCGGTGAGGCGGTGGACCATGTAGCTGCCGGGCAGCAGGAGCGCCTCGGCCTGCTCGACCACGTCGGGCTCGTGCTCCTGCAGCCACAGGATCTTCGGCGCGACGTGGGAGGAGTCGAGGTTGAGACCGGTGAGCTCGAAGATCTCGGACGCGTCGATGCGCTCGCCGAGCGCGGCGGTCTCGGCCTCGGCCCGTCGGTCGAGCCAGAGGATCGCCGGGCGCAGCGCCCGCCCGTCGGGCCCGACGGGCACGACGCCGTCGACCTGGCTGGCGAAGCCGATGCTGGCGACCTCGGTCGCGGCGATGCCGGCGGTGGCGAGGAGCTCCGGCACGACCTCGCCCAGCGCCCGCATCCAGTCCTCGGCGTTCTGCTCGGCCCACCCCGAGTGGGGGTAGGCGACGTCGTAGGACCGCGTCGCCTGGGCCACGCTCGTCCCCGAGGGGTCGAGCAGGATCGCCTTGAGGCTCTGGGTCCCGACATCACAGCCGATCACGTAGGCCATGGCTCACTCCCTTCGTCGCGCGCGTCGTGCCTGCCTGACCTCGCGCCCTCGGCAGGCCCTCGGGGCGGCCGCGTCGTCGTGACGTCCCTCTAGAGGACGCGCTCGACGAACGCGCTCCAGCCCTGCCGGACGGCCTCGCGCTCGGCGGCGGGCAGCCTGGGATGGAAGGTCGCGTCGTGCTCGACCGACCCGCGCTCCGGCGGCACGAGCCCCAGGGCGTGGGCGGTCAGCAGGGCGATCCCCGCCCCGGTCGCCTCCTCGCTCGACCGCGCGATCGTCGTCCCGGTGAGGTCGGCGAGGGCCTGCGCGATGCTGTCGTTCTGGCTCATCCCGCCGTCGAGCAGGATGGTGTCGGGCGCGACGGCCGAGGCGATGCTGTCGATCGCGTCGGCGATGAGGTGGACCGCGCCGACGACGCAGGCGTCGACGATCCGCCCCGGCGTCGTCCCGCTGTCCATGCCCTCGAGCACCGCGGTGGCCTCCGGCGCCCAGTACGGGGTCCCGAGGCCGGCGATCGCCGGCAGCGCCCGCATCGTCGGCTCGCGCAGGGCCGCCTCGTCGATCTCGGGCCACGCGTCGGGCGCGAGCAGCCCGAGGCTGCGCAGCCAGGCCACGACCGCCCCCGCGTTGGGCAGGAACCCCTCGAGCGCGTAGGCGGTCTCGCGCTCCCGCGGCGCCCAGGCGCACGTCGCCACGAGCCCCGCGAAGGCCTCAGGCGCGACCGACCCGGCGTTGGCCCAGAGGAACGCCCCGGTGCCCATCGTGATCTTCGTCTGGCCCGCGCGGCGACCGCCGTGGCCGTACAGCGCGGCCTGCTGGTCGCCCAGCGCCCCGACGATCGGTGCCCCACCGACCGCGAGGCCCTCGGCCACGCGCGCCCCGAGGGCGTCGGACGGCCGGATCTCCGGCAAGGCCGCGGCCGGGATGTCGAACATCGCCAGGAGCTCGGGGTCCCACTGCCGGGTGGCGAGGTCCATGAGGCCCCACCGGCTGGCGAACGACGGCTCGGTGACGTGCTCGGCGCGTCCGCTGAGCCGGTGCACCACCCAGGAGGCGACGTCGCCGAGCGCGAGACGGTCGCGCCGGGCCAGGTCGGCGACCGCCGCGTCGCCGCCCTCGAGCAGCCAGCGGATCTTCGGCGCCGACCACGTCGGGGCGACCGGCAGTCCCGTCCGCTCGGTGAAGGCCCGCTGCTGCTCGTCGTCGAGGGCGTCGACGACCTCGCCGGCACCCTGGCGCTGGTCACGCCAGCTGATCGCCGGGGCCGCCGGCTGCCCCGTCTCGCGGTCCCAGGCCACGATGGTCTCGGTCTGCCCGGTGACCCCGATGCCGGCGAGGTCGGTCCAGGCCAGGCCGGCCGCGCCGAGGGCGGCCTCGGCGCTGTCGCGGCACGTCTCGAAGAGCTCCTCGGCGTCGTGCTCGACGCTGCGCTCGGCGGGGAAGAGGCTCTCGACCGGCTCGCTGCCGGTCCCGACGGTGCGCAGCGCGCCGTCCTCGCCGACGTCGAACACGAAGGCCCGTGAGGAGCCGCTGCCTTGGTCGATCGCCATGACGTAGGGCATGCGCGCCTCCCGTCGTCGCGGGTCCGCACGGCTGCGCCTGGGCTTGCCGGCACCGGCCGTGCTCGCCACCGAGCTCGCCTCGCTGCGGAGTCTGGCAGCAGGCGGGCGGGGCGTCCAGGGTGATGCTCTACACGTCTGCTCACGTATCGCCCGGGACGGACGAGGCGATCCACGCGCGTCAGCCGGCGTCGAGGATGACGCAGGTCAGCTCGTGCTTGTTCTGCGAGAGGTGCCGCAGCTGCGCGCCGGGCAGGGCGGCGAACCGCTCGGCGACGTCATGGTCGGTCGCGCCCTGGAGCTTGACCGTGCAGACGAGGTTTCCCACCACCCCGGCGTCGAGCCAGCGCGTCACGAGCTCGAGGAGGCGCTGGGGGTAGGCGACGAGGTCGCTGCACCACCAGTCGACGCCGCCGACCTCGGCGGGGTCGACCGCGAAGGCCGAGCCCTGCCGCCAGGCCACGTTGCCGAGCGCCCCCAGCCCGGGTGCCGGCGGCGCCCGGTCGACGGCGAGGACCTCCGCGCCGGTGCGTGCCAGCAGCCACGTCCAACCCCCCGGCGCGGCGCCGAGGTCGAGGCAGCACTGGCCGGGCCCCGGCCAGCGGCGCGCCAGCGCGAAGGCCTCCCAGAGCTTGAGGTAGGCCCGGCTCGGTGGCCCTTCGCGGTCCTCGATGAACCGCGCCACCCCGTTGGGGAACGGGCTCGAGCAGTCGGTGGCGGCGAGGACGAGGTCGCGCTCGAGCAGCGTCCACGAGCCCAGCGGCGCCTCGGGCGCCACCTCGAAGAGCTCGAGCGGCCGCGCTGAGACGTGCGGCAGCCGCTCGGCGATGAGCCCCGCCCGGCCACGGTGCTCGGGGGCGTAGACGGCCCAGTTGCGCTGCCGCCGGCGCAGCGCCTTGGCGGCGTCACCGATCGAGGACACCGCGATCCGCTCGGCGCCCCACCACGTGTTCGCCGCCCACGCCGTGTCGACCGGCGGGCTGTCGCTGACCCTCAGCCGACCGTGCCGTCGCTCCACCGCGACGCCGGCGCGGGCGAGCTCAGCGTCGAGCTCGGCCTCGAAGCCCTCCGCGGCGAGGTAGGCCGTGGCCACCTTGGCTGGCACCTCCTCGTCCGCGCCGACGGCCCCCGGCGCAGGTCACCGTCGCGGTGGACGGGGACGCGCCCACGCAAGGCTCGATCGTAGGCGGCCGCAGCGGATCGAGCCGGCAGCCGGGCCTCGGCGGTCACCCTGCGTGCGGAGCGCCGGTGATCCGCAATCCCACCGCGGTCCCTCGCCGCCCGCGGTTGCCGAGCCGGCTGAGCAGATCGAAGGCGCGCGCCTGCCAGCCGTAGCGCCGCAGCAGCTGGGCGAAGACCTCCTCGGCCTGCCCGTCGAGGACCTCCGCGGTGGCCCCGACCTCCTCGCCGTGGACCCGGCCACGCACGTCGCAGGCGGCCACGGTGCAGGCCGGGTCGCGCCGCAGCCGCTTGACCTTGCCGGAGGAGGCCTCGGTGTAGACGAGGACCGCGCCGTCGGGCTGCGGCACGAACCACACCGGTGTGGGCACCGGTTCGCCGTTGGCGCGGAAGGTCGTCAGCGAGAGGTAGCGCTCCCCGCCGAGCAGCGTCGCGAGCTCACGGTCGACCATCAGGGGCCCTCCACCGCGTCGGCCATCAGGGGCCCTCCACCCCGCCCTCGGAGCCTGGGGCACGGCTGAGCGTAGCCGTGCCGGGACCAGGCCGACCGCCCGAGGAGGGCGACCGCGGGCTCTAGCGCGCCCGCAGCGGCTGGCGCTGGCCGTAGGTCGCCGTGCGCCAGAGCCATTCGACCGGCCCGTAGCGGAAGCGGCGCAGCCACAGCGGGCAGGCCACGAGCAACAGCGCCCAGATCCCCGCGACGACGAGCAGCGCGGCGGCGCTGCCGAGCGTCTCGTAGAGCCCAAAGCCGGCGAAGACGACGAGCGCGAGCGCCCTCTGGGCGAGGTAGGCGCTCAGCGCCATCCGGCCGACCGCCGCGAGACGCTGCGGCGGGCCGACGCGCAGCGCGAGCAGCGCCACCCCCGCGAGGTAGCCCGAGGCGAGCAGCGGCGCGCCGAGCAGCTGCACGAGCGCCACGACGACGAGCACGCCAGGGTCCTCCGCGCCCTGCTGCAGCGTCGCGCCACCCCACAGCGGCCCGACCGGACCGAGCACGAGGTTGACCGGCAGGCCGAGCCCGAGCCCCCAGCCGGCGCCCACCGCCCGCTGCTGCGCCGTGTCGCCGGCTGGGGGCTCGGGCTCGGCCTGCCGGTCAACCTCGTGCTCGGTCCGGTCGGGCCGCTGTGGGGTGGCGCGACGCTGCAGCAGGGCGCGGAGGACCCTGGCGTGCTCGTCGTCGTGGCGC
>JAWOAS010000073.1:0-3126 GCA_046498405.1 Egibacteraceae bacterium
GGGACCCCCGCGCCCCGGAGGCGGCACCGTGGCCCCGGTGCCCGCGCGTGATCCGGGGGAGGCTCGCCCAAGGCGCCGCAGGCGCTCGCTCGCCGCTGTCGCCGACATGCCGGCCTCCCCGCTGCCGAGCTCGCGCCTGCGCCGCCTTGGGCGACCCTCCCCCGGATCACGCGCGGGCACCGGGACCACGGTCCCGCCTCCGGGGCGCGGCGGTCCCGATGCCGCCGAGCGGCGCGAATCAGCGAGGCCGCCGAGCGGCGCGGCTCAGCGAGGCCCGCCCGCCGATGGCGGCGCGTCGGCCCTGGCCGCCCCGGCGCCCGCCGGCCCGCGGGGCGGCGGGCGGTTGGCGAGCGCGACGCCGACGACGACGAGCGCGCCGCCGGCCACCTGCAGCGCCGAGAGCGGCTCGCCGGCGAGCGCGGCGAAGAGCAGGCCGACGACCGGCACGACGTTGAGCGTCGCACCGGCCGCGGAGGCCTCGACGCGCGCGATCCCGGCGTTCCACAGCAGCAGGGCCGCGGCGGAGGCGACGAGCCCAAGGTAGACGAGCCCGCCGAGGCTGCCTGGCGTGGGCGCGGCGGGGCCGGTGAGGGCGAGCTCGACCGCCGCGGCGGGCAGCAGGACGCCGAGGCCGGCGACGATCCCGCCGGTGGCGGCCACGACCGCCGAGCGGCCAGCGAGCACGCGCCGCCCCTGGACGGTGTAGGCCGCCCAGGACAGGACCGCTCCGAGGATGAGGAGGTTGCCGACCCAGGCGCGCGGCCCACCGAGATCGGCGCCCGCGGCGACGACGAGCACCGCGCCGAGGACCGCCGCGGCGATCCCCGCCGAGCGCAGGGCCGGCAGCGGCTCAGCGAGGACGACGCGCGCGAGGGCGGCGGTGACCGCCGGCACGAGGGCCACGAGCAGTGCCGCGCTGCCCGCGGTCGTGAAGACGAGCCCGAGGTTCTGCAGCCCGAAGAACAGCGCGATGCCGGTGACGCCGTAGCCGAGGAACGCCGGGGCGAGGCTGTCACGCGGACGGTAGCCCTGGCGCCAGGCCAGCGGCAGGAGCACGACGAGGGCGAGGAGGAACCGGCCCGCGGCGATCGTCAGCGGGCCGATCGCGTCGAGCATCCCGCGCGTGACGACGAACGTCGAGCCCCAGATCGTCGCGGCCGACAGCAGCGCGAGCAGGCCGAGCCACGGCCGGACGGCGACCCGAGGGTCGCTCACGGCGCGACGGCGGCGCCGACCCGCGCCCCCGCCGGGGCCCGGCCGAGGGCTGGGGACCCCACCTCGCGGGCCCACTCAGCGCCGGCGCGGCACCGGGCGCCACGGCGCGCGCCCGTCGAGGAGGGCGCAGAGGGCGTCGAGCACCCGCAGCGGCGGGCGCCCCCCGGCCAGGACGACGAGCGCGCGCAACGGCGTCTCGAGCAGCGCCGCCTCGTAGAAGCGGCGGGTCGCCTCGTCGCCCCCGGTGTCACCGGCGATCCGCCGGCGCAGCGTCGCCAGCAGCAGGCGCTGGACGAGCGCGCCAGCGCGGGTCGCGGCGAGGTCGGCCACGGTGGAGTCGCGGTCGAGGGGGCGGGGACCGGCCGGCGTGGGCACCGCCCGGCCGAGCGCCGCGGCGAAGCCCGCGTCGTCGGCGGCGGCGGCCACCGGCGTAGCCGACGGCCCCGGCTCGGCCTCGGAGACGATGTCGACGCGGGCCCTGGCCCGGACGTCGGTCGCCGAGGAGGCCACCTCGAGCTCGTAGGCGCCGGAGGCCACCCGCCAGTCCTGCGCGGCAACGTCCCAGACCGCGAAGGCGCGCGCGTCGAGGGGCAGGCGCACCGTCGCGCTCGCCCCGGCCTCGAGGTGGACCTTCGCGAAGCCGGCGAGCTCGCGCAGCGGTCGCGGCACCGGCGGGGCGACGGCGCCGACGTAGAGCTGGACGACCTCCGAGCCCGCGCGCGCTCCGGTGTTGGTGACTCGGACGGCGACCTCGAGGTCGGTGCCCTCGCCGCTGACCTCGAGGCGGCCGTAGCCGAACGACGTGTAGGCGAGGCCGTGGCCGAAGGGGAAGCGGGCGGGAACCCCGGCGGTCGTGTGGAAGCGGTAGCCGAGGGCGAGGCCCTCGCGGTGCTCGACCTGGGTGGGGTGCGCGGCGAAGTGCGCGTCGGCGGGCAGGTCGCCCGCGCGCACCGGGATGCTCTCGGCCAGGCGCCCGCCGGGCTCGGCCTCGCCGGCGAGCACGTCGGCGATCGCCTCCCCGCCGGCCTGCCCGCCGAGGTTGGTCTCGAGGATCGCCGCAGCGCGGTCGGCCCACGGCAGCTCCACCGGCGCGCCGTTGGCGAGGACGACGACGGTGCGCGGGTTCGCGGCGAGGACCGCCTCGACGAGGGCGGTGTGACCCTCGGGCAGGCGGAGGTGCTGCCGGTCGAAGCCCTCGGACTCGTAGGCGCCGGGCAGGCCGACGACGACGACCGCGACGTCGGCGGCCGCGGCCGCCTCGGCCGCCTCGGCGAGGAGGTGCGGCGTCGTCGCCCCGCTCGAGGGGTCGTAGCCCGGCGCGTAGCGCAGGCCGTCGCCGTCGACGCGGGCGCGCAGCGCCGAGCGCGCATCGGTCAGCCGCCGCGGCGTCACCTGCGAGCTGCCCGCGCCCTGGTAGCGCGGGTGGGCGGCGAAGGCGCCGAGCACCGCCAGGCCGCCCGGCCGCGCGGTCAGCGCGGGCAGGTCGAGGGGCAGGACGCCGTCGTTGGCCAGCAGCACGGTCCCCGCGGCGGCGACCCGCCGGGCGAGGTCGTGGTGGGCGTCGGCGTCGACCTCGGCGGGTGCGCCGCGGGCTTGGCGGGCGGCGTGGGCACGCAGCAGCAGCGCGACGACGCGGGTGGCGCTGCGGGCGACGTCGGCGGTGGAGAGCCGACCCTCGGCCATCGCGGCGCGCACCTCGGGGTCGAAGGCGCCGTTGCTGCCCGGCATCTCGAGGTCGGTGCCGGCGGCCAGCGCCGCGGCGCGGTCGCTCGTCGCGCCCCAGTCCGACATCACGAGGCCGTCGAAGCCCCACTCCTCGCGCAGCACCGAGGTGAGCAGCCAGCCGCTCTGTCCGCAGTAGTCGCCGTTGAGCCGGTTGTAGGCGTGCATCACCGTCCAGGGCGCGCCGCC
>JAWOAS010000148.1:0-5784 GCA_046498405.1 Egibacteraceae bacterium
CAGGCGCAGCCGCCGGCTCAGGCGCAGCCGCCGGCTCAGGCGCAGCCGCCGGCTCAGGCGCAGCCGCCGGCTCAGGCGCAGCCGCCGGCTCAGGCGCAGCCGCCGGCTCAGGCGCAGCAGCCGGCTCGGGCGCAGCGGCCGGCGGTCGCGCCTCGGCGACGCCCGCGCGCTCGAGACGGTCGAGGCGGGCGGCGAGGGCGGCGGGGTCGCCGCTGGCCTCGGGCATCGCGGCCTTGGCGAGGGCGAGCTCGAGCGGCAGGCGGGTCTGTCCCCGGCGCATCTGCCCCTGCGCCTCGACGAGGAGGTCGACGGCGCGCAGGAGCTCGACACGGCCGAGGCGGCTCGCCTGGTCCTGCAGACGCGCGAGGCGCTCGGGCGTGGCCTCGACGAGCGCGTCGTCGGGCGCGACCGACAGCAGGAAGAGCGCGCGGAGGTGCTCGACGGCGTCGCGGGCGAACTGCCGCAGGTCGAAGCCTGCGTCGGAGACCCGGCCGACGAGCGCGCAGGCACCGGCGACGTCACCCTCGGCGAGCAGGCCCGCGAGCTCGGCGAGGAGCTCGTCGGGGATCTGCCCGAGGACGTCGGCGACGCCGGCGGCGCTGACGTCGGGGCCGGTGAAGGCGACGACCTGGTCGAGCACCGAGAGGGTGTCGCGCACGCTGCCCTCGCCGGCGCGGACGATGAGCTCGGCCGCGCCGGGGTCGACGCGCAGGTCCTCGCGCTCGGCGAGGTCGCGCACGTGCGCGGCGAGGAGCGCGGCGGGTACCCGCCGGAAGTCGAAGCGCTGCGTGCGCGAGAGGATCGTCTCGAGGACCTTGTGCGGCTCGGTCGTGGCGAAGACGAACACGACGTGGCCGGGCGGCTCCTCGACGGTCTTGAGGAAGGCGTTCCAGCCCGCGGTCGACAGCATGTGGCACTCGTCGACGATGTAGACCTTGCGGCGGGCGTGCGCCGGCGCGAACGCGACGCGGTCACGCAGGTCGCGCACGTCGTCGACGCCACCGTGGCTCGCCGCGTCGATCTCGATGACGTCGACGTGGGAGCCGGCGGTGATCTGCTGGCAGTGCGAGCACGTGCCGCAGGGCGAGGCGGTTGGGCCGTGCTCGCAGTTCAGCGCGGTGGCGAGGATCCGCGCCGTCGAGGTCTTGCCGGTGCCGCGCGGGCCGGTGAAGAGGTAGGCGTGGTGGAGCCGGTCCTCGGCCGCGGCCTGCGCCAGCGTCGTGGTGATGTGGTCCTGGCCGATGACCTCGGCGAAGGTGCGCGGCCGGTACTTCCGGTAGAGGGAGATCGAGGCCACACCGCTCCTCGCTGTCCAGTCGACGTCGAACGCCGCGGCCACCGCCGGACGGACGAGCCGGTGCGGCTGCTCCGCGGCACCCGCCACGAGCCGCTTATGGCTGCTGCCTTCCGGCCCTGACCAGGTTCACGGAGTGGCGTCGCACGGGACCTCACCGGTCGCCCGCCCGGCGCTGGCCGCGGCGGGTGCGCCATCCTAGCGCATGCCGCGGGGGCCCTCGTGCGCACACGGTCGCGCCTGGCCTAGGATGCCCCTGCCGAGGGCGCGTCGGCGTTGGAAGCCGTGCTGACGGGGGGTGCGTCCAGCGTCGGCGCCTCTCGCGCCCCGTCGTGACCACCGCTGCTCCCGGTCGCGGCTCACCGGGCGGGCGCCGGCGGCCAGCGCCGACCCGGCGGGCGCGGGCCCTACACGAGAGCGGGAGCGGCCTCGGCCTCGGCCTCGGCGTCGTCGTCGACGAGTGCGGGCGGCGCCTCGAGCGTCTCCGACATCCACTCGCCGGAGTCGCGCATCGCCACCATGACCTCACGGGCATCGGCAACGGGCGGCACGGCGACGTCGCCGTCGTGCCACAGGCGGCGCGCGCCACCGTCCTCGCGGTGCAGCGAGGAGAGGTAGGCGATCGTGCGCCGGGACGCGCCGTCCTCCCAGGCCGCCGAGCCCGATCCGACCGTCGCCCAGGCGAGGTCGGCGCTCCAGCCCTCCGCCCGGAGGCGCTCACGCAGCCGTCCTGCGTCCTGCTGCTCGGTGTCGTCGCGCAACGTCGTCGTGCCTCCTTCTCGTCGTCAGTGGTGCCGGCCGGCGGCACCGCTGCCGATCCCGTTGACCGTCGTGTCGGCAGGCTACGGCGCCGCGCAAGCGACCGGAGGTCGGTCAACGCGACGCCGCAGCGCAGCATTCCCCATCCCGGCCCTGCTCAAGACCCCCGCCGGCCGGCACGACGCTCACCGCGCCACCAGCCACCGGCGATGAGGGCCGCGAGGGCGAAGAGGCCGGTCGTGGCCGCCCACGAGGCGTCGTAGCCGCCGGTGGCGTCGACGAGGGCGCCGAAGGCCACGGGCGCGACGATGAAGCCCACGAAGAAGCCCGCCTGCACCGTGCCCGAGGCCCGCCCGGTGCGCCCGTCGGGCACCCCGCGGATGACCGCGAGCATCGTCACGGCGTTCCACGCCGTCGCGCTCGCGCCGTAGAGGATCGTGCCGGCCCACAGCAGCGCGGGCCAGGACGGCGCCGCCCAGATGAGGGCCTGCCCGACCGCGGCGAGCACCGCGAGGAGGGCCAGGGGCACGGCGACGCTCGCGACGCGCTCGGCGGCCCGGCCCCAGGCGATCCGCGCGGCGATGCCCACCGCCGAGCCGAGCCCGAGGACCGCACCGGCCCGGGGCGCTGGCAGGCCGACGCCCTCGACGGCGTAGAGGACGAGGAAGGCACCGAAGGCCGAGACCGCCGCGCCCATCGTCAGGGCGTAGGCGGTGAGCCAACCGAGGCGCACCTGCGCCGGCGGGGGCAGGCCGGGCGGGCGCGCCGGCGCCCGCACGGCGGGCCCGCGCCTGCCCACGACCCGCATCGCCGATGCCCCGACGAGCGCGAGGGCGAGCGCGACGCCGACGAGCACCGCTCGCCAGCCGATCTGGGCGGCGGCCCCGGGCGCGAGGAGCCCGACCGCGGCGCTGCCGACGAAGACCCCGGACTGCTTGATCCCCGTCAGCGAGCCCTGCCGTCCGGGCGGCACCCGGCGGGAGATGAGGAGGTTCGTCACCGGGTTCATCACCGCGAGGCCGATCCCGCCGAGGGCGACCGCGGCCACGAGCCAGGGCAGCGCAGGCGAGGCGGCCATGCCCGCCGCGGAGGTCACGACCGCGGCGAAGAGCACGCTGAGCATCGCCATCGTCCCGAGACGGTCGACGAGCCGGCCGGCCACGAGGCTGAGGACCGCGGCGGAGGCGAAGAGCGCGCTCGTGAGGCCGCCGACGGCGGCGCGGCTGAGGTCGAGGTCGTCGGCGATGAACGGCGCGAGCGCGCCGATGAGGAACTGGACGAGCGCGCCCGCCGCCATCGCCGCGACGAGCGCGAGGGAGAAGGCGACCTCCCGGGCCCGGCTCGGCGCACCGACGCGGGGCTCGGCCGTGTGGGTCACGACCCCGCGGACCTCACCCGGCGTCGGCGCGGAAGGCCTGCGCGAGGCGCTGCCCGGCGCCCTCGAGATCGGCCCACCGCTCCTCGGCGACGAGATCCGGCAGCCGCAGGAGCAGGAGGTCGTCGCAGAGCTCGGCCTCGACCTCCTCACCCGCCCAGGTCACGAGCTCGCGCGCAGCCGCCGGGGGCACCGGCACCACCGCGCCCTCGTGGGCGGCGACGATGCGGTACGCGGCGTCGAGGTCGTCCTCGCCACTGCTGACCACGACGCCGTCGGTGCTCGGCGGGTCGACGCGCCGCTCAAAGCGCAGGGACGCCCCGCTCGGCGCGACCCGGACGAGCACCCCGGTGCGGTGCTCGGGCTCATCGGCGTCGTCGATCGCCGCAGTGTCGATGACGAGGGCCTCCTGCGCGCCGATCGCGCGCTCGACGAGGCGGCGGTCGCCGCGCTCGAGCAGCAGCGAGGGGCCGCGGGGGCGTGAGGCCGCCGGCGAGCCCTCGCCGTCCCCCCGTGCCCCCGAGCGCCGGTCCCCGCGCCCGAGTCGCTGGCCGCCGCGCCGCCGACCCCGCGCCACCGGGCCCCCCGCCGGGGCCTCGGCGTCACCGTCGGTCGTGCCGGCAGCGCCCTTCGACCCGCCGGGGCCCGTCGGACCGCCAGCAGCGCCCCCACCGCCGGCGCGGCCCTCGGCGTCGCTGGCGGCCTGGCGTCGACGCTGTGCGAGGACGAGCCGCACCTCGATCGCGGCGGCGGCGAGGCCGAAGGCCAGGATCGTCTGGACGACCTGGCCGTCGGCACCGAGGGCGGCGGCGGCGAGCGCCCCGACGAGCAGGACCCCGGCGGCGAGGCGGAACGGTCTCATGGCCGCGCAGGGTACCGGACCACGTGAGCGCCGGGCGCCCGGACGGGCCGCAGCGCCCGATGGGCTCAGCGCGCCGGCGGGGCCCCGACCGTCGCGCCTGCGGCGACGTCGGTGGCGGTAGGCAGCGACGGCTGCGCCCCCCGTCGGGTCGTGGCGAGTCCCGCGGCGACGTTGGCGTAGGCGGCGGCCTCGACGAGGGGGTCGCCGGCGAGCAGGCGCACGGTCAGCGCCGCGCAGAAGGCATCCCCCGCGGCGGTGGCGTCGACGGCGTCGACGCGCATCGCCGGCAGGTGGGCGACCTCGGCGCCGTCGACGACGAGGCAGCCGTCGGCGCCGAGCGTGACGACGACCGCGGCCGGACCGGGCAGCCCGCGCGCGAGCTCGGTCACCTCGCCGGTGGTGACCGGCTCGTCGTCGGCGCCGGCGAGCAGCGCGAGCTCACTGCGGTTGGGCACGAGGACGTCGACGCGCTCGAGGACCGATGGCGGCAGCGCCGTGGCCGGTGCGGGGTTGCAGACGACGAGCCCGCCCGCGGCGCTGACCGCCGCCTCGACGGTCTCGAGCGGGATCTCGAGCTGGACGAGCAGGCCGGCGGCCTCGGTGATGCGCGCGCCGGCCGCCACGACGTGGTCGGGTGAGAGCCGGGCGTTGGCACCGGGGCTGACGACGATGGTGTTCTCCCCCTCCTCGTCGACGACGATGAGGGCCACCCCGCTCGGCGCCCCCGCGACGGTCTCGAGCGCCGCGATCTCGACGCCGTCGTCGGTCAGGGCGCGGCGCAGCGCCTGACCGGGGGCGTCGTCGCCGACGCAGCCGACGAAGGAGGTCGGGACGCCGAGCCGGGCCGCGGCCACCGCCTGGTTCGCGCCCTTGCCTCCCGCGACCTCGGCATGGTCGCCCCCGATGACCGTCTCGCCGAGCCGGGGATGGCGGCGCACCCCGACGACGATGTCGAGGTTCGCGCTGCCGACGACGGCGAGGGCCGCCCCCACCGACGGGTCCACCGCGCCGGGCGGACTCACCGCGGCGCCACCGTCGAGGCGCGGACGATGAGCTCAGGGGCCAGCAGTTCGCAGCGCGCCGGCCGGTCGCTGCCGCCGATGCGCTGCTCGAGGAGCTCGACGGCGGCCGCAGCGAGGGCGTCGAGGGGCTGACGGACCGTCGTCAGCGACGGCGCGACGAGCGCCGCGAAGCCGACATCGTCGAAGCCGGTGACGACGACGTCGTCGGGGACGCGCACGCCCCGCTCGGCGAGCCCGGCGAGCACGCCGAGCGCGATGAGGTCGTTGCCGCAGACCAGCGCCCGGGGCAGGGCGCCGTCGGCGACGAGGGCCGTGGCGGCCTCGCGGCCCCAGTCGACGGTGAACTCGCCGAGCAGCGCTGGTCTGCGGCAACGACCTCATCGCGCTCGGCGTGCTCGCCGGGCTCGCCGAGCAGGGCGTGCGCGTCCCCGACGACGTCGTCGTCACCGGCTTCGACGATGTCGGCTTCGCG
>JAWOAS010000032.1:0-9734 GCA_046498405.1 Egibacteraceae bacterium
GCCGCTGCCGGTCCGCAGCTCTCCGTGGTGTGCGGGCACGCGCGAGGCGTGCTCCGAACCTGTGGTCAGAAAGGACAGCATCATGCAGCTTCGCAGATGGTGGATCCTCGCGGCGATCGCGGCGCTGGCGCTGCTCGTCGCCGCGTGCGCCGAGGACGATGCCGCCGACGACGTCGACGACGCCGATGACGAGGTCGAGGAGGAGGTCGACGACGAGGCCGACGAGGAGACCGACGAGGAAACCGACGAGGAGGCTGACGAGGACGAGGCCGCCGATGACCTCGGGCTCGCCGAGGAGGGCGTGCTCGTCGCCGGCAGCAACCTCGACTTCGAGCCCTTCGAGTTCATCGAGGACGGCGAGGAGCAGGGCTTCGACATCGACCTCATGAACGAGATCGGCGAGCGCCTCGGCGTCGAGGTGGAGTTCGTCAACTCCGGCTTCGACACCCTGCTGACCCAGCTCGACGGCGGCGAGTTCGACGCGGTGATCTCGGCGCTGACGATCACCGAGGAGCGCGCCGAGACCGTCGACTTCTCCCAGCCCTACTTCGCGGCGAACCAGGCGATGGTCGTCCGGGCCGACAGCGACATCGCCGGCGTGGAGGACATCGAGGGCCGCGACATCGGCGTGCAGGCTGCGACGACCGGCTCGGACTACGCGATGGAGAACTTCGAGCCCGAGGCGGGCGTCACCGAGTTCCCCGGCACCGCCGAGGCCTTCACCGCCCTCGAGTCCGACCAGCTCGATGCGGTCTTCATCGACCTGCCCGTGGCCAGCGAGCAGGCCGAGGGCTCGGACACCCTCGAGCTCGTCGCCGAGGTCGACACCGGCGAGGAGTACGGCATCGCCGTGCAGATGGGCAACGCCGCCCTCCTCGAGGCGCTCGACGCCACCCTCGCCGAGATCATCGAGGACGGCACCTACGAGTCGATCTACAGCGAGTGGTTCGAGGGCGACGTCCCCGAGCAGTTCCAGTAGTCTCGACCGTACCGCGCCCCCGCTGGGCTCCAGCGGGGGCGCTCGGCGCAGGCCAAGGTGGGGTTGGCGATGGGTGAGCGGCTCGACGACGTCCGACGGCTGTTCTTCAACTGGGAGGTCATGACCGCGACCTTCCCCGAGCTCCTGCGCGAGGGCCTGCCGAACACCCTCGTCGTCTCGTTCGGGGCCATCAGCATCGGCATCGTCGCGGGGATGATCGTCGCGCTCATGGGCATCAGCCACCGCTGGTGGCTCAAGGCCCCGGCGAAGGTCTACATCGACATCTTCCGCGGGCTGCCCGCTGTGCTCACGATCGTGCTCGTCGGCCTCGGGCTGCCCGCCGCGGGCATCCGCCCGTGGGGTCGCGAGGCCCGCATCGCCGCGGCGATCGCCCTCGGCGCGATCGCCACGGCCTACACCGCCGAGATCTTCCGCGCCGGCATCCAGTCCATCGACAAGGGGCAGATGGAGGCCTCGCGGTCGGTGGGCATGACCTACCTCCAGGCGATGTGGCTCGTCATCATCCCCCAGGCCGTCCGCCGGGTCTTCCCGCCGCTGACCAACGAGGCCATCGCGATCATCAAGGACTCGAGCCTCATCTTCGTCATCGGCCTGTCGATCGGCCAGCGTGACCTCTTCCGGGTGGGGCAGAACCTCGCCCAGCAGACGGGCAACTACTCGGCGGTGACCGCCGCGGCGCTGTACTACCTCGCGATCACGATCCCGTTGACCTACCTCGTGAACTGGCTCGACAACCGATTGCGCGAGGGGCCCAAGGAGGCGCTGCCCGCTGACGAGCTGCCGACGACCGCGGAGCCAGGCCGATGAGCGCCGAGCCGGAGCCGACGGCGGCGCAGGCGGTGCGGCCACGGGTCGCCCTCAGGGGCTTGAGCAAGCGCTTCGGCACCCTCGAGGTCCTCACCGGCGTCGACCTCGAGATCGTGCCCGGCGAGGTCGTCTGCGTCCTCGGACCGTCGGGGTCGGGCAAGTCGACGATGCTGCGCTGCATCAACCTCCTCGAGGTGCCCACCAGCGGGGTCGTCGAGGTCGACGGCGTCGACATCACCTCCTCGGAGTCCAACATCGACGAGGTGCGCACCCGGGTGGGGATGGTCTTCCAGCACTTCAACCTCTTCCCGCACATGAGCGCCCTCGGCAACGTCACGATCGCGCTGCGGCGGGTCAAGCGGATGAAGCGCGAGGAGGCCGAGCGCGTCGGCCGGGAGCGCCTCGCCGAGGTGGGCCTGGCCGACAAGGCCGACGCCCGTCCGGCGCAGCTGTCCGGCGGCCAGCAGCAGCGCGTCGCCATCGCCCGCGCCCTGGCGATGGACCCTGAGGTCATGCTCTTCGACGAGGTGACCTCTGCCCTCGACCCCGAGCTCGTCAAGGACGTCCTCGACGTCATGCGGCGCCTCGCCGAGGGCGGGATGACGATGATGGTCGTCACCCACGAGATGGGCTTCGCCCGGGAGGTCGCCGACCGCGTCGTGTTCATGGACGCCGGGGCCATCGTCGAGGATGGCACCCCCGAGGAGATCTTCAGCCACGCCAGCAGCCCCCGGCTGCGGGACTTCCTCGACAAGGTCCTCTAGGGCCGGCGATGGCGCGACCGGGGCGCGCGACGCAGGCGGCGAGCGCGGCCGAGCGCGTCGCCGCCGAGGTGCGCGAGGACGTCCTCGAGGGGCGTCTCGCACCGGGCGCGCCGCTGACCGAGACCGCGCTGGCCTCGCGCTTCGCCGTCTCGCGCACGACGGTGCGCGAGGCCCTGCGGGCGCTGGCCCACCGTGGGCTCGTGCGCCTCGAGCGCCACCGCGGGGCGACGGTGACGCTGCTGACCGGCGAGGACCTCGCCGACCTCGGCCGCGCCCGGGGCGCCCTCGAGGGCGCCGCGGCCGAGGCCGCCGTGGGCGCCGACCTCGCCGCGCTCGAGGCCGCGCTCGCGGCGATGGACGCCGCGGTCGGCCGGGCCGACGCCGATGCCGTCGTCGAGGCCGACCTCGCCTTCCACGCCGCGCTCGTCGCCCTGCTCGGCAGCCGCCGCCTCGACGCCGCCTACGCCGCGCTGCAGAGCGAGCTGCGCCTCGCGCTCGCCGTGGCCGGGCGACGGGTCGCCTCGCCCGGCAAGGTCGCCGAGCACGACCGGCTCCTGGCCCTCGCCCGCGAGGGGGACGCCGCGGCGCTGCGGGCGGCGCTCGTCGCCCACATCACCGCCGGGGTCGCCGACCAGCGCGCCGCGCTGGGGGAGAGCGGCGGCGCGCCCGGCGGACCGCCGGGCTAGCCGAGGGCGCGCGCGATGCGCGCGAGGGCCTCGTCGAGCTCGGCGTCGCTGATGACGAGCGGGGGAGCGAAGCGCAGCGTCGTCTCGTGGGTCTCCTTGGCGAGCACGCCCTCGTCGAGCAGGGCGTAGCAGCACTCCTTGCCGGTTCGCGACCCCGCGATCTCGACACCGGCCCACAGCCCTCGCCCGCGCACCTCGACGACGTCGGGGGCGTCGAGGGCGCGCAGCCCGTCGAGGAACACAGGCCCGAGCTCGCGCGCGCGGGCCTGCGGCTCGCCCTCGGCGAGCATCGCCACGACCTCGGCGCCGACCGCGGCGGCGAAGGGGTTGCCGCCGAAGGTCGAGCCGTGCGAGCCGGGGGTGATCGGGGCCATGACCTCGCGGCGGGCCACGACCGCCGAGACCGGCACGATCCCGCCGCCGAGCGCCTTGCCGAGGACGAGGACGTCGGGGGTCACGCCCTCGTGGTCGCAGGCGAAGGTCTCGCCGGTGCGGCCCAGGCCCGACTGGATCTCGTCGGCGACGAGCAGGACGCCGTGCTCGCGGCAGCGCTGCGCGGCCCCGGCGAGGTAGCCCTCGGGCGGGACGACGACGCCACCCTCGCCCTGGATCGGCTCGACGAGGAACGCGACGGTGTCCTCGGTGATCGCCGCCTCGAGGGCGTCGAGGTCGCCGTAGGGCACGACGTCGAAGCCGGGGGTGAACGGACCGAACCCGCGGCGGGCGCCCTCGTCGGTGGAGAACGACACGATCGTCGTCGTGCGGCCGTGGAAGTTGCCGTCGGCGACGATGATCCGCGCGCGGTCGGGGGCCACGCCCTTGACGTCGTAGCCCCAGCGCCGGCTCGCCTTGATCGCCGTCTCGACGGCCTCGGCGCCGGTGTTCATCGGCAGGACGACGTCGAGGCCGGCGAGCTCGGCGAGGCTCTCGGTGAAGCGCGCGAGGGGCTCGGCGTGGAAGGCCCGGCTCGTGAGCGTGAGCTCGTCGAGCTGCGCCTTGGCCGCGGCGACGAGCCGTGGGTGGCGATGGCCGAAGTTCAACGCCGAGTAGGCCGCGAGGAGGTCGAGGTAGCGTCGCCCCTCGACGTCGGTGACCCACACGCCCTCGCCGTGGCGCAGGACGACCGGCAGGGGGGCATAGTTGTGGACCCCGTGGGCCTCGGCGCGGGCGATCGCCTGCGCGGTGGGGGACAGGGCGTCGATGGCGGTCACCGCGATCACCTCCGTTGGCGCCGGCGCGGCGGCCGGGTCCCGGCCGCGACCACGCCACGCCCACTCATCGAGGATGGATTGTAGGACAATCCGTTGGGCGCTGGACGGGTCCTTCGTCGCCCCGCGGTGTGGGCGAACGGGCCCCCGGCCGCCGGCGCGCCGGGCCGGCGCGGCGGCGCTGGTAGCCTCGCCCCGCTGCGGCCGCCCCGCGCGCCGAGACCGACCTCCGACTGGCTCTCCGTGCTCAACGCCCACGCGCGAACGCTCACCGACCGGCTCGTCCAGCCCGTCGCCCGTGCGCTCGTGCGCCTCGGGCTGACGCCCAACGCCCTGACGACCGCCGGCCTGCTCGTCACCCTCGCCGGCGCCGCCGTCGTCGTGACCGACCGCCCGGTCCTCGGCGCGACGATCATGGCCGCGGGCCTCGTGCTCGACGCCTTCGACGGGGCCGTGGCGCGGCTCTCGGGGCGCTGCACGCCGCTCGGCGCGTTCTACGACTCGGTGGCCGACCGCCTCGCCGACCTCGCGATCCTCGGCGCGCTCGTGTGGCTCGTCCTGCCGAGCCCCCTCGGCTTCGCCGTCGGCATGACCGCCCTGGCCACGGCGCTGCTGACCTCCTACATCCGCGCGAAGGCCGAGTCGCTCGGTCTTGACGCCACCGTCGGCGTGCTCGAGCGGGCCGAGCGCCTCGTCATCGTCCTGCTCGGGCTCTGGCTCGACCTCGTGGCCCTCGCGCTGTGGGTGCTCGCGGTGGGCGGGGTCGTCACCGTCCTCCAGCGCGTCGTCGTGGTGTGGCGCCAGGCGCGGGCCCTGCCTGCCAGCGAGGTGGAGGGCCGGTGAGCTCGCGGCGCTACCGGGGCTCGGGCCGCCGCGGCGAGCCCGTCGACCGTCGCCGCGGGGCGGAGGGCCGCATCCCCGCCCCCCGCCGGCCGGAGCGCGCCGCTGAGCGGGCGCGCGGGGTGCTGTGGAGCGGCGTCTGGGAGCTGGCCCGGAGGCTGCCCGAGCCGGTGGCCTTCGGGCTCGCCGACCTCGCCGGGCGCCTCGCGCACCGCCTCGCCCCGGCGACGCGTCGCCGGGTGCGGGCCAACCTCGCCCACGTCGTCGACGCCGATGACCTCGACGCCACCGTGGCCGCGGCGTTCCGCTCCTACGCCCGCTACTGGGTCGAGGCGTTCCGCGCCGCCGACCTCGACCCCGGCGACCTCGACCGGCGCACGACCACCGACGGCTTCGCCCACCTCGACGCCGCGCTCGAGGCTGACCGTGGGGTCATCGTCCTGCTCGCCCATCACGGCTCGTGGGACATCGCGGCCCGTTGGGCGGAGAGCCACCGCTACCACCTCGCCGTCGTCGCCGAGGTCGTGCGTCCCCGGGCGGTCTTCCGCCGCTTCGTGAGGCTGCGCGAGGACATCGGCCTCGAGGTCCTCCCGCTGCACCGCGACGGCGACGTCACCGCGCGGCTGGTGCGCGTGCTCGAGGCCAACCACCTCGTGGGGCTGCTCACCGACCGCGACCTCACCGGACGGGCGCCGGAGGTCACGCTCTTCGGTGGACGCACCCGCGTCCCGCTCGGCCCGGCGGTGCTGTCCCGGCGCACCGGCGCGCCGATCGTGCCGATCACGCTGCTCCAGCGCCCGGGGCGCTGCTGGCACCTGCAGGTCCTGCCGGCGATCGAGCCGGGGCAGGCGGGCGTGCGCGAGCTCCACGCCGCGGTGCTGGCCGCCCTCGAGGCGCTCATCGGCCTCGAGCCCGCCCAGTGGCATGCGTTCCAGCCGGTCTTCGGCGACGCCGGGCCCGCCGGGCCGTCGGGCGAGGACGGGCTCTCGCAGACGGGAGGCACACGATGAGGATCGCCGTGGTCTGCCCCTACGACTGGTCCGCCCACGGCGGCGTGCGCTCCCACGTGGCGAGCCTCTGCGGCGAGCTCGCCCGCCGTCACGACGTCGCGATCCTCGCCCCGGCCTCCGCCCCGCTCGCGGGCGAGGATCCGCTCGACGCCGCGGTCCACGTCGTCGGGCGCGCCGTCGCGGTGCCGTTCAACCGCTCGGTCGCGCGCATCGCCGCCTCGCCGCTGGCGGGCAGGCGCACCCTCGCGACGCTGCGCGACCTCGACCCCGACGTCGTCCACGTCCACGAGCCGGGCGTGCCGGCGGTCGCCCTGGCCGCCGCCCAGCGCGGCCCCCAGCCGGTCGTGGGGACCTTCCACGCCTGGTCGGACCGCGACCGCCTCTACCGCAGCACCGGCCCCTACGGTCGCCACGTCGCCCGCGCGCTCGCGGCCCGCCTCGCGGTGAGCGAGGTCGCGCGCCACTACCACGCGGCCGCGCTCGGGCTGCCCCCGTCAGCCTTCGAGGTCGTGCCCAACGGCGTGGAGGTCGGCAGCTTCGCCACCGCCGAGCCGCTCGCGGAGTACGTCGACCCCGAGCGCCCGACCCTGCTCTTCGTCGGACGGCTCGAGCCCCGCAAGGGGCTCGACGTCCTCATCCGCGCCTTCCTCGAGCTGCGGTCCCGCCGGCCCGAGCTGCGCCTCGTCGTGCTCGGTGACGGCCCCGAGCGCGCCCGCTGCGAGCGGCTGCTGCCCGTGGCCGTGCGCCCTGACGTGCTCTTCCTCGGCGCGGTCGACGAGGCCGACAAGGCGCGCTTCCACGCCAGCGCCGACCTCTTCGTCGCGCCCAACCTCGGCGGGGAGTCCTTCGGCATCGTCCTGCTCGAGGCCATGGCTGCGGGGCTGCCCGTCGTCGCCTCGGCGATCCCCGGCTTCGAGAGCGTGATGGCCGACGGTCGTGAGGGCCGCCTCGTCGCACCCGGTGACGGCTTCGCCCTCGCCGAGGCCGTCACGACGCTGCTCGACGACCCCGAGGCGCGCGCGGCGATGGCGGCCAGGGGACGGGAGACCGCCGAGCGGCATGCCTGGCCGAGGGTGGCCGAACGGGTCGAGGAGGTCTACCGCGCGGTGGCCCAGCCCGCCGACTGAGCGGGCGGGCCCGCGCGCCCCGAGGGCGTAGACTGCAACCTCGTCGTGGCGGGTGCGGCCCGCCGACCGATCCTCGGGAGGTCGTCGTGGAGCTCCTCATCGTGCTCGCGCTCATCGTCATCGTCGGGCTGTGGTTCACCGCCGGGTACAACAGCCTCGTCAAGCTGCGCAACGCCGTGGAGAACGCGTGGGCGGCCATCGACGTCCAGCTCACCCGTCGCTACGACCTCATCCCCAACCTCGTCGAGACGGTGAAGGGCTACGCCAGCCACGAGCGCGAGACCCTCGAGGCGGTCACCCAGGCCCGTGCGCAGGCGATGGCCGCCGAGGGGGCCGGCGAGAGGGCCCAGGCGGAGTCCAACCTCAGCCAGGCGCTGTTCAACCTCCGCGCCGTGGCCGAGGCCTACCCCGACCTCAAGGCCAACGAGAACTTCGCGCAACTGCAGTCGGAGCTGACCGCGACCGAGGACCGCATCGCCGGGGCGCGCCAGGGCTACAACGACGCGGTGCGCAAGTACGACACGCGACGGCAGTCGATCCCGACGAACATCATCGCCGGCATCGCCAACTTCAAGAGCTTCGAGTACTTCGAGGCCGACCCCGACAGCCGCTCGCCGGTCGAGGTCGAGTTCTAGGGCGGGCCACGGCGACCGGGGGCCGGCCGCGGGCTCAGGCCACCACGGCGCCGGCCTCGCGCATGTGCTCGAGGGCCCGAGTCCCGTCGCCGGGGGTGAGGTCGACCGGGCGGGTCGCCGCGCTCAGCAGCACGGTGTCGTAGCCGTGCCGGGTCGCGTCGAGGACGGTGTCCTGCACACAGACGTCCTGGGCGAGGCCGACGACGACGACGCGCTCGATGCCGTGGTCGCGCAGGATCCGGTCGAGGGCGGTCGCCGACTCCTGCCCGCTGTTGGGGTCACGCACGCTGAAGGCGGAGTAGCCGTCCTCCCCGCCGGTGCCCTTCTCGATGACCGGCCCGTCGACGCGGCGCAGCCCCGGGTGCAGCTCCGCGCCCCAGGTGCCGGCCACGCAGTGCACGGGCCAGGTGCCCCCGTCCTTGGCGAAGTGCGGGGTCTGCTCGGGGTGGGCGTCCTTGCTGTAGACGACGAGCGCGCCGGCCTCCTCCGCGGCGGCGATCTCGTCGTTGATGACCGGCACGATCGCGTCGCCGCCGCTGACGTAGAGGTTGCCGTCGGGGTCGGCGAAGTCGTTCTGGACGTCGACGACGAGCAGCGCGGTGCGCTCGTCGTAGCGGGTCTCGGTCATGGGATCGACTCTCCTCGCAGCGGCGGCTGGCGCGCGTCGGTCTCCCCGCGAGCCTTCCCCGGTCGCGGCCGGAGGCAACGGTCGGCGCTGCCCGCCCCGGAGGGGTTGCACCGCGAGGAGGCCTCGTGGGCCTACACTGCCGCGCCGACGGGCCTGCCCGGGCGGTGCAGCGCACGGCGCGGCGAGGCGGGCCGGAGACCACGCCCGTGGACCGTGGTGACGACGGGAGGCGATTGACGGTGTCCCGACCCTCGACGCGGCGTCGGCGCGACGGCCTCCTGCTCGGCATCGGCGGGCTGCTCGTCTTCCTCCTCGGCGCGGCCGTCGCGGCTGGCCTCGAGCTCTCCGAGGAGCGGGGCGTGCAGGCCGCCGCCCCGGAGCCCGGTCCTGCGCCCGCGTCCGAGCCCGAGCCCGAGCCCGCGCCCGAGCCGGAGGCCGAGCCCGAGCCCGGGCCCGAGTCCGAGCCCGAGCCGGCCGCGCCGTGGCCGCTCACCGGCGTCGAGGCCGACGACGAGGAGGCGCTCGAGCGCCCGTTCCTCGCGGCGAAGCTCGACAACCACCCGGCGGCGCGACCGCAGTCGGGGCTGGCCGAGGCCGACCTCGTCATCGTCGAGCTCGTCGAGGGGCGGACCCGGCTCGTGCCCATCTGGCACTCCGAGTGGCCCGAGGCCGTCGGCCCCGTGCGCTCCGGCCGGCTCGCCGACGCCGATATCCTGCCGGCCTTCTCCCCCGCCGTGGCGATGTCGGGCGCCGACACGCCGGTCTGGCCCGAGCTGCGGTCGACTGGCCTGCCGATCGTCAGCGAGGGCGACGCCGGCTACTACCGCGAGCCCTCCCGCCGCGGCCCGCACAACCTCTACCTCGAGACCGCGGCGCTCGTCGAGGCCGCCGCGGAGCAGCCCGCCGGCGAGGCCGTCCTCCGCCACGACGGGCAGGCCCCCGAGGGCGGGCAGCCTGCCGAGGTCGCCACGCTGTCGTATCCGAGCGGCGCGGGCACGACCACGTGGCGCTGGAAGGGGCAGGGCTGGA
>JAWOAS010000039.1:0-17461 GCA_046498405.1 Egibacteraceae bacterium
CGAGCTGGATCTTCACGGCCAACGACATCAAGGTCAACGCGCTGGTCATCGCCGCCGCCATCCTCGTGTCGGTCACCGGCACCGCCGCGCCCGACCTGATCGCCGGTGCCATCATCTTCGTCATCGTCGCCAACGGGGCGCGGCGGATCCTGCGGATCAGCCGCTGACGGTTGGCAGCGACCGGCCCAGCGTCGGCGGCGCGCCCGCAGGGGGATGAGCGTGGCCGTGGGGCCCCGCTGCGGTGGGCATCCGTGAGGTTGGGACGAGACTGGTCCTCTCCCATCGGAGGTTGCGATGGGCAGGATCTATCCCCCCGGAGTACCGACAGCCGGCTGTGGAGCTCCACCGGCTCATTGGCGCAAGGAGCCTGAGGTCCCACAAGCGGCGGCGGCCTTCTTCGCCAACGAGGGAACGCGGTGAGCTGCTGCCCGGTCGCGCGCCTGTGAAGAAGGCCGTCCGGTCAAGCGCTGTCGATCACCATGGCCTGTGCGGTCCTTGAGGTCTCCCGCTCGGGCTTGTCGCGCCTGGCAGCAGCGTCAGCAAGCCGGCACGGTCAGCAACCGGATCGAGGCCCTCCTCCCCGTGACCGCCTCGCGACAGGGCCCGGTCCGACGTTCACCAGGGCCGGAGTTACCTTGATACACCTTGCGGTGTACGATGGTGTCGGACCGAGGGGGAGACCATGACGACGACGCGCACGAACATCGAGCTCGATGACGACATCGTCGAGGAAGCGATGCGGCTGTACGGAACACGGAGCAAGAAGGAGACGGTCGACCTTGCGCTGCGTCGGCTCGTCGGGGCACGGCTGAGCGTCGAGGAGGCGATCGCCATGGAGGGCTCCGGCTGGGAGGGCGACCTCGACCGCATGCGCGACGACGCACCTGGCGACACCACATGACGGTGCTGGTCGACACCTCATCCTGGATCGAGTACCTCCGCGGCACGGACACCGCGTACACCACCTTCCTGCGCGACGCCATCCGCGCAGAGCGGCCGCTCGCCTGGACCGAGCCCATCCTCTACGAGCTCACCGCTGGTGCCCGCAGCCCACGACGGGCCGCAGAGCTGCGAGCGCTGCTGGTGCGTGGACCGATCCTCGCCGTTGATGGGCTGCAGGACTGGGAGGCCGCCGCGCAGCTCTACCGCTCGGCGCGATCGAGAGGCCTCACCGTCCGGTCCAGCATCGACTGCCTGATCGCCGCCGTGGCGCTTCGCACCGACAGCCCGCTGCTCGCGCGCGACCGTGACTTCGAGGCGCTCGCACAGGTATCCGACCTCGTCATCGAGCAGCCGCAGCCGTGACCCCCCAGGCCGTCGCGGTCGCCGCGACCCGTCTGGGGATGGCGCCGTCCGCTGCGGCCGGCCATGACGACGGAGGCGAACGGCCCAGGGCGCGCGCAGACCCGGACGACGCGCTCGAGGCGGTCGGCGAAGCGCGCCGCCTGCGCCACGCCTCACCGGGATGCGCACGGGGTCGGCCGCCCCCTGCCGCGCGCGGGCGCCCGACCTAGTCCAGGGTGACGCCGACCAGCGAGCCGACGGCGTAGGTCGCGAGCGCGGCACCGCCACCGATGGCGACCATGCGCAGGCCCGAGCGCCACGCCGGGCGTCCCGTGAAGATCGAGATCACCGCGCCCACGGCGGCCAGGGCCGCGCCCGACACGACCGCCGAGACGGGCACCGCTGCCGCGCCGGCGTCGAAGACGAAGGGGAGCAGCGGCATGAGCGCGCCCACGGCGAAGGCGAAGAACGACGACAGCGCGGCACGCCACGGAGAGCCGAGGTCGCCGGGGTTGAGCCCCAGCTCCTCGCGCGCGAGCGTCTCGAGCGCGACCTCGGGATCGGCCATGATCTGCTCGGCCAGGGCTCGTGCCGCCTCGGGGTCGAGCCCCTTGGCCTCGTAGATGAGCTCGAGCTCGTGCCGTTCCTCGTCGGGGAAGTGCTCGAGCTCCCAGCGCTCGACCTCGATCTCACGCTCGTAGAGCTCCCGCTGCGACTGCACGCTGACCCACTCGCCCGCAGCCATCGAGCCGGCTCCGGCCACGAGGCCGGCGACCCCCGACAGCACGATGACCCCAGGGTTGGCGGTGCCGCCGGCCACGCCCATGATGAGCGCGAAGTTCGACACCAGCCCGTCGTTGGCGCCGAACACCGCGGCGCGCAACGATCCCCCCACGGCGGTGCGGTGCCGCCCGTCGGCGGCGGCCAGCCCCTCGCCGACCGTGTCGGCGTAGGCCAGGGCCAGCTCACGGCCGTGGCCGGCCTCCTCCTCGGACATGCCCGGCTCGGCCTCGGGCAGGTCCCGGTAGCGGTCCCGACCGGCGGCCTCGGCCCGGATGATCACCGGCATGACCCGAGCCGCCCCGAACCGGCGCGCGACCCAGGCCAGGAGCCGGTTGCGCCACCCGACCCCACCTGCGACCGGCGCACGGCCCGCGTCGGTCAGGAGCCGCTCCCAGTGCGCGGCGTGACGCTCCTCGGTGGCCGCCAGCCGCTCGAACATCGCCCGCCGCTCGGGGCCGGCGACCTCGGCGAGCTCGCGGTACAGCCACGCCGCGGCGCGCTCGTCGCGCAGGAAGCCCTCGAAGCGGTCGAGCTCCTCACCGCGCGCGACCTCCGAGGGATCCGAGGCACCCATCAGCGCTCCCTTCCCCGTCCAGCCTGCCGCCAGCACCCACGCCCGACCAGTGGCCCCCACCCCGGCCGGGGGACCGCAGACCGCGCGGGCGCGACCGCCGACGGCCGCGCCGGCCCGGCCGGCGTGCCCTCAGTGCTCGGGGTCGGCGAGGCTGTCGGCCTTGGTGGGGTGCACCGTGCCGGCGGGGTGCTCCGGCGGGCCGTAGAGCGAGTAGAGCTTGACCTCGTCATCCCCGGTGTTGACGACGTTGTGCCACATCCCGGCGGGCACGATGCCGGCCCAGTCGGCGGCGAGCTCACGCGACTCGGTGACCTCGTGCTCGGTGCGGCCGAGCTCGAGCCGGGCGGTGCCGGCCTCGAGGCGGATGAACTGGTCGCGGTCGGGGTGGACCTCACGGCCGATGTCCTCGCCCGGCGCCAACCGCATCACGGTGAGCTGGAGGTGCCCGCCGGTGAACAGCACGGTGCGAAACGTCGTGTTCTCGACGGTGGCGCGCTCGATGTCGTCGGCCCAGCCCAGCGCTCCGGCCTCGACGGAGTCCGGGGTGGTCAGTGACTGGCGTTCACTCATGATCAATCCTTGTCCTCGCGCATCACCGCAGCCGTACCCGCCGTCGGCCCTCGCGACCCTTTCGCCGCCGCGCGCAGGGGCGCCACGCCGGCGGCGGCGGGGCCGGCGGCACAGCCCCCACGGCGGCCCGGCCCCCACAGCGGCACGGCCCCCGGCAGCGCGGCCCCCACGGCAGCGCGGCCGGTCAGGCGGTGACGATGAGGCCGACGGCGGCCAGCAGGGTGCAGTACACGACGAAGACGTAGAGGCCGACGCGGGCCACGAGGGCCAGGAGGATGCGGATCGCGGCGTAGCCGGCCACGAAGGAGGCGGCGACGCCGACGAGCACGGCCGTGAGGTCGACGTCGGGCTGGCCGGCGAGGTCGGGCAGGGTCAGGGCCGCCGCCCCGACGAGGGCGGGCAGCGAGAGCAGGAACGAGAAGCGGGTGGCCGCGGTGCGGGTCATGCCACTGGCGATGCCCGCGGCGATCGTCACGCCCGAGCGGCTGACGCCCGGGAAGAGCGCGAGGCACTGGGCGAGGCCGACGCCGAGGGCGTGGCGGGGGTCGAGGCGGTCGAGCGCCCGACCCGAGGGATCGGACGGATCGTCGGTGGCTGGCAGCAGCGGTCGTCCGCCGACCGCAGCCGGCGTGGGCGCCCGCGGTGCCCGGTCGAGGTGGGTCCGGCGCCGCCGCAGGAGCTCACCGAGCAGCATGCTCCCCGCGGTGACGAGCAGGAACAGCGACACCGCGCGGGGGGAGGCCGACAGCTCCTCGACCGTCGAGCGCAGGAGCAGCCCCGCGATGACGATCGGGACGGTGGCCAGGCCGATGAGCCATCCGAGCCGACGCAGCACGGGATCGGGACGCCGGCCGAGCATCGCCGCGGCCATGCCCACGAGCTCGGCGCGGAAGACCACGATGACCGCGGCGAGGGTGCCGAGGTGCAGGGCCACGTCGACGGCGAGCCCACGATCGCCGATGCCCAGCAGCGCGCCGAAGAGCGCGAGGTGACCCGAGGAGGACACCGGCAGGAACTCGGTGAGCCCCTGGATGATGCCGAGCAGCAGGATCGCGAGCATGCGCGCGGGGGCTCCTCGATGGGCGGTGGGTCGGGCAGGGGGGTGGCGAGGCGGCCACCGGCTCGCCCCGGTGGACTCTACCCCGAGTGGCGGCGGCGCCGTGCTGGCCACCGGTGCGGGCAGGTGGGGGCCGAGGCCGGCCTCGGCGGGCCCGTCCGGCGGCGTCGCCGGGCGCGGCTAGCCGCCCCCGGCCGGCGTCGTGGTGGCCGTGTCCTCCGGCGCTCCGCCGCGGTGGGCGCGCAGGATGCGGGCCGACTGCACCGCCGCGACCGGCACGACGCCGAGCGCGAGGGCCACCCCCCAGGCCGGGCCGGGCAGCGAGGTCAGCCCGAGGATGTCGCGCAGCGCCGGGACCGACAGGGCCACGGCCTCGAGGGCGAAGGTGATCGCCAGCGCGGCCCACAACCAGCGGTTGCGGCTCGCGCCGCGGAAGCCCGAGCCGGTCTCCCGTCGGGCGTTGAAGACCGTGAGGACCTGCCCGAGCGACATCGCGACGAAGGTCGTCGTCTGGGCCGCGGCCGTGCCGAGCCCGAGCCAGGAGGTGGCCAGCCCGTAGGCGGCCAGCCCGACGGCGGCCACGAGCAGGGCCGAGGCGCCGATGCGTCGCAGCACCCCGCGGTCGATGACCGGCTGCCGGGGGTCGCGCGGCGCCTCGCGCATGACGTCCTGGCGGCTCGGCTCGAGCGCGAGGGCGAACGAGGGCAGCACGTCGATGACGAGGTTGTTCCAGAGGATCATGAGCCCGGCCAGCGGCGGGGGCAGCCCGGCGAGCACCGCGGTGGTGATGACCGCCACCTCGGCGACGTGCCAGGAGAAGAGGAACTGCCCGAAGCGCTGGATGTTGGCGAAGATCCGCCGCCCCTCCTCGACGGCGACCTCGAGGGTCTCGAAGCGGTCGTCGAGGAGCACGACGTCGGCAGCGTCGCGGGCGACGTCGGTGCCCGAGCCCATCGCGACGCCGACGTTGGCCTGGCTCAGCGCCGGCGCGTCGTTGACCCCGTCACCGGTGACCGCGACGACCTCGCCGACGCTCTGCAGCGCCTCGATGATCCGCAGCTTGTGCTCGGGGTCGACCCGAGCGAAGACGTCGGTGCCGGCGGCCAGCCGCTCGAGCTCCTCGGCGCTGACCTGGTTGAGCGCCTCGCCGGTGACGGCCTCCGGCTCGTCGATGCCGAGCTGGCGGGCGATCGCCGCGGCGGTGTCGGCACGGTCGCCGGTGATCATCACCACGCGGATGCCCGCGGTGCGCAGGGTCGCGACGGCCGCGGCAGCGGCGTCGCGCGGCGGGTCCTGCATGCCGACGACGCCGAGCGGGGCGAGCCCGACGAAGAGCGCGTCGTCGTCGACCTCGCCGTGGGGGGCGGGCCCGTGGGCCATCGCGAGGGTCCGCAGCGCCTGGCCGGCCATCCGCGCGGCCGCCCCGGCCAGCGGCGTCTGCGCCTCGTCGTCGAGGAGCGCCTCGGGCGCCCCCTTGGCGAGCACCTCGCCGTCGACGACGACGGCCATGCGCTTGGCCTCGGAGTCGAACGGCACCTCGTGCTCGCGGGCGGTCGACTCGCGCAGCGCGCGCCAGTCGAGGCCGTGCTCGCCGGCGCCCTGCAGCAGGGCGACCTCGGTGGGGTCGCCGACCGGGTCGCCGTCGAGGTCGACGTCGGCGTCGTTGCAGAGCACGGCGACCCGCCACAGCGCCTCGGGGTCGGCGCCGTCGGCGAGGACGACCTCGACGACCTCCATCTCGTTGCGGGTCAGCGTCCCGGTCTTGTCCGAGCAGACCACCGTCGTCGACCCGAGGGTCTCGACCGCGGGCAGCCGGCGCACGAGGGCGTTGCCGCGGGCCATCCGCCGCATGCCGACGGCCAGCGTGAGCGTCGCGACCGCCGGCAGCCCCTCGGGCACGACCGCGATCGCGAGGGCCACGGCAGTCTCGGCCATCTCGGCGACCTCGCGGCCGCGCAGCAGGCCGAGCCCGAAGAGGGCGGCCGCGCCGCCGACGACCCCGACGGCGAGCCGACGGCTGAGCTCGTCGAGGCCTTGCTGCAAGGGGGCGCGGCTCTGCTCGGCGGAGCCGGCGAGGTCGGCGATCTGCCCCATCTGCGTGGCGCGGCCGGTGGCCACGACGACCCCACGCCCGCGGCCGGCGAGCACCGTCGTGCCGAGATAGGCCATGTTGGTCCGGTCGCCGAGGGAGGCCTCCTCGGCGACGGGCTCGACGGACTTCGTCACCGCCTCGCTCTCACCGGTCAGGCCGGCCTCCTCGACCTGCAGCCCCTCGGCCTCGAGCAGGCGCAGGTCCGCCGGCACCTGCTCGCCCGCCTCGATGCCGACGATGTCGCCGGGCACGAGCCCCGCCGCGTCGATCTCGTCGCGGCGGTCGTCGCGCTCGACCTCGGCGATCGTGCCCATGAGCTGGCGCAGCGCGGCCATCGACCGTGCCGCCTGCAGCTCGGTGGCAAAGCCGACGATGGCGTTGACGACGAGCACGACGAGGATCGCGCCCGCCTCGATGACCTCGCCGACGAGGAGGCCGACGACGCCCGCGCCGAGCAGCAGGACGACGACGGCGCTGGCGAGCTGGTTCCACAGCAGCCGCAGCCAGCTGACCTCGGCGTCGCCGCCGAGCTCGTTGCGGCCGTGGGCACGACGACGGCGGCGGACCTCCTCGCCGCTCAAGCCGACGTCGGCGTCGACGCTGAGCCCGGCGAGGACGTCCTCGGCCGGGGCTGCGTGCGGGGCGTCGACGGGCCCGGCGTCGCCGGGGGGCGAGGTTCTCGTCATGGCCGCGAGGCTAGCCGGTGCGGTCGGGGCGGCTCAGGTCGGGCCGCTCAGGCGGGGCGGCTCGGTCGGGGCGGCTCGGTCGGGGCGGCTCAGGTCGGGCCGCTCAGGCGGGGCGGCGGACGAGCTCGGCGAGCAGGGTGCGTGCACGGTCGGCGCGCCGGGCCTGCTCGAGGCTCGGCGGCATCGCCCCGGCGAGGACGAAGCCACAGGCGTCGGCGAGCTCCCCGCGCAGCTCGGCGAGGATCGCCGCGTCGGTGAGCTGCCTCGCCGGCGCCCTGTCGACCGTCTCCGCTGGGTGCATGGCCACTCGCTCCTCGCACCTCGCGTCGGCGGCGGGCGCCGGCGGTCAAGGTCAGCGGCCGCGCAGCGCGCACCGCACGGTGAGGATCTCGAACGGGCGCAGCTCGAGGTCGACCTCGTCGTCGTCGCGCACCGCGAGCGTGGCCCTCGGCCGCTCGAGGAGATCGCAGGCCGTGGCCGCCTCGACGGCGACGCCGAGCCGCAGCACGCTGCGCCGCCGGCCGCCGAGGCGTTCGTGGAGGCGGACGACGAGGTCGCCGGAGCCGTCCTCGGCGAGCTTGACCGCGTCGACCTCGACGCCCTCGCCGGCGGCGCCGACGAGCGGGGCGGGCAGCCCGCAGGCGCCCGGGGCGCCGGCGGCAGCGGGCCGGGCCGCCGCGTCGGCGGGGCCGGCCGCTGGACGCACCCGCAACGGCAGGTTCAGCGCGAGGCCGTGCCGGGCGGCCGCGGCGACGTCGGCGCCGGGCACGACGCCGACGACGACGCGGTGGCGTCCGCGGTCGGCCTCGGGGTCGGGGAAGCGGGGGGCCCGCAACAGGCTCATGCCCACCGTCGTGATCCGCGCGCCGTCAGCGTCGTCCTCGGCGGCGACGTCGTGGCCGTAGGCGGTGGCGTTGACGACCGCCACCCCGTAGCCGGCCTCCCCGACGTGCAGCCAGCGGTGCCCGTAGGTCTCGTAGCGCGCCTCCTGCCAGCTCGTGCTCGACCCCACCGGCCGCGCGACATGGCCGAACTGGATCTCCGCCCGCGCGCGGTCGGGGTGCACCGCCAGGGGCAGCTCGAGCTTGAGCAGCCGCTCGTCCTCGGCCCAGTCGACGTCGGTGACGAGGTCGACCCGGTCGCTGCCCGCGGCCAGGCGCACCTCCTGGGTCACCGTCGAGCGGCCGCAGCGCCGCACGAGGCGGAGCACGCCGAGCAGGGGCCCCGCCTCGGCGACCTCGCGGGTCTCGACGGCGGTGAGCCGTTCGGCGCTGTGGCGGTAGGAGCGGTCGAGGTCCCAGGCGTCCCAGCGCGCCGGGTGGTCGGGGTGCAGGCGCAGGAGGCCCGCCGGGCGCCCCGGCGGGACGACCTCGCGCCCGGCGCGGCGGTCGTGGAGACGGCTGATGAGCCCGTCGTCGTCGAGCTCGACGCGCAGCAGCCCGTTGTCGAGCGAGGTCTCGTCCACGACGACCTCGGCCTCGGGCGCCAGCGCCTCGAGGGCGCCGAGGCCACCGCCGGGCGCGGCGGCGACGAAGGCGACGCGCCCGTCGCCGAGGCGCTGGGTCGGCCCGCCCTGCGGCGGGGGCGCGGCGGCGGCCACGACCTCGCGGCGGTCGTGCCCGGCGGGGTTGGCCACGACCCCGTCGGCGGGCGCGAGCGCGGCGAGGGCGTCGGCGATGAGCCCCTCGAGCGCCCCGGCGATGCGGCCGTAGGCGGCGACGGCCTCGCGGTGGACCTGCGAGATCGACGAGCCCGGCAGGATGTCGTGGAACTGGTGGAGCAGGACCTCCTTCCACCGCGCGTCGAGCTCGTCGGCGGGGTAGGCCGCGCCGGTGTAAAGCGTCGCGCTGGCCGCCCACAGCTCGGCCTCGCGCAGCAGGCCCTCGCTGGCCCGGTTGCCGGCCTTGGTCCGCGCCTGGGTCGTGAACGTCCCCCGGTGGGCCTCGAGGGTGAGCTCGCCGCGCCAGACCGGCGCGTCGGGGTACTCCGCCTCGGCCTCGGCGAAGAAGCGCTCGGGGCCGGCGAGGACCACCCGCGGCAGGCCCTCGAGGTCGGCGAAGCGCCGGGCGCGCTCGAGCATCTCCCGGGTGGGGCCCCCGCCACCGTCGCCGTAGCCGAAGGGCGCGAGGGAGCGGCGCGCCCGGCCCTTCTCGGCGAACCCGTCGACGACGTGGGCGAGCTCGGCGCCGGTGAGCTCGGCGTTGTAGGTGTCGACCGGGGGGAAGTGGGTGAAGACGCGGGTGCCGTCGATGCCCTCCCACCAGAACGTGTGGTGGGGGAAGCGGTTGGTGTCGTTCCACGAGAGCTTCTGGGTGAGGAACCAGCGCGCGCCGGCCAGCGCGGCGATCTGCGGCAGCGCCGCGGAGTAGCCGAAGGAGTCGGGAAGCCAGGCGACCTCGGACTCGACGCCGAGCTCCTCGCGCAGGAAGCGCTGGCCGCAGACGAACTGCCGCGCCATCGCCTCGCCGCCCGGCAGGTTGGCGTCGGCCTCGACCCACATCGCCCCGACCGGCGCCCAGCGACCCGCGGCCACCGCCTCGCGCAGCCGCGCGTAGATCGCGGGGTAGCGTGCCTTGACCCAGGCGTATTGCTGGGGCTGGGAGCCGGCGAAGACGAGGTCGGGGTAGGCCTCGGCGAGCGCGGTGACGTTGGCGAAGGTCCGGGCGGCCTTGCGCACGCTCTCGGCCAGCGGCCAGAGCCACGCCGAGTCGAGGTGGGCGTGGCCGACGGCGTAGACGGTGTGCGCGCTCGCGCTCGCGGGCGCGGCGAGCAGCGGTGCGAGACGGTGGCGGGCCGCGCCGGCGGCCGCGGCCGGGCCGTCGCGGTCGACGAGGTCGATGGCGTCCTCGAGGCCGCGCAGGACCTCGTGGTGGCGCGGCTCGCGCTCGGGCACCGCGACGAGGAGCTCGCGCAGCGCCTCGACGTCGGCGAGCAGCGCGCCGACCTCGTCATCGAGCAGGACGAGGCGCACCGGCCCGAGCCGGTAGAGGGGCTCGTGGCCGGCGGTGCGCTCATCGCCGAGCAGCCGCGGGAGGATCTGCCAGCGGAAGTCGGTCCCGTCGGGCTCGACGGCGAGGATCTCGGGGTTGGCCGCGGCCTCGACGAGGAAGGCCACGGCACCGTCGGCGTCGGTGATCCCGGCCAGCGGAACGTGGTCGTTGCGGGGCGCGATCCCCTTGATCGGCGTGCCGTCGAGGCGGTAGGCCAGCCCCTCGGCCTGGAAGCCGGGCTGGCCCGCGTCGAAGCCGAGGTCGACGCGGGCCTCGATGCGACCGCCCGCCCAGGGCGCCGGCAGGCGGCCCTCGCAGCGGAACCACGTCGTGGCCCAGGCCGGCCCCCACGGCTCACCGGGGCGGTGGGGCGCGAAGTGGGCGGCGCGGGCCTCGGCGGCACGGCTCTCGCGGCCGGGGGCCTGCCAGGAGGCCACCGACAGCGGTGCCTCCTCGACGACGACGGCCGGGCGCAGCCGATCGCGCAGCGCGCGGTCGATGCGCCGCAGGACGAGGTGGGCGTCGGAGTGCATGCCGGGCGCCTCCGGTTCGGCGGCAGCGTCCCCGGCAGTATCGACGATCCCCGACCTGGCCGGTCAGGCCCCGCGCCCGGGGGCGCGCGCCTGGCTGCCCCGGGCGCGGGGCGGATCGGTCTCGGAGACCCGCTCGGTGCGCACCATCGCCTCGGCGGCGGCCTCCATCGACGGGAGCACGCCCGCGCCGACCGCACGGGCCATCTCGGCGCTGCCGTGGCCGAACGTCAGCCCGAGGACGCCCCCGCGGACCTCACTGGCAGCCATGTGGGTGGGCGTCTCGTAGGCGTTGCCGCCGCCCTGGGTCTCGACGAGGCCGCCGAGGTAGCCGATGGGGTCGCCGAACCAGCGGTCGGAGCCCACCGCGGCGGCCTGCAGCCCCTCGGAGATCCCCGTGCGCTCACCTGCATAGGCCGACGCCGAGCAGGAGGTCTCGTAGTCCGGGTCGGAGCGGGGGGAGTCGAGGTGGGCGATGCTCATCCCGGCGGTGCGGAGGGTGACCTCGGCCAGCCCGGTCCGCTGGGCGGCCTCGGGGTCGCTGCTAGCGGACCTCCTCGCGGAGGGTGACGAACGTGGCGAAGACGTCATCGACGAAGGCCTCGTCCCAGACGCCGAGGACGAAGAGGAGGTCGGCCACCGACCAGCGCTTGCGCATCTTGCGGGCGTTGGCGAAGGCCCACCGGAACTCCTCCATCGAGAGCCCGGGGGGGATCTCCTCGACGTCGAGCGGATGGCCGGTCGCGTGCAGGGCGGCCATGAAGTCCGCGGGGTCGCTGAGGAGGGGCCGCAGCGCCTCGCGGTGGCGCGGCCAGTCCTCGATGACCGACGCCACCGTGGGCTGCGCCCGCTCCCAGGCGTCGAGCTTCGTGGCGTAGTCGCGCCAGCACTCCTCCCCGGCCCGCCCCGAGGGGTCGATCGCCGCGAACGTCTCGATGACGTCGGCCCGCTCGCGCTCGCGGTCGGGCACGAGCGCGTCGAGGCGCGCGGCGCCGACGTCGACCTGCTCGAGGAGGTGGTCGAAGGCGATGAGGACGAGCGCGCTCGCGATCCCGCACTGCATGCCGTGGTTGCCGATGGGGCGCCGTCCGTGGACCGCGGCCATGTCGAGCATGTGGCTCGTGATGTGCTCGAGGCCGGAGACCGGTGCGGACTCCCCGGCCATCGACATCGCGAAGCCGCAGGCTGCCAGTGCGCGGGCGATCGCCTCGGCGCCCTCGACGCCGGGGTCGGCCAGCCGCGGGTCGCCGGCGAGGAGGTCGTCGCGGACGTCGCGCAGCACGAGGGCCGCGGCGGGCTCCCACCGGCCCATGCCCAGCGCGCTGGCCAGGCGGTAGTCGGCGAGGGAGACCGCGGCCACCGAGACGTCGCCGATGCCGCCGAGGGTGTAGGCCCGCGGCGCCTCACTGAGCACCGTCGTGTCGAGGACGAGGATGTCGGGCAGTCGGGAGGGCAGCGTGCGCTTGACCCCGTCGGTCGTCACGACGGCGAGCGCGGAGGTGAACGCGGAGACCGAGTTGGCCGTCTGCAGGCTGACGAGGTGCAGCGGCGCCTCGGGGTGCTCCTGCTCGAAGCCGTGGACCGCATGCTTGGTGATGTCGGCGACCGTGCCCGACCCGAGCGCGAGCACCGCGGTGGCGGGCTCGAGCGCGGCGCGCACCGTCGCGATGTGCTCGGCGCTGGTGTGCAGCGCCTCGTCGTCGGTGAGCACGAGGACCTCGACGGGCAGCCCGCCCTCGGCGAGCAGCGCCGCCACCGCCGGCTTGAGCGGCTCGCCCTCGCGCAGGATCTCGGTGTCGTCCTCGACGACGAGGAGGCGCTCGACCTCGCAGGCCGTGTCGGCGAGGACCTCGGGCAGCGACGTCCACGCGTCGGGAGCGGAGACGATCCGCCGCAGCCGGGAGGCGTGGTCGGTGCCGGTGGCCTCCGAGACCCGCGCGTAGAAGCCGGGCAGGTCGTCCATGACGAGGGAGACCGAGCCGGCGCCGGTGACGTCGTCCATCGGGGTGCTCCTGTCCTGGGTGGGCTCGGGGACCGACGCGGCGTCGGTCAGCGCGCGGCCGGCGTGGCCGAGGCGGCGCGCGAGCCCGATGCCGTGGCGGTGGGCGATCGAGGCGCGCTGCTCGCCACAGACCCGCACCGCGGTGTCCCAGAAGGCCTCGAGCCGGGCCACCTCAGGAGATCACGCACGGCATCGCGGTCAACCAAGGGCTCGGACCTTCATCCAGAGGCCGCCGCAGCGCGACGAGCCCGCCCGCCCAGAGGGCCTCGAGGGCTCGACATCTACGGGGCACCCACATCTAGCGTGATCTAGGCTGTGATTGTCACGCCATCAGAGTGACGATGCTCCCGCGGTTCGTCAAGGCCCACGTTCGAGGCGAGCCCGCCCGCGTGCGCCACGCGGGCGCGGGAGGGTGTCAGCGACTCGGCCGCTTGAGGCCATCGACGAGGTCGTGGAAGGCGCCCGCCGCCCCGCCGACGTCGTCGACGTCCACCGCACCGGGCAGGTCCTCGCGGCGCATGAGCCACAGCCAGAGCGTCGCGGCGTCACCGCTGATCCGCGCGACCCCGCCCTCGCCGGCGCCGCCCGCACCGCCGGCATCGTCGCCGGCCGCCGACACCCCGCCTGCGGGGTCGATGCGCCAACGCCGCGCCCCGGCGTCGAGCACGACCGGGGCGGGCGCCCGCCACCCCTCATCGACGGCACGGCGGGCGTCGGTGTCGACGAACTCGTCGACGAGGTCGAGCGCCCGGTCGGTGCCGACCGGCGAGGGCCGCCCCTGCGCGTGCTCGGCGTCCCAGCGGTGCAGGACCGCCTCGCGCAGGAGGCGGCGCTCCCAGAAGAGCGGGGGCCGGGCGCCCACGGGCGTCCAGACGCGCGCGTGCCCGCTGCCGGCGAGCGCGTCCTCGGCGTCGGCGACGGCGATGCGCAGCGCCTCGGTCAGCACCTCGGCCGCGTCGTCGCGGCTCGCCCCGAGCGTCGGGGACGGCCGCTCGAGCACACCGCTGCGTACCGCGAGGGTCGCGTTGCCGAGGATGCGCAGGACGTGGACGGCGAGGTCGCGCACCGCCCAGGTGGGGTAGGCGGCCACGGGCGCGTCGGGGCCACGGCCGATCGCCTCGGCCAGCCCCGCGAAGGACTCCTGCCGCCACGTCCGCCGGGTGTCCATCGCGTCTCCTCCGCACGGCCCCGTCCCGCTGCGCTGCCGTCTCGACGCTAGCAGCCGAAGGCCGCGGGTCGGCAGGGCCGGCCGGGACCTTCGACCCTGCCCGACGAGCGGGCGCGACCGAGGATGAGCACGGCGCCCGGACCCCGCGGCTTGCCGCGGGCGCGGCGCCGCGTCCCCTGCCGGGTCCCCTACCGCGTCCCCTACCCCGTCCACGAGGTGTGCCCGTGAGAGTCCTCGCCGCCCTGCTCGCGTCGCTCGTCGCGCTCGGCCTGCTCGTCTGGGTCGGCCTGAAGGTGCCCGCACGCCCCTACCCCGAGCTCGAGGCCGCCGGCGGCGAGCCCCCGCTCGCGCCGCTGCCCGAGGGGCTGCCCGAGCCCGTCGAGCGCTTCTACCGCGAGCTCTACGGCGAGCGCGTCCCGGTCATCGACACCGCCGTGGTCACCGGGCGCGGGACGATGCGGATCGCCGGGGTCACCCTGCCGGTGCGCTACCGCTTCACCCACGACACCGGACGCGCCTACCGCCACGACATCGAGACGACGCTGTTCGGGGCGCGCACGATGACCATCGACGAGTCCTTCATCGACGGCACCGCCCGCCTCGACCTGCCCTTCGGCGTGAGCGAGGGCCCCAACGTCGACCAGGGCGCCAACCTCGCGCTCTGGGCCGAGGCGGTGTGGATGCCGTCGGTGTGGGTCACCGACCCCCGGGTGCGGTGGGAGCCCGTCGACGACGAGACCGCCCGCCTCGTCGTGCCCTTCGGCGACGACGAGGAGACCTTCCTCGCCCGGTTCGATCCCGACTCGGGGATGCTCTGGCTGCTCGAGTCGCTGCGCTTCAAGGAGGAGGGCGACGACGAGCGCACCCTGTGGCTCAACGAGGTCACCGCCTGGGGCGACCTCGACGACCGTGCCCTGCCGATCGAGACGACGCTGACCTGGCTCGACGACGGCGAGCCCTGGGCACGGCTGACGACCGAGGACGTGCGCTACGGCGTCGCGCTCACCGAGGAGGTGCGCCCGGCGGGCCGTTGACCAGGACGTGGCCGGCGGCGCAGGATGGCCCGCGGCCATCGGCCGCACCGCTCGGGAGCCGACGGAGGGAGCACGGCATGGACACGCTGCGCTGGGGCGTCGTGAGCACCGCGAGGATCGCCCGCGAGAAGGTCATCCCGGCGCTGCACGAGGCGTCGAACAGCGAGGTCGTGGCCATCGGCTCCCGTGACCTCGACGCCGCCCGCCGGGTCGCCTCGGAGCTCGCGATCCCCACCGCCCACGGCTCCTACGAGGCGGTCCTCGCCGACGACGACGTCGACGCGGTCTACGTCCCGCTGCCCAACCACCTCCACGCCGAGTGGGTCACCCGGGCCGCCGAGGCCGGCAAGCACGTCCTCTGCGAGAAGCCGCTCGCGATGAGCGCCGGGCAGGCCGAGGCGATGGTCGCCGCCTGCGCCGAGGCGGGCGTGGCGCTCATGGAGGCGTTCATGTACCGCCACCACCCGGTGTGGGACCGCCTCGTCGAGATCGTCGCAAGCGGGCGCCTCGGGGCGCTGCGCTCGGTGCACAGCACCTTCTCCTACTACAACGACGACCCCGGCAACATCCGCAACATCGCCGAGGCCGGCGGTGGGGCGCTCATGGACATCGGCTGCTACTGCCTCAACGCCTCCCGACTCGTGCTCGGCAGCGAGCCCACCACAGCGCGCAGCGTCATCGTGGCCGACCCTGACCTCGGCGTCGACACGACGACGAGCGCGGCGCTGGCCTTCGGCGAGGCCACCGCGACGTTCACCGTCTCCTCGCGCGCCAAGGCCGACCAGCACCTCGAGGTCCACGGCACCGAGGGTCGGCTGGCCGTGGCTAGGCCCTTCGTCATCTCCGCCGAGCGCCCCACCCGGATCCTCCTGCACCGCGGCAAGGCCCTGCCGGGCGAGGCCGAGGGCGAGGTCGAGTCGTTCGCCCCCCAGAGCCCCTACACGACGATGGTCGAGCGCTTCGCCGCCGCGGTCCTGTCCGGCTCCGAGGTCCCGACCCCACCCGCCGACGGCGTCGCGACGATGCGCGCCATCGAGGCCGTCCGCGCGGGCGCGGCCTAGCCCGGCTGGTCAAGGGACCTCACGCCCGCCGCAGGACGAAGACCCCCCAGCCGAGATAGCGCCGCTCGTGGGCGAGGTAGGCGCGGCGCGCCTCGTCGAGCCAGACGGCGAAGGTCGGCGCGTCGGGGTCCTCGGGGTGGGCGCGCAGCCAGTCGCTCATCGTGCGCCACTGCGAGGCGACGTAGCGGTCCCAGTCGTCACCGTCGGAGAGGATCATCTCGACGAGCTCCCAGCCCGCCGACTCCACACGCTCGAGTGTGCCGGCGAGGTCGGCGAAGTCGCCCTCCTGCGCCAGCGCCGAGCGCGCCTCCTCGGGCGGGGGCTCGTGCCAGTAGGGCTCGCCGACGAGGAGGCTGCCGCCGGGGGCCAGCGCCGGGGCCATGAGCCCGAGCGTGCCGACGAGGCCCCCGCCGATCCACGTCGCGCCGAGGCAGCTCACGGTGTCGAACGCCGCGGCGGGCGCCTCGTGGGTCGCCGCGTCGGCGCGCACGAGCCGCACCCGCTCGACGACCCCGAGCTCGCTGGCGCGCGCGGCCGCCTCGGCGAGGTACGCCGCGCTGACGTCGACGCCGGTGCCGTGGCCGCCGAAGCGCCGCGCCCAGCGGCACAGCAGCTCGCCCTTGCCGCAGGCGAGGTCGAGGTGACGCCCGCCCACCGGCGGCGGGGCGACGTCGCCGAGGAGGTCGAGCTTGGCCTCGGAGAAGGGATTGAGGATGCGGTGGCCGGCCTCGGCGATCTCGTGGTAGCGCAGGGTCTGGGCGTCGGGCACGACCGGCGGACCGTCGCGGTGCTCGTCCATGGCCACCCTCCTGGGGTCGTGCTGGCCTCCGCCGGTCGGCCACGCCTCGCCGACGTCGCCGCAGCGTACGCTCTCGGCGACAGGCAGGGGTGGTCGCGCGCACGGGCTGCGCGGCGGGCCCACCGGCGCGGCGGCGCAGCGAGAGGAGCAGGCGATGGGCGGGTCGTTGACCGTGCGCGACCTCGAGGTCGGCGAGGAGCGCGCCTGGGCGCACGCGGTGCTGCGCCACTTCCACGAGGACGGCAGCGAGGCCGCCGTCGAGCCGTGGATACCCATCGTGGCCGACCGGCAGCGCTACCGCGCCTGGGCGGTGCGTGACGGTGGGTCGATCGTGGCCAACGCCGGGGTCCTGCCGATGACGGTGTCGCTGCCGGGCGGGGCCTCGCTGCCCTGCGCGGGGGTCACCGCGGTGGGCGTGGCCCAGACCCACCGCCGGCGAGGGCTGCTGCGCCGGCTCATGGCCACCGCCCTCGACGACGCCGTCGGGCGCGGCGAGCCCGTCGCGCTGCTCTTCGCCTCGGAGTCGGCGATCTACGGGCGCTTCGGCTTCGGCGCGACCGCGCCGCAGGTGCGCTACCGCCTCGACCGTCCCACGGCCTGGCGCGACCCCGTCGACGCCCGACTCGTGGCCGCGGCGACCCCGCAGGAGGCGCTCGCGCAGTGGCCGGCGATCCTCGCGTCCCTGCGGGCCCAGCGCGGGGGCGTCGCCGACCGCAGCGAGGGGATGTGGCGCCTGGCGGTGGCCGAGGACCCCGAGGCCTGGCGCGGGGGCGCCTCGGCCCGCCGCCTCGTCCACGTGCCGGGCCGTGGCTACGCGACCTACCGCGTCAA
>JAWOAS010000043.1:0-16786 GCA_046498405.1 Egibacteraceae bacterium
GAAGAACCATCAGTACGATAACTACCTGAAAAGTAATACCTGCCGTCATAATTATACTTAAAACGAGAGAGATAACTTTCAAGACGGTATTCATCCCTATAAGAATTAGAAGCTTCCATGTTTGTAGCGGTAGCTAATTCTTCCAGATCTCCAAAAGGGAAACCTGTCCGTGTTGCTGTCAGGTAGTTATAATTTTTCTTGTAAGCTTCATGTCCTGCAAGAAAGTTAATATTATGATCTCCAAAACTCTTGTCATAAGTCAATAGTTGGTTAAGGTTCAAGCTAATGTTTCTTGAGTGATATTTTGTTGTACGGCCGTTAAAAGAAGCTGCATCGCCGTGAAGTGCGTTTTGGTGCGTAATACCATGCACATTACGGTAATCCGTACTGAAATTAGTTTCAAAATTGAAATCCTCAAGAAAATCAATTTCAATATAAAATCTTGAACCAACATTATCTGTCTTATTGCTTCTATTATCTAAAGATGTTTGACCGAGAATATTAGAATTTGCAGCATAAGGTCGTTGCCGTGGGCGGTCAGGGTCATCGCCATGAGCACCGTAGTCAAGGACTTTATTGCCTTGGTCATCACGGACAATTTCGCCATTCTCATCTCTTTCATATACGGGGTAAATTGGGCCCATAAATCGTGTGTAATAAAATGGGTTTACAGTATATGTCCCTTCTGCAAGGAGTATTGCCTGGTCAGCTGAGGCACCTGATAATTTGAAGCCGCCTTTTAACCATTCATTAATTTCAGAATCAACACTCAACCTTGCAGTGAATCTTTCAAAACCTGAATTTTTTACAATACCATCTTCATTCAGATATCCGAGAGACATATAATAATCTGTTCCTTCTTTTTTCCCTGCCAAACTCAAATTATGCTCGGAACGATTTCCTATACGGAACATCTCATCTTGCCAATTATTCCCCCACTGTAGATTCGCATCAGGGTTAACTTTACCTGTTGAAGGGTCAATAACCTCGTCCATTGGAACATCAAAAGGATTGTAACTACCAAGATTATTCATAATATGGCTTTCAATACCTAGTTCTTCAGATCCTTGAGCAGCTGCAACATTTGCTTCCTGCAAAGTTACATCTAAAGAAGGATTATTATAAATAGCATTTCTGTATGCTTCCCACTGAAGCTCGACAAATTCTTTACTATTCACCTGATTATATTCAGGGTAAGCACGTGCACTAATTCCTTCTTTATAATTATAACTTATATCTGTTTCACCTTCTCCGCCACTTTCACCTGACTTTGTAGTTATCATTATAACACCATTAGCACCTCGTGCACCATAAAGAGATGTTGCAGTTGCATCCTTCAAAACAGACATTGATGCTATGTCCGCCTCCTGCGCTCGTCACTCAGCCAGGCATCTCCCGGCCGGTCCGTACTGCCCCACGGACGACGCTGCCTGCGAAAGAGATACCGGCCACCCAACATCCGTCCGCACAGCGCGCACAGGCAGCTCCAGGCGCGCGTTTCCGCGGCCATGGGATGACTACGGCTCCACGACCGTCACCCGCCCTCGCATCGCAGGGTGGATCGTGCACACGTACTCGAGCATCCCGGCCTCGGTGAAGGTGACGATGCCGCGGGCATCCTGCTCGAGCCGCCCGGTGTCGAGACCGTCACCGGGCGCGGTGTGCGGCGCAGGATCACCGTTGACCCAGGCCGGTTCCGTGCCCACCGGCACCTCGATGTCCACCGGCTCGTAGGCGAAGGAACGGGTCTCGACCACCTCAGACGCCGTGGTCTCCTCGGGCGCCGCTGCCTCGTCCTCGGCTGCGCTCTCCGAACCATCCTCCAATCGGCGACCGACACCGGCCGGCAGCGGCTCGAGTGGGGCGGCGCCCTCTGCGACGCCGAAGAACATCGTCATCCCGAGCTCGCCGTGCTCCCCATCGCCGTCCTCGACCGGGCAGTCGACCTCGTAGGTCCCCTCGGCGAGCTCGACCACCGCAGCCATGCATCCCCGCTACGCGCCGCCGGTCACGCTCTCGGCAGGCTGCGGCCTCCGGCAAGGCGAAGCCTTCGGCCTCCGCATCAGCGACGTGGACTTCCTGCGGCAGCGCGTCGAGGTCCGCCAGCAGGTCAAGCACCTCAAGGGTCAAGGGACGGTCGCAGCGCCTCCGAAGCGCGGCAAGCAGCGCAGCGTGCCGCTGCCGGCGGCAGTAGCCGAGGCGATCCCCGGCCACCTGGCGCGCTATCCCAAAGAGCGCGACGGCCTGGTCGTCACGAGCGCGGCCGGCACGCCGCTGAATCGAGGGTCATGGAACGCGCGCGTGTGGAAGCCAGCGGTGGCCGCAGCCGGCCTCGGCTTCCACCAGCTGCGGCACCACTACGCGAACGCGCTGCTGCACGGCGGCGTCAGCATCCGCGCGCTGGCCGAGTACCTCGGCCACGACGACCCCGGCTTCATCCTCGGCGTCTACTCGCACGTCATGCCGGACAGCGAGGATCGCGCGAGGCAGGCAGTCGACGCCGCGCTGACGGTTTGTGAGCCACCTGTGAGCCAAGAACAGGAGCCGTAAGCGTCACTGCAGGTCAAAACGGCTTCAGCCGACGTGGATCTCCTCGTGGCCGAAGGTGATCCCGCGGTCGAGGGTCTTGTGGACCGGGCAGCGCACCGCGACCTGGCGGAGCCGATCGCGCTGGGCGTCGTCGAAGTCGCCGTCGATGAAGATGCGGCTGCGCACCCGGTCGAGGTGCCCGCTGGCGTCGCTGTCGCAGTCGTCGCAGTCGTCGGCGTGGACCCGATCGTGCTCGTACTCGACGCTGATGTTGTCGAGCTTCCAGCCCTTGTGCTGGCAGTACAGCGACACGGTGATGCAGGTACAGGCCGCGAGCGCGCCGAGCAGCAGCTCGTAGGGGTTGGGCGCCTCGTCGGTGCCGCCGGCGTCCTCGGGCTCGTCGCCGATCCAGACATGACGACCGTTGGTGACCCGGACGTAGGCGCCGCCGGTCAGGTCGGCAGTGATCTTCGTGCTCACACAGCATCCCTTCGTCGACTCCGCGTCCGCAGCCTACGTCGACGTGCCGCTCGCGGCCGCCGCTGGGCCCCCACTGCCGTAGCTGGCCGCTGCCCGCCCGGGCCGCCTGCGCGGAGGGCCCGCCACCGTGGTAGCGCGCGGGGCTGGACGGGAACGCTCATCTCCCAGGGACGACGGCTCCGGTTGCGGTGACCGGCAGCCCGGCACCTGGGTCAGGAGGTGCCATGAAGAGCCTGCTCATCGGCATCGATGGCTCCGACGGCTCACGCGTCGCCCTGCGCTGGGCCGCCGCGGTCAGTGACGCGCTCATGCTGCGGCTGCGGGTCCTCTGGGTCTGGGAGTACCCCGCCAGCGCGGTCGTGGCGTTGGGCGGGGTCGACCTGCCCGACCCCGACGCGGCCGACACCGCCGTGGCCGAGCAGCTCAAGGGGATCCTCGTCGAGGAGCTCGGCGAGGAGGGCGCCCGCCGGGTCACCGCCAAGGTCGCCCGGGGCCCGGCCGCCAGCACGCTGCTGCGGGCGGCGGAGACGACCCCGAAGATGATCGTCGTCGGCTCCCGGGGCCTCGGTGGGTTCAAGGGCCTGCTGCTCGGGTCGGTGGGGCGTCAGCTCGCCGAGCACGCGCCCTGCCCGGTGACGGTCGTGCCGCGCACCACCCCGGTCGATCCCGTCTCGCTCGAGACGATCGTCGTCGGCGTCGACGGCTCGGCCCACGCCGCCCGGGCGATGCTCTGCGCCACCGACTTCGCCGGGCGGGCCGGCGCCGAGGTCGTCGTGGCCCACGCCGTCGACACGGTGGAGCCGCTCGACCCCGGCGCCCACGTGCCGGAGGTCGACCCGCGGCCGGAGCTCGACGCGCGGACCGAGCTCGTCGAGGAGTGGGCCACGCCGCTGCGCCAGCTCGGCGTGCCCTACCGGGTGCGCGTCGTCGAGGGCGACCCGCGTGCCACGCTCCTCGAGGTCGCCGAGGAGGAGGGAGCCGACGCCGTCGTCGTCGGCTCGCGCGGGCGGGGGCCGGTGCGCAAGCTCCTGCTCGGCAGCGTCGCGGCCTCGGTCGCGCAGTACAGCCCCGTGCCGGTGACGATCGTGCCCAGGCGCGCCTGAGCCGTGCTGCGGTCCTGCCGCGCCCGCGCCGACGACCACGCGGGGCGAGGGCAGGATGGGCGGCCTCGCGCCACCCTGGCCGCGGCTGGACGAGGAGGGGGCCCACGGTGCCGATCGTGCAGTGCCCTGCGTGCGGGGAGAGCGAGGCGCTCGCCGGCGAGCGCGACGGGCAGGCCCTGCGCGTGACCTGCGAGGCCTGCGGGACCGCCTGGCTGCGTGACCCTGACCGCAGCTGCGGACTGTGCGGCTCGAAGGACCTCAGGCACCGGGCGGTCCCGCTGTGGGAGAAGGCCCGGGGCCGGCAGCGCACCCCGGCCGGCTGGCTCGACGCCTACGACTGCTACGTCTGCGGCGGCCGGGACGTCACGAGCGCCGAGCCCACCCCCGGCGATCCCGCCGAGCTCACCGGGGGCATGGAGCTGCGCGAGTCCTGGCAGCGCCACCGGGAGGCCTGAGCGCTCGACGGGGCGCCGTCACTGCGAGGGCAGCGGCACGGTCAAGGCCGGTCCGCGGCCGGGCGCTGCGCACTCGTGGGACGGGAGCGCCCCCGGTTGCCCTCGGGGGCCGCCGGCGACGGACCGGGGACTGCGGCGAGCCACCGAGCCCACGACCCCGGAGCCTGGCGATCAGCGCCGCAGCAGGCGCCCCAGCAGCGACGTCCTGCGGCCGGCCGGCAGCGGCGTCGGAGCGCACGCGCAGCGCTCGTCGCGGGGGACGTCGCCGAGCACCCGCTCGACATGGGCGCCGCAGCCGGCCCACGACGGCCTCCCGCAACGCTGGCAGCTCACGCGTCGACACATGCCCGCCAGGCTACCGGCTCGGCGCGCCGCGGAGACCAGGCCGCGCACAGCCGGGCCACGCACGTCGGGCCGCTGAGGTTCGCCCCGCCGGCGGGCACGGACCGTCGCGCCGCTGACCTCCTCCATCGCGATCGTGCCACGCTCGGACTCCCCGCGGTGGTCTGCGACCGGCCTCGCGGCGACGGCGAGCCACACGAGGCCGGTGGCCACCCTCCCCGCCCCGCCGAGCCCGTGCAGGCCAGGCGCGCTCCGACGGGTCGCCCCGCCCACCGTACGGGCGGACCCGGCCGAGGCGGACCCGCGACGGCCGCACGTGCCGCGTGAGGTTGGCCGCGTCACGGGCTGGGTCGTCGACGACCGACCCACCATCGCCGAGACCCGGCGCGAGGCCCGACCCGGGGCCAGCGTGCCCCGGGGGCCGGGACGTTCGTCATGGTTGTCATGATTTGCTTGAGTCTCGGGGCCCAATGGCCGATCCCACCCGGAGAACGTGACGAACCACGGGGGGTGACGGCTTGGCCGGGTTCACGATCGACGATCCTCTCGTAACACCGAGTGCCGACAGCCGACGGTCCCGGCGCTGGCAGGCCGCGACCGGCGCCATGGCGCTCCTGGCGCTGGCCGGCATCGTCTCGAGTGTCGTCCTCGCGACGCAGGCTCAGGGCTGGCGGGACGAGGCCGAGCGCTGGCGGGACGCCACCGCCGAGTGGGAGGAGCGCGCCGACGAGCTCGACGAGGAGGCTGCGTCCGCGCGGGCGAGGGCCGAGGAGCTCGGACGCGAGCTCGACACGACCCAGCTCGCCCTGAGCGAGTCACAGCAGCGCGTCACCGCGACCGAGGACGCCCTCGCCGACGTCGAAGGCGCCCTCGTGACCGCCGAGGACGAGGCCTATCTCGCCGGAGCCTTCGCCGACGAGCTGGCCGACATCAGCCTGAGCCTCACGTCCTGCGTCGATGACACCTACCAGTGGCTGGGGTCGCGTCCGTCGCTCTACGCCTCCGACGGCGTCTGGGATGGCTACTGGGACCGGGGCTTCGGGGTCGCGGGCTCCTGCGACGCCGCGATCGCACGTCTCGAGTCCCTGCTGCGATGACGGGTCCGCGACGCCGCTGCGCCATCTGGCTCGTGGCCGGGTGCCTCGCCGCGTCGGCGTGCGCGCCGGTCGCCGAGGAGACCCCGCCGAGCGCGGACGCCATGGAGCGACGTCAGCCCTCGGCTGTCGAACGCCCCGATGAGGCGTCGCCCATCGAGACCGACGACGAGGACCTCGCGTCGCTGCGACGACGGGCCGAGGACGCCGCCGTGCGGCTGCGGGTCGGCGGGGAGCATCCGCTCGCGTTCGGCAGCGGCTCGGGCTTCCTCGTCGACGGCCGCACCGTGCTCACCAACCGCCACGTCGTCGAGGACGCACGCTACGGGGAGGTCTCGACGTGGCGCGGCGACCGTGTCGGCATCGACGGGCGCGTGCACCTGAGCGACGCGCACGACCTCGCGCTCATCCGCGCCGAGCGTGACCTTCCTGGCGAGGCGCTCGACCTCGCCACCACCGACCTCACGGCAGGGGACCGCGCGATCGTGGTCGGGTATCCGGGAGGCGGCAGGGTCCAGGCGGTCGAGGGCCGGGTCCGCGCCGTCGTCGACGGCGCGGCGTACGGCGAGGGCGGCGACGTCGTGGTCATCACCGTCGACGGCGTCGAGCCGGGCTCGTCGGGCGGGCCGGTCCTGCACCCCGACGGCACCGTGGCCGGCGTGATCTTCGCGCTGCGCCGGGCCGATGAGGCCGACGCCCTCGCGATTCCGGTCTCGTCGGTCCGCGAGCTGCTCGAGTGACCCCACCGGACCCACCACCCGGCCCAAAGGTCGGCGCGGTGCGCGCGGCCGCGAGCCACGCGCTCCCGCAGGTCGGCGGCGACGGGCACCGCCGGGGTCGTCGTGCGCACCGGGCCGGGGACGCCCCCCGCGGGGTGTGCGACGACGGCGCGACGCGGACGGGGCCGCGGAGCCACCCGGGGGCCCACGCGAGGCGCGAGGGCCGTCCACAGCCTGCGGCCGCGGCCCCGCGCGGGCCGGCCGCGGTGGCAAGGTGGTCGGGGACGACACCGGCGCGCAGCGCCGCGGCGCGGAAGGGGCAGACGTGAGCGAGTGGTGCTTCGTGCACGCCGCGGACCTCCACCTCGACACGCCGTTCCACGGGATCGCCCGCCTCGACGCCGACCTCGCCGCCCGCCTCCAGCAGGCCTCCCTCGAGGCCTTCGAGGCCCTCGTAGCCCTCACGCTCGAGCGCGACGCCGCCCTGCTGCTGCTCGCCGGCGACGTCTACGACGGCGCCGAGCGCGGCGTCCGCGCCCAGCTCACCGTGCACCGCGAGCTGTCCCGCCTCGCCGAGGCGGGGGTGCGGACCTGCATCGTCGCCGGCAACCACGACCCGCTCGACGGCTGGTCGGCGATCGAGGCCTGGCCCGACCTCGTCACCGAGTTCGGCGCCGACGAGCCCGGCGTCGTCGAGGTCGCGCGCGACGGCGAGCCGATCGCGGTCGTGACGGGGATGAGCTACGCGCGCCGCGACGAGGACCGCAACCTCGCGAGGATGCTGCGGCGCACCGGCCTCGACGTGCCCCACATCGGCCTGCTCCACGCCAACGTCGGCTCGAACCCCGACCACGCGCCCTACGCCCCCTGCTCGCTCGACGACCTGCGCCGCGGCGGGATGGACTACTGGGCGCTGGGGCACATCCACCGACGGGAGATCCTCCTCGACGGCAGCGACGGCGGCCCGTGGGCGGTCTACCCCGGCAACCTCCAGGGCCGCAGCCCCAAGCCCTCCGAGCGCGGCGCGAAGGGCGCCTCGGTCGTCCACGTCCGCGACGGCAGGATCACCGACGTCGAGCACGTCAGCCTCGACCGCGCGCGGTTCGACGAGGTCGCCGTGGAGATCGGGCCCGACGACGACCTGCCGGCGGTGCACCGGGCCCTGACCGCAGGCGCCCGCCGCGCCGCGGTCGCGGCCGAGGGCCGGGCGCTCGTCCTGCGCGGGGTCGTCACCGGGCACGGCGCCGTGCACGGCGACCTCACCCGGCCAGGGGTCGAGGACGAGCTGCTCGAGACCCTCGACGCCGAGGCGCCCGCCGAGCCGCCCACCACGTGGACGGGCATCACCATCGGCACACGGCCGCCACGCGCGGCGGCCGACGAGCAGGCCGCCAAGGGGCTGCTGGCCGACCTCGCCGCCGTCGTCGACGAGGCGCGGACCGACCCCGAGGCGTGGGCCGACGGCCCGACGAGGGCCGCGAGCGCCGTCGGTGCCGACGTCGAGGTCGACGCCGAACTCGTCGACCGCGCCGCCGCCCTGGCCGCCGCGGAGCTGGAGCGCGACGAGGCATGAGGATCACGGGGTTCTCCGTCGGCGGGTTCGGGCTGCTCGCCGACCTCGAGGTCGACGGCCTGGGCGCGGGCACGACCGTCGTCAGCGGACCCAACGAGGCCGGCAAGTCGACGCTGCACGCCTTCCTCGTCAGGACGCTGTTCGGGCACCCGCGGGCCAACGACCGCCGCGGCCGGGACCGCCACGAGCCCCTGCGCGGGGGCCGCCACGGCGGGGTGGTGCACGCGCGGGACGACGACGGCGGCGTGTGGGAGGTCCACCGCCACACCACCGGCAGCCCGGTGCTGCGGGTCGTGCGCCCCGACGGCACCGAATCGACGACGCAGGACGCGCTCGCCGACCTCCTCGGACGCGGCATCGACGAGCGCCGCTTCGAGCAGGTCTTCGCCATCGACCTCGACGCCCTCGCTGGCCTCGGGGCGCTGGCCGGCGACGCCCTCGACGAGCTGCTCCTCGACGCGGCCACCGTCGGCGCGGGTCGCTCGTTGCGCCGGGCGATCGCCGCGCTCGAGGAGCGCCGCGGCAACCTGTGGGCTCCCAGGGCGAGCAAGCCGCCGCTCAACGCCGCGCTGGCCCAACGCCGCGAGGCGGAGCGGCGGCTCCGCGAGGCCCGGGCGCGGGCGGACTCCTACGAGACCCAGCGCGCCATGGTGGCCCGCCTCGCCGGCGAGCTCGAGCGCGTGCGTGGGGAGCAGGCCCGCGTCGACACCGAGCGTCGACGCCTGGCGCGCCTCAAGGAGCTCTGGCCGACGTGGCGGCGCCTGGCCGACGCCGAGGAGCGCCTGGCCGACGCCGACGGGGTCGAGGTGCCACCCGAGCTCGCCCAACGGGTCGCCGAGCTCGAGGTCGGCCGGGACGAGGCCAGGCGACACGCCGACGAGGCGCTGGCCGAGGCCGGCCGCCTCGAGGACGAGGCCGAGGCGATCACCGTCGATGACCGCCTCGCCGGCGTCGCCGAGCGGGTCGCCGCGCACGCCGAGAAGCGCTCGCTGCAGCAGGACCGGCGCCGGCGCCTCGAGCAGGCCACGGCGACGGCTCGATCGCAGGCCGAGGAAGCCACCGCCGCGCTCGAGGCGCTGCCGAGCGGCTGGGACGTCGAGCGGGTCGCGGCGCTGCCGACCGACCCGACGGTGGCGCCGGCGCTGCGCGGGGCCGTCGACCGGCTCCGCGCCGCCGAGCAGGACCTCGCGGCCGCCACCCGCGCCGGGCAGGAGGCCTCGGCCGAGCAGGAGCGGGCCGCGCAGCGCGCGCGCGAGGCCGCGAGCGCGGTTGGCGAGGAGCCGCCCGCCGACCTCCCGGCACGGCAGGCCGCAGCGGGGGCGCTGCGCTCGGCCCTGCCCGACCTTGAGCGGCTCGAGGCCGGTGCGGCGGCCGGCGGCAGCCCCCGCCGCTGGGTGCCGCTCGTCTCGGCGCTGCTGGCCCTCGGCCTGCTGGCCGCGGCCGGCCTGGCCCTGGCCACCGGGGCCGCGGCCGGCGCGGCGGGCGCGCTGCTCGCCGCGGTGGCCGCCGCCGCCGCGGCGGCCGGCGCCCACAAGGGTCCTGGCCCCACCGCCGGCGACGAGGCCGCCACGGCGGACCTGCGCTCCCAGGTCGCCGACGCCGGCCGCGTCCTCGGGCTCACCCCGCCCATCACCCGGCGCGACCTCGAGGCGGCGAGCCTCGAGACCGAGCGGCTCGCCGAGGAGCGCCGCCGGTGGGAGGAGCGCCGCGCTTCCGCCGCGCGCGACGCCGATGCCGCGGAACGGGCCGCCGCGGCCGCGCGCGAGGCCGAGGAGCGCAGGGTCGCGCGCGAGGCCGAGGTCGAGGAGGCCGCGGGGGCGTGGCGCCGCGCCGCCGAGCGCGCCGGCCTCGACCCGGGCACCGAGGCCGTCGGGGCCCCGGAGCTGCTCGCCGCCCTCGGTGAGGCGCGGCGGGCCCTCGCGGCCTCCCATCGGTCCGAGCGCGAGCGCGCGGAGCTCGCTGCCGAGGTGGAGGCCTTCGACGCGACGACCGCCGCCCTCTGCGCCGAGGCCGGCCGCGAGGTCGGCGCCGACCCCGACGCGTCGCTGGCGCGGCTCGCCGCCGACGTCGACGCCGACGCCAAGGCGCGGACCAGACGCCGGGCGCTGCTCGACGACGCCGAGCAGCAGCGCGCGCAGGCGCATGAGCACGCCGAGGAGGCCGACCGCCTCGACGCCGAGTTGGGCAGCGTCTACGAGCGGGTCGGGGTCGCCGACGCCGACGCGTTCGCCGCCGCCGCCGAGCGCGCCGCCGCACGCCGATCCGCGCGAGCCGACCGTGAGCAGGCCGAGGCGGACCTGCGCGAGCGCCTCGGCGGGGACGAGGAGGCTGAGCGGCTGCGCGACGAGCTCGCCCGGGGACGGGTCACCGCCTGGGACGACGAGCTCGCCGACCTCGAGCGCCAGCGCTCCGAGCTCGCCGAGGCGCATGAGCGCCTCGTGCGCGAGCACCACGACGCCGAGCGCGAGCTGCGCGAGATCGGCGAGGACGACGCGGTCGTGGCGGCGGCCTCGGAGGTCGAGCGACTCACCGAGCGTTGCCGTGAGCTCGCCGAGCAGTGGGCCACCGCCGACCTCGCCGCGGGGCTCCTGCGCACGACGCTCGAGCGCTTCGAGGAGGCCCACCAGCCCTCCGTGCTCGAGGAGGCCGGGGCCCTGCTCGCCGAGGCGACGACCGGCCGGTGGAGGAGCGTGCGACGGATCGACGACGACCTCTACGTCGCGGGCGGCGGCGACCCGGTGCCGGCTGGGGCCCTGTCCCGCGGCGCCACCGAGCAGCTCTACCTGTGCCTGCGCCTGGCCCTGGCCAGCGAGCTCAACGCCCAGGGAGCGCGGCTGCCCCTGCTCATCGACGACCTCATGGCCAACGCCGATCCCGAGCGGGCCGAGGGCCTGGCCCGCGTCCTGGCGCGGGCCGCCACCGACCAGCAGCTCATCGTCTTCACCTGCAACCCGGTCACCGCCGACCGGGTCGTCGCAGCCGACCCCTCGGCGGGCGTGCTCAACCTCGCCCCGGGCGGGCAGCAGGCGACCTGGCAGCGTCAGCCCCCACCCGCCACCCGCTGAGGGGCGACCCACCGCCCGGCCCCGGCGCGGCCGACGCCGCGAGGGCCCCGGCGCGGCTCAGGGCAGGTCGACGAGGTCGCGGTCGAGACCGCGACGCTGCAGGCAGGACTGCGTGAGGACGTAGCCGATGTCGGCGTCCCAGGTGTGGGTCTCGGCGCCACGGCGGGTCACGGCGAAGCCGTAGCCGTGGGTGCGGTAGACCTGCCCGGAGAGCCGGGCGGCGGCCTGGGCGAGGTGGTGTCGGGGCGGTTGGTCGCGAGCACGACGCTGACCGTGCGCGGTTGTCGCGGCGGGATCCCCACGGCCCGGCGCAGATCCCGCCCGCGCCTCTCGGGACCGTGGCGCTCGAGGCTCGCGCGGCGCTGGGCGACGCTCGTCTGCTGCCGGGCGACGCTGCCCGCGAGCCTCGCGTGGTCGGCGTCGAGGAGGGCGAGGGTCACCGTCGCCGCGGCGCCAGCGCCCGAGGCCAGCGGGAGGAGTCGACCGAGGGCAGCCTCGCTCGCGGAGGCGACGACGTGCGCGTGCCGTGGCGGCAGCGTGTCGAGGTCCGTCACCGGCGCGTCGAGGGTGACCACGGTCGCCGCGGCCCGGGCGCGGCGCTCGCGCCGTCGCTGGCGGCGGGACCGCCTCGACGGGCGCGGGGGTGGGGCGTTGGCGCATGGTGGCACCTTCGGCAGCGCGCATGGCGCGGCGCTGTCACCGAGGCTGCGGGGCGGTGAACATCCGGTGATCGCTCATCGACGACAGGCGCACCCCCTCGGTGGGCGCTGATCGCAGGATCGCCGGCTGGGGCGCCAACGACCTCGCGCGTCGGCTCTCCGACGTCGAAGCCGACCTCGCCTGCCTGCCTCGACGCCGCGTCGTCGCCGTGGCCAACACGGCCGGTGGCCTGCGCCGGGCCGGGCGCGGCGCTCAGTCCGGGGCCGACTCGATGGCGTGGTCGGCCTCGCGCCGTGGGTCGGTCGCACCACGCAGCTCACCGTCGTCGTAGTCGATCTCCAGAGCCTGGATCGAGCCGAAGTACAGCCTGCTGTCGGGCTCGGTGACCTGCGCCCACCCACGGCCGAGGAGGTCGTCCCGCAGCCCGGCGTAGCCGGCCTCGACCGCGAGGCTCCCGCCGTCGACGTGGAACCGCGGCGCCTCGACCACCTGCTCGAGCGGCTGGTCGTGCAGGCCCCAGCGGGCGATGGCGGCGGCCAGGACGTTGGGGATGCGCGGACCGCCGGGAGAGCCGAGCCCGAGCACGGGTCGACCCTGCTCATCGGCGAGGACGACCGGCAGGCTCCAGGTCACCGGCCGACGCCCCGGCTCGGGCTCGTTGACCCCACCCCGACCGAGGTCGAAGCGTCGCAGGTGGTCGTTGAGGAAGAAGCCGAGCGCGTGGTCGCGGGAGCCCCAGAAGTTCGTGATCGTGTTCGTCATCGACACCATCGTCCCGTCGGCGTCGACGGCGGTGATGTGGGTGGTGTTGGGGTCGCTCTCGTCGGCAGGCTGCCCCGGATCGACCGACGGGACCGCCTCGAGTCCGAGCTGGCTGGCCTCGGCCAGGGAGCGGTTGCGCTCCGCGTCGGTGAGCTCGTCGACGGGCACCTCGACGAAGTCGGGGTCGCCGAGCGCGCCTTCCTGCTCGGCCAGCGCGATGCGCCAGGAGGCCGCCAGGGCGTGCACGAAGTCGGGCGTGTCCGGGTCGAGCTCGGCCAGGCCGAGGGTCTCGGCCAGCTGCAGTTGCTGGATGAGGCTGGTGCCGGGCAGGGCCGGCGCCGCCCCGATGACCTCGAGCTCGCCAACGGCGCCGGTGGGCGGCTCGGTCGACTGCACCTCGTAGGCCTCCAGCGAGGCGGGGTCGAGGCCGTCAACCGTGGCGGTGAGCTCCTCGGCGAGCTCGCCCTCGTAGAACGCCGCCGCCCCGTCCTCGGCGACGACGCGCAGCGTGTCGGCGAGCTCGGTCTGGACCATGGTCTCACCAGCTCGCAGCGGGGCTCCCTCGGGGTAGAGCTCGTCGAGCTCGCCGGTGGGCAGCACCGCGGAGTCCGACGCCAGCCGCTGCGCGAGCAGCTCGGAGACCTCCGCGCCCTCGGCAAGGGCGATCGACGGCTCGAGGAGCACGGCGAGGTCGAGCGCGCCGTGGTCGGCGCGCAAGCGCTCCATGCCCGCCACGAAGCCCGGCACCCCGGTGTTGCTCGGCGGGATCCCCTCGTCGGGGACGACGTCGCGGTAGTCGTAGGCGCGCGGCTGCTCGCCCTGCTCGAGCACGAGCGCCGCTCCTCCGCCACCGAGCCCCGAGGTGAACGGCTCGACGACCGATGAGGCGGTGGCGGCGGCGACCGCGGCGTCGGCGGCGGTCCCGCCGGCCTCGAGCGCCGCCATGCCGGCGGCGACCGCATCGGGATGCCCGGCACTGACCCCGTAGGCCTCGGGGGCGGCCGGGTCGGGCTCGGCTGCCTCCTCGGGCGGCTCGGTCTCCTCCTCGGGCTCGGACGGCGGCTCCTCGGAGCCGTCGGGGGTCGTGGGGGCCTCGGTCGGCTCCGGTGGGGCCTCGGTCTCGTCCTGCTCGCCACCGCCACTGCACCCGACGAGCAGCAGGGCAACACCGACCATCGACGCCCCGAGGCGTCGCCGAGACGTGGCACTCATCGGGACCTCTCCAGACGGGAGCGCGCCACCCTAACGGCCTCACCGCCCGCGGCCCGAGGCGATCCCCGTCCAATGGTCGGGGCCGCGGTGCTCACTCCAGCCAGCGGGGCAGGTGCAGGACGGCCTCGAGGGGACCACGCGGCAGCACCGCCCGCCACAGGGTCGCGACGACGACGCTGACGACCACGAAGGCCAGGAGGATGACGAGGGCGGGCCCGACGCGGTCGGCGGTGAGCAGGACCGGCGCGGCGTGGAGCGCGAGGAGGTGGCCGACGTAGGCGGTGAGGGCGAGCTGACCGGTGTGGACCAGTGGTCGTGTCAGCCGCGGAGCGGCATCGGCGAGGTGGAGCGACACGGCGAGGACGACCGCGGCGATGGCCGTCGAGCCGATCAGCCAGAGCGGCATCTGGCTGTGGGCGGTGTCGAGCGCGAGCTGGCTCCAGCCCGTCGGCTCGTCACCGAGGCCCAGCGCCGCGCGCAGCCCGCGGCTGATGACCGTCGCCGCGACGGCCACCGCGGTCCCGAGGACGAGGAGCCGGCGGCGGACCACCGGCGAGCGCAGGTCGCGCCGGCCGAGCCACAAGCCGAAGAGGAACGGCGCGAGCCAGGTGATCAACGGGTAGGGACCGGAGAGCACGAGACCATGGAGGATGTCGGCGGCAGGGTCCGACCAGGCCACCGGCCCGCGGTCGAAGACGTCGGGTGCGCTCAGGCTGCCCCAGAGGAAGCCGGCGCTGCCCAGGGTGGCCACCACACCGGCCAGGCCCAGCACGCCGCGGTCGGGCAGGCGCAGCGCGGGGATCGCGACGAGGAAGAGCACGGCGTAGACCTGCAGGATGACCGCGGCGCCGTGGTCGAGCTCCTGCAGCGCCAGACCCAGCGGCAGCAGCAGCGCGGCCCGCCACAGCAGGAACCCCCGTGCACGGCGCCTCGAGATCCGCGGCGAGGCGGCGAGCAGCGACACCCCGACCCCGGCGATGACCATGAAGAGCATCGACGCTCGCCCGTGCGCGACGGCGTAGAGGCCTCCCAGCCAGCCCTCGGCCTCGGTCGGCCCGACGTGCACCGCGAACATCCCGAAGATGGCCAGCGACCGCGCGAGGTCGATCCCGGTGATCCTCGCGGAGGTCACCGCCGGCTCGGCCGGTGCCGGCGCCGACCCGGCGGGTTGCGGTCGCGGTGCCGCCGCGGCGGGCACCGCGTCGCGCTCATCAGGGGCCTTCATCGGGACTCCGTGGCTGCGCCGGGGCGCTCAGCCTGTCGGTCGCGCGGAACCGCGCCCGACACCCGGCGGCCTCCCCTGACCGGGCCTGGCCGACGTTCGGCGGCGCGGGACCGAGCCACGAGTATCGCACGGCTGGGCGGCCTCGCCGCGGCGTCCCTGGCGGGCCCGACGGCGCTCACCCCGGGCCCGCGGGCGACGCTCGCACCGGGCCCGCGGGCGGCGGCCGGGGACAGCGACCTACGGGGCGAGGGGGCAGCGCTTGCAGGCGGGGCTCGAGGCCACCGGGGCGCAGCTCACGCTGCCGCAGCCCGCCGGCAGCGACGCGAGCTCGACGCCCTCGAGCCAGCCCTGGGCGATGCCGTGCTCGACGGCGGCGCGCACGGCAGCACGATCGGCGTCGAGGCGGCGGGCCAGCGCGTCGAGGTCGACATCGGTGCCTTCGGCGGACAGCAGCGCCTCACGCAACGCGAGCAACATCGACGATCACCCCCACCCCAGCATCTGCGACAGCAACCGGCCACCCTGGAACACCGCCGTGGCGCCGACCCAGGCCAGGCTGAGGCTCAGCGCGACCGACAGCAGGGCCCAGCGGGCGCCGAGCTCCTGCTTGAGCGCGCCGACCGTGGCGAAGCACGGCACGTAGAGCAGGACGAAGACCATGAGCGCGAGCGCGGCGACGGCGGGATACCCGCCGCTGGAGGCCGTCAGACCGCTGCGCAGCGGTGCCGCCAACCCGGTCTCCTCCTCAGCGGCGTCCTCGCCGCCGAGCTCGAGACCGACCATCGCCGGCAGCGCGAGTGCGGCGTCACCGAACGCGTTGAGCAGCCCGATGCCGGACTCGGCGAACTCCTCGCCCAGCGTCGGCTCCTCCTGCGGCGTGGCCTCCCCCTCGGGCTCGACGTCGTAGACCTGCCAGAAGGACGCGACGACGACCTCCTTGGCGACGAGGCCGGTCACGAGGGTCCCGGTCACCTCCCAGCTGCCCAGACCCGCCGGCTCCAGCGCCGGCGCGGCGACACGAGCGGTCGCCGCCAACGCGCTGTCGTCGAGGTCGGTGTCGTTGAACGACCCGTCGCCGTCGACCGGGATCGCCAGCAGCAGCCAGATGATCACCGACCCCAGCAGGATGACCGGCCCGGCCTCCTTGAGGAACGCGCCGACGCGCTGGCCGACGTAGCCGGCGAGCACCCGCGCGGTCGGCCGCCGGTACGCCGGCAGCTCGAGGATGAACGAGCTGCCGCGCTCGGAGCGCAGCACGAGCCGGTCGAGCACCGCCGAGAGCACGAGCACCGTGACGATGCTGAGCAGGTACATCGCGAAGACCACCGTGCCCGAGGCCCGGGCGAAGAAGATCGTCGCGAGCAGGACGTAGACCGGCAGGCGCGCCGCGCAGGAGACGAACGGCACGAGCAGCGCGGTGATGACCCGGTCCCGACGCCGGTCGAGCGCCCGCGTGGCGTAGACGCCGGGGACGTTGCAGCCGAAGCCGAGGAGCAACGGCAGGAAGCTCTGCCCCGACAGGCCGACCGGCGCCATGACCCGGTCGAGGAGGAAGGCCGCCCGGGTC
>JAWOAS010000114.1:0-2592 GCA_046498405.1 Egibacteraceae bacterium
ACTGACCGTCGACGCCGGCGCTGCGGCGATGGCTGCGCGGAGCTGCACGATCGGGGGCTGAGCACCGCCGCGTCGCGCGGAGGTGTGCACGGGCGGGGGCTTGGGGGCCACTGCGCCGCGCCCGAGCGGCGGCGGGAGGCCCCGCGCGGGTGGCGTCGGTGCCTGCTCCCCCGTCCCGCGCGCTGCGGGCCTCGAGTCGAGCGTGCCGGCCTCAGTCGGCCGTGCCGGCCGCCGGGGGAGGAGCGAGGTCGGGTCGCGCAGCCCGCAGGACCTGCTCGCCGATGTGCCGCAGCGCGGTCACCTGCTCGGCGGTGAGCGGGTCGAAGAGCAGGGTGCGGACGGCCTCGACGTGGCCGGGGGCGGCCTCGCGCAGGGCCTCGAAGCCCTCGTCGGTGAGCGTGGCGTAGGCGCCACGGCCGTCCTCGGGGCAGTCACGGCGCGCGACCCAGCCCCGGGCCTCGAGGCGGGAGACCGCATGGGACAGACGGCTGCGCGAGGTGCCGGTGAGGCGGGCGAGCTCGTGCATGCGCAGCCGCCGCCCGTCGGCCTCGGAGAGGCGAGCGAGCACCTCGTAGTAGGTCAGCGGCATCCCCGCGTCGCGCTGGAGCTGGCGGTCGAGCTCCTCGAAGACCGCGCGCGAGGCCGAGAGGAAGGCGCGCCATGTCGCCTGCTCCTCGGCGTCGAGCCAGCGTGCGTCGGTCATGGACTCCATCCTACCCCTTCCCGGTCTTGATGGTTGAGCATTGAACAACAAGGGGTAGGATCGGTGTCAGTAGTTGAGCGTCGAACAACATCTCGGCCGAGGCGACGTCGCCTCCCGCCGACCCGACCACCGTGACCACTGAGACCACCGAGGAGCACGCTTCATGACTGACACCGCCACCCGCACCGTCGCCGGCAGCACCGTCCCCGAACAGGGCAGCTACGCGATCGACCCCTCCCACAGCGCCGTCGAGTTCGTCGTGCGCCACCTCGGCCTCGCGAAGGTCCGCGGGCGCTTCGCGACCTTCGAGGGCGCGATCGCCGTGGCCGAGGACGTCACCGACTCGCGCGTCGACGTCACGATGCAGGCCGGCAGCATCGACACCGGCGAGGCCGACCGGGACGGCCACCTGCGCAGCGGCGACTTCCTCGACGTCGAGACCCACCCGACCCTCGAGTTCCACAGCACCGGCGTGCGCCAGGACGGTGACCGCTGGCTCGTCGACGGTGACCTCACGATCACCGGCACCTCGCGGCCGGTCACCCTCGAGGTCGAGTTCGAGGGCGGCGCGCGCGACCCCTGGGGCTACGAGCGCGTCGGCTTCAACGCCGAGACGAGGATCAACCGCGAGGACTTCGGCCTCACCTGGAACCAGGCCCTCGAGACCGGCGGCTGGCTCGTCGGCAAGGAGGTCAGGATCGAGCTCACCGTCCAGGCGGTCAAGCAGGGCTAGGCGCCCCCGCGCCCGCGGCGGCGTCGTAGCGTCGGGGCCATGCCCGAGGGCGACACGATCTTCCGCACCGCCGCGACGCTGCGGCGCGCCCTCGAGGGCGCCGAGGTCACCGGGGTGGCCACGACCGTGGCCCAGGTGCGCGCGCTCGGCCCGCAGCGCCTCGTCGGGCAGGTCGTCGGGGCCGTCGAGCCCCGCGGCAAGCACCTCCTCGTCTGGTTCGCCCCGAGCGACCTCGCGCTGCACACCCACATGCGGATGACGGGGTCGTGGCACCTCTACCGTCACGGCGAGCGCTGGCGCAAGCCCCCGCGTCTGGCCCGGGTCGTCGTCGACGTCGCCGACTGGCGCGCGGTGTGCTTCTCCGCGCCGGTCGTCGCCCTGCTCGACCGTCGCCAGGTCGCGGCGCACCCGGGCCTGGCGGCGCTGGGCCCCGACGCCCTCGACGACGACACCGACCTCGACGAGGCGGTGCGCCGCCTCGACCGCGCCGGTCGGACCGCGATCGGCGAGGCCCTCCTCGACCAGCGCATCCTCGCCGGCGTCGGCAACGTCTACCGCTGCGAGATCCTCTTCATCCACCGGCTCGACCCCTGGACGAGCGTGGCCGACCTCGACGCGGGGACGCGGCGGGAGGTCCTGGCCACCGCCGAGCGCCTCCTCAAGGACAACATCGCCTCGGGATCGCCGCGGCGGGTCACCACCGGGGCGTTCGGCGGCCCCGGCGACCGCCTCTTCGTCTACGGCAAGGCCCGACGGCCCTGCCCGCGCTGTCAGACGCCGATCGCCGTGGCGCGCCAGGGCGAGCAGGCGCGGGTGACGTACTGGTGCCCGCGCTGCCAGGGCCCCGGCCGGCGCTGACCTCGCCCCCGCAGGGTCGGCGGGCCACGCCGGCATCGGCGGCCGTCGGTGCGGTCGGTGCGGTCGGTGAGCGCTAGCCCACGACGGTGACGTCGGCGGCCTCCGGACCGCTGTCGGTGTCGACGACGGTGAAGCGCACCGCCGCGCCCTCCGGCAGGGTCTTGAAGGCCTCGTCGGAGACGATCGCCGAGTAGTGGACGAAGACGTCCTCCTCGCCCTGCCGGGCGATGAACCCGTAGCCCTTGTCGGTGCTGAACCACTTCACCGTGCCCTCGGCCACGCCTGGCCTCCTCCCGGG
>JAWOAS010000138.1:0-83875 GCA_046498405.1 Egibacteraceae bacterium
CGGGTCATCTCCTGGGCGGCGTCGGCGATGCGCTCGGAGGCCTGCCCGAGCTGGAGCAGGCCACGCAGCTCGTCGACCTCGTCGGCGTCGAGGTCGGCGGCGGCGCGCAGGGTCCAGCGCAGCAGCTCGGCGTAGAGCTCGTCGCAGCGGTCCTCGGCACGGGAGGCCTCGCGGGCCAGGCCGAGGTCACGCAGGAGGATCGCCGAGTAGGCGAGGCCGATCGCGACCTCCGCGGCGTTCTTGAGCTCGACGAGGAGGTCGACGGCGCGTTCGAGGTGCGACAGGCGCCCGTGCTCGACGGGCGGGGCGAGGCCGTAGGCCTCCCCGCCGGCCATCTCCCGGAGGAGGTCGACGCCCTCGAACGGGCCCTGGACGAGGAGGACGTCGCCGTCCTGGAGGACCTCGTCCCCACTCGGGCCGTAGCGGTAGTCGACGTCGCGGCGGATGGCGATGACCCACATCCCCGTCTCGCTCGGCAGGGCGAGGTCGGCGAGGCTGCGCGTGGCCATGCGGTTGCCCTCGCGCAGCTTCACCCGCGCGGTGACCTCCTCGGCGTGGCGCAGGTCGTCGCGCAGCTCCCCGGGCACCCCGAGGTCGCGCAGGACGACCCGGGCGATGTCCTCGGCGGCGTCGCCGATCTCCTCGACGGCGTTGGCCAGGCCGAGGATCGCCGCCATGCGCTCGGCGTCCTCCGGCGCCCGCGCGGCGAGCATCGTGCCGACGCGCATCTCATGGACCGTCGCGTCCATGCGGTCCTCGAGCTTGATGACCTCGCGCGCGAGGTCGGCGTCGTCGAAGAACACCGCGGCGTAGGCGAGGTCGACCATGAGCTCGGAGGCGTCCTTGGCCTCGACGAGCAGCTCCTTGACGGTGCGCCGCATCGTGATCCCTCTCCCTCCCCTAGATGACGCCGAGCATGACCATCGCCGCGATGAGGCAGAGGACCCCGAAGAGGTCCATCGTCGCGGTCACGACCGGGATCCCGTGGTTGTCGGGATCCCAGCCGAAGCGGAACGACGCCGACGCGGTGGCGTAGGCGACGACGAAGATGAGCGCGAAGGCCAGCGCCCCGCCGAGCAGCGCGACGCCGACCATGCCGCCCAGCCCCGGCGAGTCGAAGCCGAGGACCACCGAGGAGGTGTGGGCGATGAGCCCGACCCCCCCGAAGGCGAGCACGCCGAAGAGCGCGACCATCGAGCCCTCGAGGAAGGCGAGGCGCTCGGGCACGACCCGCGCGGTGAGCATGCCGAGGTGGAGCTCCGAGCCCAGGCGCGCGGCGAGGATCCCGCCGAGCGAGCCGCAGTTGGCGATGAACGGCGGGATGAGCACGAGCAGCGCGGGACTGCCCACGAGCGCCTCGACGCGCGTCTCGAGGACGCTGCCGGCGAGGATGTCGACGACCGCGGCGTAGGTGAGCACCGCGAGGCTCTGGCGCACGATCGCGCGGACGAGCGGAGCCTTGGCACGCACCCCCCGCCAGACCGCGACGACGGCGACGACGAGCAGGAGCCCGCCGAGGAGCTCGGGCAGCCACGGCACGCCGAGCAGCAGCGTCGCGCCCACGAGCGCCGGCAGGGTGATGATGTCGCCGGTCGTCGTCACCAGCGGCGCGCCGATCGCGTCCATGTCCCAGCCGCGGCGCTGCGCGGTGCGGGTCAGCGCCATCACGCCGACGAGGATCACCGCGCTCGAGATCACGCCGCCGACGACGGAGACGACCATGAGCTCCCAGACGGGGATCGTCGCGAGCCCGAGTGCCCCGGCGACCGCCCGCGCGACGAGGGCGGCCAGCGCCGAGGAGAAGAGGGTGAGCAGGATCGCCGCCTCGAGGTTGTCGCGCCCGAAGCCCCCGCGGGCGAAGCCCTGGAGCTGGCCGGTGAGGATGCCCGTGCCAAGGCGGGCCGCGAGCGCGCCGAAGATCGCCCCGCGCATCCCGATCGCGGCGGGCACGAGCAGGAGCAGGCCCGGCAGCTGCTCGAGGAGCGCCTCCATCGCGCCGAGCACGAGCCCGGCGGCGAGGCCGACGACCGTCGAGATCGCGAGCGCCGTCGCGCCCTGCCGCAGGGTGCGGCCGTTCGCGGCCCAGTGCGCCCACACCGCGAAGGCCAGGCGTAGTCCTGGCGGGGCGGGTCGGGTGCGCGCAGCCACGCCCGCGGAGTCTAGGGGCGCCCGCGCCCGGCGGCTCGTCCTCCGGGCCACGCCTACCGTGGGCCGCCGGATTCGCGGCGGGCCCGAAGGCGACCGAGGAGGACGAGTCCGAGCGCCGCGGCGGCGAGGAGCCCACCGGCCAGGCGCCGGTCGCCGAGCGCAGGATGCTCGATCGGCCCCCCGGCGGCCACGACCTCCCCGCCGGTCGCGCGGATGACCGCGACCTCGCCGCTGCGCTGGTCGGACTGGTGGTAGACGCCGACGACGGCGAGGACGTCGCCCCGTCGCTCGTGCGAGCCCACCGAGGCGATCTGCCCGGCGAGGGCGGGTGGCAGGTAGACGCCGATGCCGGCGTTGCCGCCGCGGAACTGCCGATGGGTCGGCAGCGGGCCGAGGTCGCCGGCGTAGGGGTCGTCGTTGAGCTGGACCCACGTGCCGTCGGCGCGCTCGAGCGCCGCGCCGACGACCTCGCCCTCGTAGGCCACGACGCGGCCGTCGTAGCGCTCGGGACAGTCGAGCAGGGACCCGGAGTCGGCAACGATCGGCTCGCCCGACCGGGCCCCGGGCGCGTCCTCGCAGACGACCTCCTCACGCGGGTCCTCCACGGCGGCCGGCTCGGGGACCGGGTCGATCGTCCGAGGGTGACGCAGCACCTCGGCCAGGCCGGCGACCGCGGCGAGCACGGCGACGAGCAGCGCCGCGGCCGCGGCGACCCGCAGCGGCGGGACCCCCCGCGCCGGCCGCCCGCTCACGTGCGTCCCCGGACGATCGCCACGAGGTAGCCCAGCAGGGCGAAGACCGCGATGAACTCGAGCCTGCCGAGGAGCATCTGGGCGATGAAGACGACCTTGAGGGCGACCTCCATGTCAGGCCGTGCGAGACCGACCGACAGCCCACCGGAGCTCGCGGCGGCCACGGAGTCGAACAGCGCGGTCTCGAGGTCGTAGCCGTAGAGGAGGGCGAGCAGCGCACCGGCGGCGTAGAGCAGCACCCACAGCAGGAGCACGGTGCCCGCTGCGGTGACCTGTCGGCCGCTCAGCACCCGCTGCGAGCCCAGATGGTAGGTCTCGACGACCGCGGCGCCGTCGGGCAGCAGGGCCTGGCGCAGGTCCTTGCGGATGCCCTTGACGATGAGGCCCACGCGCAGGGCCTTGATCCCCCCGGCGGTCGAGCCGGCCATGCCTCCCAACGCCATCGCCAGGACGAGCGACGCCGGGGCGAGCACCCCCCATGCCGAGACGTAGATCGCCCCGGGCACGGTGGCCAGCCCGGTCGTCGTGTGGGCGCTGATGACGTGGAAGAGCGTGTGGCGCACCAGCGAGGGCACGTCGCCGAAGGTGCCGGCGGTGATGAGCCCACTCACCATGATCACGAGGACGAGGGCTGCGGTGACCGCAAGGACGCGGGACTCGAGGTTGAGGACGAGCTCGCGGCCGCGGCCCTGCCAGAGCTGGTAGTGCAGGGCGAAGCTGAAGCCTCCGGCGAGCATGACCGGCCAGAGCGCGAGCTCGACGCCCACGGAGCGGTAGAAGGCCACCGAGGTGGACTGCACGGCGAAGCCCCCGGTGTCGAAGGCCGCCATGAACAGCGCCACCGCGTGGTAGAGCCCCAGGCCTGGGCCCAGGCCGGCCTGCAGCAGCGCCGTCCAGAGGACGGCGATGCCCACCGCCGCGTAGGTCAGGGCGACCTTCCAGATGAAGCGGGCGGTGCTGACGACGTTGGGCAGGATCTTCTCCTCCCGACCCTCGCCGAGGTAGAGCGATCCGATCGCCCCACCGGCTGAGGAGAAGATCGTCAGGGCGATGATGATGATCCCCTGCCCGCCCATGAACTGCATGAGGTGGCGCCAGAGGTTGACGCTGCGGGCCATGTGGTCGATGTCCTGGGCAAGGGTCTGGCCGATCGTGGCGAACCCGCTCATCGCCTCGAAGTAGGCGTCGAGGAAGCCGCCGTAGTGGCCGCTGAGCAGCAGCGGCACCGCCCCGAACCACGCGGCGAGCAGCCAGGCCGCCGCGACCGTGACGAGGCCGTGGGTGGCGCTCAGCGGCGCGCGGGTCGCGCACAGGAGCACGAGGCCCTGGCCGAACAGCGCGGTCAGCGACGCGCCGACGACGAAGCCCCAGGCCTCGTTGACCTCCCCGAGCGCGAAGCCGAGCACCGCCGGGGCGAGCATCGCCACCGCCACGCCGAGCAGCACGCGCCCGACCGACAGGCCCACGACGCGGAAGTCGTCGGCGCCGGGTCGCAGGAGCATCGCCGCGCAGTAGACGCCTCGGCGGGCGGGCACGCAAGCAGGCGCGGCGACCGCCGGGCCGCCTCAGGCGTAGAGCGCCTCGATCTCGTCGCCGAAGCGCTGCTCGACGGGGCGCCGTCGCAGCTTCTGGGTCGGGGTGAGCTCACCGGCGTCGATCGACAGCGGCGCGGCGATGATCCGGTAGGCGCGAATGGCCTCACCGCGCGAGACCGCCTCGTTGGCCGCGGCGACGGCGACGTCGAGCTCGGCGCGCAGCGGCGCCTCGTCGAGGGGCGGGGTCGGGTCGATCCCCCGACGCGCGAGCTCCTCGTGGTCGAGGAAGACGAGGGCGCCGACGAAGGCACGGCCCTCGCCGACGATAACGACGTGGTCGACGAGCGGGTGGGCGCGCACGCGGTCGGCCAGCGGTCCCGGCGAGACGTTCTTGCCGCCGGCGGTGACGAGGATCTCCTTCTTGCGGCCGGTGATGACGACCTGCCCGGAGGGCGTGAGCCTGCCGAGGTCGCCGGTGCGCAGCCAGCCGGCCTCGAGCAGCGCCGCGGTCGCCGAGGGGTCGCGCCAGTAGCCGGCGAAGACCTGCGGGCCGGCCACGAGGATCTCGCCGTCGTCGGCGACGCGCACCGTCGTCGCAGGGTAGACCCCTCCGACGGCGTCGTAGTCGACGGCGTCGACGGGCCCGCCGGAGACGATCGGCGAGGCCTCGGTGAGGCCGTAGCCGGGCAGGACGGTGATCCCGAGCCCGTCGAAGAAGCGACCGAGGTCGGGATCGAGCGCGGCGCCGCCGCAGATCGCGAGCTCGAGCTCGCCGCCGAAGGCCTCCCGCAGCCGCGTGAAGACGAGGCGGTCGAAGAGCCGATGCTGGGCGCGCAGCCACCACGACGCCCCGCCACCGCGCTTGGCCTCCGACCAGCGCACCGCGACGTCGGCCGCCCGGTCGAAGACCCGCTCGCGGCCGGCCTCCGCGGCCCTGGCACGCGCGTTGCGCTTGACCTTCTCGAAGACCCGCGGCACCCCCACGATGAAGGTCGGGCGGAAGGCCGCGAACTCAGCGGGCAGGCGCTCGAGGCTCGTCGCCAGACCGGTCAGCACCCCTTGCTCGAGCGAGGTCTGCAGCTGGATGCGCGCGAGGGCATGGGCCAGCGGCAGGAATACGAGCGTGCGCGCCCCGGCACTGAAGAGCTCGGGGACCTGCTCGGCGGTCTGGCGCGCGTTCGCGCAGAGGTTGGCGTGGGTCAGCTCGCAGCCCTTCGGCTCACCGGTCGTGCCCGAGGAGTAGATGAGCACGGCGAGGTCGCCGCCGGTGAGCGCGGCGACGCGCGCCTCGACCTCGTCGCGGTGGCCGTGGCCCTCCTCGGCGAGGCGGGTCGCGGCGCCGTCCTCGAACGCGAGCACCTCCGGCGCGGCCGGCAGGGCCGCGGCCGCGCCGGCGAGGGCCCGGCGCTGCTCGAGGGTCTCGACGAGGACGAGCACCGCGCCGCTGTCGGCGAGGATGCGCTCGATCTGCTGCAGGGAGCTCGTGTCGTAGATCGGCACGCTCACCGCGCCAGCGGCGAGGATCGCCGCGTCGGCGTAGACCCAGTCCACGCCGGTGCGCGCGAGCAGCGCGACCCGGTCTCCGGGCTCCACGCCCCGGGCGACGAGCCCGGCGGCGAGGTCGCGCACCCCCTCGCGCACCTGGCCGGCGCGGTGCTCGACGAAGGCCTCGCCGTCGTGGTGGGCCAGCAGCCGACGGTCGGGCTCGGCGGCCGCCCAATGCCAGATCCCGGCGAGCGCGTGGGGCGTCGGGGCTCCGGCCAGCGGCGGGCCGGTGGCCTCGGAGCGGATCATCGCCTCCATGCAACCTACGGTAACGTAGCCTCGGCTCGCGCGCGAGCGTCAGTTCCGGTCGCGCGAGCCCCCAAGGCGCCGCGCTCCCCTCCCAGGACCACCGGCGCGCAGCGCGACGCGCGACGCGCGCCCACGTGCACGGCGCGTCCCCCTAAAAGCGGGTCGCAGCGAGCTCGGCCAGCGGTGAGCGCACGCCCTTGGCGAGGGCGACGTGGCCGAAGAGGTCGGTGCCCTTGAGCGTCTCGATGAGCGCGGCCATCCCACCGTGCGGCGAGATGTAGGGGTTGTCGATCTGACTGAGGTCGCCGCAGAAGACGACCTTCGAGCCGGCGGCCATACGGGTGAGGATGACCTTGAGCGTGGGGAGCTCGAGGTTCTGGGCCTCGTCGACGATGACGAACTCGTCGGTGATCGAGCGTCCCCGCAGGTAGGTGATCGCCGCGGTCTCGAGCTCGCCCCGGTCGAGGAGGGCGTCGACGGTGGCCTGCACCGAGCGCTGGTCGGCGCCCCAGCCGTCGTCGTCGCGCCGGAAGAGCGCGTAGAGGTTGTCGTAGACTGCGGCCATCCACGGCTGGAGCTTCTCGTCGAGGTCGCCGGGCAGGTAACCGACCTCCTGGCGGCCGACGGCCACGAGCGGGCGGTACACCGACAGGCGGCGGTAGGTGCGCGACTCGAGGACCTGCTCGAGCCCGGCCGCCAGCGCGAGGAAGGTCTTGCCGGTGCCGGCCATGCCCATGAGCGAGACGCACGGCACGTCGGGGTCGGTGAGCAGGTCGAGGGCGAAGGTCTGGCGCACGTCGCGGGGGCTCACGCCGAAGGCCCGCGGGCTGCCGGTGATGCGCTCGACGGTCGCGGTGTCGGCGGCGGCGTCGACGACCCGGGCCAGCCCGGAGGCCGACGGGCCGGCGCGCAGGATGACGCACTGGTTGCGGCACAGCGGCGCCTGCTCGAGCACGGCGTCGGGCAGGACCGCCTTGCCGGCGCTGTGGAGCGTGCCGAGGGTGGCCTCGTCGACGACGAGATCGGCGATGCCGGTGTAGCGCTCGTCGACCTCGACGGTGTCGGCGCGGTAGTCCTCGACGGCGACGCCGAGCTGGCTGGCCTTGATGCGCAGCGCGCCGTCCTTCGTCACGAGGGTGCCGGCGAGGGACTTCGCGACCGAGAGGATGCGGTGGTCGGGCTTGTCGGGGTCGAGGTAGGTCGGCAGCGTCGCGTCGACGCCGTTGCCCTCGACGCGGAACGAGCCCCCGCCCGGCAGCGCGACGGCCTCGCGCAGGCCGCTGCGGCTCTCGAGGCGCAGGTCCTCGATGAGCCGTACCGCCTGCCGGGCGTTGCGGCCGACCTCGTCCATGCGCGCCTTCTGACGGTCGAGCTCCTCGACGACGACGAGCGGCAGGACGACCTCGTGCTCGTCGAAGCGGTGCAGCGCGTTGGGGTCGGCGAGCAGCACGCAGGTGTCGAGGACGAACGTCGTCGGGGCCTCGGCGGCCATCAGGGCTCCTGTCGTCGGCGGGCGGGGGGCGCAGGGCGGCGCACCGCGCTCGTGGTGCGCCCTTCGGTGAACTCGAGGGTGACCCGGCCGGCGTCGGGGCAGTGGACGTCGGCGACGTCGAGGCCGTCGCGGCCGGCCAGCAGCGCGGTGACCGCGGCGACGACCTCGGCGGGGGCGCAGGCCACGAGCCGGGCGGGCCGTCGACTGCGGGCGGCGTCGGCGAGGCGCTCCTCGAGGAAGCGCAGGACCCGACCGCCCTCCCAGGCCGCGTCGACCCAGGCGTCGCCGGCGTCGTCGGTGGGGACCTCGGCGGGCCAGCCGAGGGCGTCGACGACCTCGGCCTCGAGCCCGGTGGCCACGGCCAGGGGCACGAGCGTGGCCCGGCACCGGGGGGATGGCGCGGACCACAGCGCGCTCACGGCTGGGTCGGCGGCGGCGAGCTCGGTGGCCAGGGCGGCGGCCCGACCGGTGCCCGCCTCGTCGAGCGGGCCGGCGGCGGCCTCGTCGGCGCGCGGGGGCGCCTGGGCGGCGGCGACGAGCTCGACGAGGAGGCTCATCGCAGGGCCGGCCACCGTGGCGGGCGAGTCATCGGCGGGTCTCGGTCATCAACGGCGTCATCGTAGCGAGCGCCGACGTCGGCAGCCTCGAGGCGCGACAGCGCTCAATGGCCGAAGCGACGCTTGCGCGAGGCGTAGTCGCGCAGCGCTCGCAGGAAGTCGGTCTTGCGGAAGTCCGGCCAGTAGGCGTCGCAGAAGTGGAACTCCGAGTGCGCCGACTGCCAGAGCAAGAACCCCGAGAGGCGGATCTCCCCAGAGGTGCGGATGATGAGGTCGGGATCCGGCGTGCCGGTCGTGTAGAGGTGCTCGGCGATCTCCTCGAGGGACAGCGAGTCGATGACGTCGGGCAGGGCGTCGCCGGCGGCCTCGCGCTCGGCCAGCAGCGCGCGCAGGGCGTCGACGATCTCCTCGCGCCCGCCGTAGCCGACGGCGACCTGGACGTGGAGGCCGCGGGCATGGGCGGTGCGCTCCTCGGCGTCCTTGAGGACGCGGCCCAGCGGGTCGGGCAGCGCATCGATCGCGCCGACGGCGGTGAGCCTGACGTCGGGCCGGCGGGTGGCGATGCGCTCGACGGTCTCGGCGATGATGTCGACGAGGTCGGCGACCTCCCCGGCCTCGCGGCGGAGGTTGTCGGTCGACAGCAGCCAGAGGGTGACGTAGGGGATGCCGAGCTCGGCGCACCACTCGAGGAGCTCGTCGATCTTGCGCGCCCCCTCGCGATGCCCCGCCGCGGCGGTGCCGAGACCGCGCTCGCGGGCGTAGCGCCGGTTGCCGTCGAGGATGAGCCCGACGTGCTGGGGCAGGGTCGAGAGACCGGCGGCGAGCCGGCGCTCATAGAGACGGTAGACGACCTGCCACATCCCGTCCCAAGTCTAGCCCCGCGGGGCGGGACGGCGGCCACGGCCCACGCCCGACGGCGCCGACGGTGCCAGGGTCTGGTGATCTGGCAAGGCCTGGGGTGGGCGGACCTCCACCGCGGCGCTGCCGTCGCGACGCTGCGGCTCCGCCCCTGGCCTCACCGTCGCAAGCTGCTAGACGGTTCCACCCTGGCGAGAAGGCAGCGTCTCGCGCATCCCCAGCGCGACGCCCGCGGCGACGACGAGGAGCGCCCCGCTCAACCCGAACGCCGCCCCGTAGCCCACCTCGTCGGCGAGCCAGCCCGAGACGACGGGCCCGCCGACGCTGCCGAGGTCGCCGGCGGTGTTGAGCACCCCGACGGCCTTGCCGGTGTCGGCGGGTCCAGCGACGTCGCCGACGATCGCCGGAGGGGTCACCGAGGTCAGTCCCGTGCCGATGCCGTAGAGGGCCATGACGACGAGGAACGCTGGCACCGAGGTGGCCCAGGCCAGGGCGACCGAGACGAGGCCGAAGGTCAGGTAGGCCGGCGCAGCGAGCCGTCGCCGGCCGTAGAGGTCGATGATGCGCCCGGCGGGCCACAGCGTCGCGGCGTGTGAGACCGAGGAGAGCGTCAGCGCGACCCCGACGAGCAGCGCGCCGGCGCCGACGACCTCCTCGCCGTAGAGCGGCACGAGGCTGAACCGCACCCCGGTGGCCGACCAGCGCGATGCCGCCATCATCACGAGCGCGGCGACGAAGGCGGGATCGCGCAGGAAGCGGGCGGCGACCGCGAGCAGCGCCCGGGGCCCGCGCCCACCGTCCCCGCCGGGCTCGGCAGGCTCCACGCGGGGCAACCCGAGCAGGGCCACCCCAGCGGCGAGCAGGCAGAACCCGCCGTAGATGATGAGCGGCCAGCGCAGGCCGAGAGGCTCGGCGAGCGCGCCGCCGACCGTCGGCCCGAAGAGGATCCCGAAGAGGAACGCACCCTGCAGCAGACCGACCGCACGGCCGCGGTAGTCGGCGGGGACCATGAGGATGACGTGACTGAGCAGGGCGTTGAAGAACAGCGCGCTGCCGAAGCCACCGACGCCGCGGAAGGCCACGAGGGCGCCGTAGGTCGGCGCGAGGCCCGAGGCCACGCTCGAGGCGGCGACGACGGTGGCACCCCAGGCGATCGCCCGGCGCGTGCCGATGCGGTCCGACAGCGCGCCGGTGGCGAAGTTCGAGAGGAAGCGCACCGCGGCGAAGACGCTCACGAGCGCGGTCGCGGCGAAGAGGCTCACCCCGAACGAGCGGGCGAACAGCGGCAGGACCGGCACGACGAGGCCGAAGCCGAGCGCGACGACGACGGCGATGGCCATCGCGACGGCGAAGGCACGGTTGCGCAAGAGCGCCCTCGCGGTCGTCGGCGCGGTCTCCTCGGCCACGGGACCTCCGTCAGCGGGTGGGGCGCGGCGTGGGTCCCTCCGGGGGCCTCGCACGGCCGCAGGACAGCCCGGCAGTGTAGTGCGACGTGGAGGGGCGACCGCCGCCAGCGGCGCAGCGGTCCGCGCAGGCCACTAGACTTGCGGCTTCGCCGTGATCGCGATGCGCTGCGGAGGAGTCTCCGTGACTGAACCCGTCTGGCTGTCCCAGGCCGCCTACGACCGCCTCGTCGCCGAGCTCGAGCAGCTCCGCACCGACGGGCGCCGGGAGGCGTCGGCCGCCATCGAGCGCGCCCGCTCCCACGGCGACCTGCGCGAGAACGCCGAGTACGACGTGGCCAAGGACGAGCAGGGCAAGATGGAGGCGCGCATCCGCCAGCTCGAGGACATGCTGCGCCATGTCCAAGTCGGCGAGGCCTCCTCCGACGGCGAGGTCGTCGCCGCCGGCACCGTCGTGACGATCACCGACGACGACGGCGACACCGACGAGGTGCTCATCGGCTCGATCGAGGACAAGGTCGACGGGCTCGGGCTCGTCTCGAGCTCATCGCCGCTGGGCAAGGCCCTGCTCGGGGCCCGGACCGGCGACACCGTGAGCTACGACGCCCCCGGGGGGACCTTCGAGGTCACCGTCGAGGCGATCCGCCCCCTCGAGGGCTGACCGCCCCGCGCCCGCCGTCCCGAATCAGCCCTCGGCGCGCAGGACCTCGTCGATCCAGCCGAGGCCGGCGATCGCCGTGGGGAACCCGCAGGTCGTGATCGCAAGGACCGCGGCGTGGCGCAGCTCAGCGGGGCTGGCCCCAGCGGCCAGGGCCTTGCGGGCGTTCGAGCGCACCGCGCCCTCGGACTCGGTGCCGATGGCGAGCCCGAGCTTGACGAGGCGCTGGGCCTTCTCGTCGAGCGGACCGGCCTCGTCGCCGGCTGCGCCGAGGGCATCGAGCGCGGCGGTGAGCTGCGGGAAGTCGTCGCGGAAGCTCGTGTAGGCCTCGGGCAGGTACTCGTCCATCATCGGTCCTTCTCCTCGTGGCTCTCACCGGTGCGGTCGCGCGCGGTGAGGCGGTCGGCGGCCGAGTCGGGGACGCCCGACTCGCGAGCCCCATCCCTCGGCAGGCCCCCGAGCCTCGCACAGACACGGTCGCGACGACAGCGCGCACGACCTGCGCCGAGGGCCTCGATGAAGGGTCACCGAAGGCCGGGTCCGATGGCCCCGCGAGGCCGGGGGCCGTTCGGCGTGACGATCGGGACGAGCGACCCGGAGCGCCGCTCCTGCACCGCGCATGCTATGCACCGTGCCTGTCGTGCAGAGGCACGACGATGCAGGAGCCGAGGACATGACCGAGCAGTTCGTCGGAGCCGAGCGCATCCAGGATCTCCTGGGTGTCGATCGCTCGACGGTCTACCGCATGGCTGGCGACGGCCGCCTGCCCGCGGTCAAGGTCGGCCGGCAGTGGCGCTTCCCGCTCGAAGCCGTCGAGGAGCGACTCAACCTCACCGGCGACGCCGGCAGGCCCTCCGACGTCGACGCGCTGCACCTCGACCGAGCCGTCGTCGAGCCGTTGCTCGAGCTCGTCGCCGAGTGCCTCGGCGTGATGATGGTCGTCGCCGACATGCAGGGCAACGCCCTGACGAGGACGGCCAACCCCTGCCCCTGGTTCGTCGCGCACGCTGACGACCCCGGGGTACTCGACGCCTGCACCGAGCAGCGTCGCGAGCTCGCCGCCGCCCTCGAGTTCAACCCGGAGTTCAGCCTCAACCGGTTCGGCTACGAGTGCGCCCGCGCCTTCATCCGCTCCGGCAGCGCCCTCGTCGGCATGGTCGTCGCCGGCGGCCTCGCGCCCGGCACGCCGGACGATCCCCCAGGGCTCTACGAGCTCGACGAGACCGGCCGCGAACGGGTCGTGGCGCGACTGCCCGACCTGGCCGCGGCGCTCTCAAGGCTCGCCGGCCACGTCCCCGAGCCGACCACCGCGTGACCCCGTAGCCCCCACGACCGTGCCCCGACCCGCGCGGGGCGAGCGCACCCGAAGAATCGAGGAATGACGATGGCGAGAGTTCCGCTCGAGATCACTCGACGAACCCTCCTCAAGTCCGGCCTGGCCGCCGGCGTGGCCGGGGCCGTGGCCACGACAGGGGTCGCGGGCTCGCCGGCCCACGCCGACACGAGCGGCGACAACTGGTACGACGGCAACAACGTCGAGACGGCCTACACCGTCTGCGACATGTGCCCCTGGCACTGCGGTGTCGTCGTCCGCACCGTCGACGGCGTCGTCCACAAGATCGACGGCAACCCTGCCGACCCCAAGAGCCGAGGCAAGCTCTGCCCCCGCGGCCAGGGCGGCGTGTCGTTCATGTACGACCCCGACCGGCTCCAGGCGCCGATGGTGCGCACCGGCGAGCGGGGCGAGGGCAAGTTCCAGGAGGTCGAGTGGGAGTTCGCCCTCGACCTCATCGCCGACCGGCTCAACGAGATCAAGGAGCGCTCGGGCCCCGAGGCCGTCGCGTTCTTCGGGCACACCGCCGGCGACTCGTGGTTCGCCGAGCACCTTCCGCAGGCGTGGGGCACGCCCAACGCCGCGAAGCCCTCGACGTCGCTGTGCATCTCGCCGCGCGACGAGGCCTCGCTGCTGACCTTCGGCTTCCCCGTCGGTGGCCACGAGCCGCTCGACTGGGAGCACCTCGAGTGCGTCGCGCTCATCGGCAGCCACATCGGCGAGGACGCCCGCAACACCGTGATGCAGGACTTCGCCAGCCTCCACGGTCGCGGCGGCACGGTGATCTCCGTCGACCCGCGCTTCTCGAGTGCCGCGACGAAGGCTGACCACTGGCTGCCGATCAAGCCCGGCACGGACACCGCGCTGCTGCTGGCCTGGATCCACGTGCTCATCAACGAGGAGCTCTACGACGCCGAGTACGTCGAGCAGTGGGCCAACGGCTTCGAGCAGCTCGCCGCCCACGTCGAGGACAAGACGCCGGAGTGGGCCGCGGAGATCACCGATCTCTCCCCCCAGCAGATCCGCGACACCGCCCGCGCGCTCGGCGAGCACGCCCCCAGGGCGGTCATCATGCCCGGCCGGCACGTCACGTGGTACGGCAACGACACCCAGCGCATGCGCGCCGTGCTCACCGTCAACGCCATCCTCGGGGCCTACGGTCGCGAGGGCGGCATGTACTTCAACGCCAACCCCTACGTCGGTGACTACGGCTACCCGCCGTACGCCATCGCCGGCAGCGTCGGTGGCTGCGGGGCGGACCCCGACGAGGGGGACGACGAGGACGAGCTCGGCGACCTCGCGGTCGGCCCGACCGGCAAGGCCCGGGCCGACGGGGCCCAGGACACCTTCCTGCAGGGCCCCACGGCGATGCAGGAGCTCATCGAGCCGATGATCACCGGGGATCCCTACCCGGTCGAGGCGCTCATCTGCTACGGGGTCAACCTCCTGCACTCGGTGCCGAACCCCGAGCGGACGAAGGAGGCCCTCGCCGAGCTCGACCTCGTCGTGGCCGTCGACGTCCTGCCGCAGGAGCACATCGCCTGGGCCGACATCGTCCTTCCCGAGGCGACCTACCTCGAGCGCTACGACGACCTCTACACGATGTCGCACCGTAAGCCCTACATCGCCCTGCGGGAGCCGGCCGCCGAGCCGCTGCACGACACGAAGCCGGGCTGGTGGATCGCCAAGGAGCTCGGCGAGCGCATCGGCCTCGAGGCCTTCTTCAGCTGGGAGGACATCGAGGAGTACCTCGACGACCGCCTGCGCTCCCTCGGGTCGAACATCAACGACCTGCGCGCGCAAGGCGGCGTCATCGTCCAGGACGGCAAGCCGTTCCTCGAGGACTACGAGGACGGCAGCCCGTTCCCCACGGCCTCGGGCAAGATCGAGCTCTACTCGACCTTCCTCGAGGCCCAGGGCCTCGACCCCCTGCCGGAGTACGAACCGGTCGAGGAGCCTCCCGAGGGCCACTTCCGGCTCCTCTACGGCCGCCATCCCGCCCACACCTTCGGCAAGACCCAGAACACCCCCGCGCTCTTCGAGCGCTTCCCCGAGAACGAGCTCTGGCTCAACGCCGACGCCGCCTCCGAGCTCGGGATCGCCGACGGGGACTACGTCACGCTCACCAACCAGGACGGCGCCAGCGACGGGCCGATCAAGGTCAAGGCCACCCAGCGGATCCGCCGCGACGCGGTCTTCATGGCCCACGGCCACGGCCACGCCTCCCGGGGGCTGACCAACGCCAATGGCAAGGGCGCGAGCGACACCAAGCTCATGACCCGCTACAACCTCGATCCCGTGTGCGGCGGCGCAGGCATGCGCGTGAACTTCGTCCGCCTCGAGAGCTCGGAGGCCTGAGATGGGCTCGACCTTCCTCCTCGACCTCACCCAGTGCATCGGCTGCGAAGGCTGCGTCGTCGCCTGCAACACCGGTAACGAGCTGCCCGACGGCGTGCAGTACATCCGCATCAGCGAGCGGGTGGAGGGGACGTTCCCGAACCTCTCCGGAGGCTTCGACAACCACCGCTGCTACCACTGCTCCGACGCCGCGTGCGTCAACGTCTGCCCGACCGGCGCCCTCTTCAAGGAGGACGACCTCACCCGCGTCGACAGCAGCCTGTGCAGCGGCTGCCAGTACTGCGTGCGCGCCTGCCCCTACGAGGTGCCGGTCATGGCCAACGGGGTGGCGACGAAGTGCGACGGCTGCCGTGACGTCACGAAGGCCGGCGGCACCCCCTGGTGCGTGCAGACCTGCCCCAGCGACGCGCTGCGCTTCGGGCCGCGCGACGAGATCGCCGCCGAGGCGCACCGCCGCGCCTCGCTGATGAAGGACAAGTACCCCAACGCCCAGGTCTACGGCGAGAGCCAGACCGGTGGGCTCGGCATGCTCGTCGTCGCCCCCAGCGACCCCGAGTCGCTCGACCTGCCCCGCGACCCCGAGATCCCGTTCATCGCCACCGCCTGGCAGGACATCGTCAAGCCCGGCGGGTTCGCGATCACCGGCTTCTCCATCGTCGCCGCGGGCGTCGCGGGGGTCATCGCGCGACGCAACCACATGCAGGAGATGCGCCGGCTCGAGGAGCAGGGCGCGGGCACGACCGCCGCCGGCACGGGCGGCGACGGCACGACCGACGCCGGCGACGACCACGGTGAGGTGAACCGATGAGCGAGACCACCGCGACCCCGGTCGCCGAGGGCCCCGAGACCCCAGACGGCGACGAGCAGATCCTGCGCTACCGCCCAGGCCAGCGCTACGTCCACCTCCTCGTCGCGACGTCGTTCACCGTGCTCTTCCTCAGCGGCCTGCCGCTGATCTTCGACCCGCTGTCGTTCCTCGCGGCCGGCGGCTACTCGCGCATCGTCCACCGGGTCGCCGCCGTGGCCTTCATGGCCGTGCCGTTCCTCTACTTCATCGTCGACCGCGAGGGGGCCAAGGAGCTCATCCGGGACTCCTTCACCTTCGACCGGGACAACCTCCGCTGGCTCATGCAGATGGGGCAGTACGCCCTCGGCAACGCCGCGGACATGCCGCCCCAAGGGCGCCTCAACGCCGGGCAGAAGCTCCACCACGCCCTCGTGATGATCCTGTCCGCCGGCGTGGTCTTCTCCGGCCTGCTCCTGTGGATCGGGCCGTTCCCGATCGACGACTCCCTGCAGGCGTGGACCGTGGTCGTCCACAACGTGACGATGGGCTCGCTCGTGCTGCTGCTCGTCGGCCACGTCTACTTCACCGTCGTCTACAAGGCGATCAACAACATGCACACCGGCTACATGCCGAAGAGGAAGGCCAAGATCGAGCACAGGAAGTGGGTGGCCGAGCTCGAGGGCCAGGACGCCTCGCACGCCACCACCAGCACCACCGACTCGGGCGCCGAGACGCACGAGACCTGACCCGCACCAGAGCCGAACACGCCGCTGTCGCGGCACGAGCACAAAGGGGCACCACCATGCACAGACTCAGCCTGCGGTCGCTGCTCGCGGCCCTCATCGTCCTGCTCATGGTCCTCGCGGCCTGCGCCGAGGACGACGCCGATGACGCCGCCGAGGAGGAGGACGGCGACGAGGACCTCGCGCTCGACCTCGACGACGAGCCCGACGAGGACGCCGCCGAGGAGGACGAGGACGGCGAGGCCGACGACGAGGAGGCCGAGGACGACGAGGCCGCCGAGGAGGACTTCGACGTCGTCGCCGCCGTCGACGAGTACGCAAGCACGCTGCCCGACGGGTGGGGCTTCGAGACCGACATCGACGCGTTCAAGGACGCCGCCGAGGTCGAGGGCACGGTCATCATCGACGTGCGCTCCGACGAGGAGGTCGACGAGACCGGGGTCATCCCCGGCGCGGCGCACATCCCGATCCGTGAGCTCGCGGCGAACCTCAACGTCATCCCGACCGACCAGCCCGTCTGGGTCTACTGCGCGAGCGGGTGGCGTGCGGGCATGGCGCACGCCTCACTCGGGCTCATCGGCTACGACAACGTCCGGCCCTTCATGCCCGGCTCCAACGGCTGGGAGGCCGCCGGTGAGGAGTTCACCGACGAGCAGGCCGAGCTCGAGGACGTCGGCGACCCCGACTTCCAGCCCGAGATGATCGACGCCGTCGACGGGTTCCTCTCGACGATGCCCGAGGGCTACCTCACGAACTCCCTCGACGAGGTCAAGGAGGCCAGGGACGCCGGCGCGACGATCATCGACGTGCGCCAGCCCGAGGAGTACGAGGAGGGCCGTATCGAGGACGCGGTGTCGATCCCGCTGCGCGAGGTCGCCGCGAGCGTCGACGAGGTCCCCGAGGACACCGACGTCATCGTGATGTGCCAGGTCGGCGGCCGCGCGTCGATGGGGCTGACGATGCTCCGCGTCATGGGCTACGACAACGCCGAGGGCTTCCCCGGCAGCTTCGAGGCCTGGGTCGAGGCCGGCGAGGCCGTCGTCGAGTAGCCCCACCTCGACGTCGCGATGCTCCGAAGGGGGCGGGCTCGGGCCCGCCCCCTTCGTCGTGCTCGCGGGCTCAGCGCTTGACCGCGCCACCGCCTCCCGCACGGGAGACCGCGACGATGGCGAGCACGACCCCGAGCGCGCCGATCGTCGAGAGGATCACCGTCGACCACGGCCAGCCCTCGTCGTCGGCGGTCTCCGAGGCTGCGACCTCGTCGGCGGCGGACGGGCCCGCGGTCTCGGCGAGCTCGTCCTCGATGTCGTCGGCGATCTGCTCGGTGAAGCCGACCCAGACCTCGTCGCCGACGACGAAGGTCGGCACCCCCGAGGCCTCCTCGCCCCGCTCGGCGAGGGTCTCGACGAAGCGCTCCTGGTTGGCCTCGTCGTACCAGACCTCGTACCGCGCGACCTCGACCTCCGGGTTGGCGTCCTCGAGCGCATCGAGCCACTGCGCGGCGTCCTCGCAGACCGGGCAGCCGTCGCCCCAGTAGTACTCGAGGTCGGCGTCCTGCTGGGCGCCCGCCGGCCGCGGCGCGATGAGCAGCGCCGCGAGCAGGAGGGCGCCCAGCGCGACGGCCGAGGCGGGCCCGGCGAGTCGGACGGTGCGCATCGCGGTTCCTTCCACGCGGCCGGCGCCGCCTGCGCAGCGGCATGCCGGCGCCCTGGTCGACGGATCGTGCGGAGCCTCCGCGACAAGCCTGCCACACGACCCCAGCGGCCCCGGGACCTTCGCCCCAGCGTCCTGCGCCATCCAGACCTCATCGACGCGCGGTGGTTGACGTCGCGGGGAGCGCCACTACAGTTCAATGCACGTTGATTCAACAAGGCTTGCATCAACGTCCATTGAACGGCCGGTGCCCCACCCGGCCCCACCGTAGGAGGCGCACCCATGGACGAGCTCGCCCGCCGCGCCGAGCTCTTCAAGGCCCTCGGCGACCCGCTGCGACTGTCGATCCTCGATCGTCTCGCCGCTGGGCCCCGCTGCGTTTGCGACCTCCGCGAGGAGCTCAGCATCGCCGGCAACCTCCTGTCGCACCACCTCAAGGTGCTGCGCGAGGCCGGCCTCGTCCGCTCCGAGCGCCAGGGGCGCTGGGTCACCTACGCCGTGGAGGCCGACGCGCTCGAGGCCGCCCGCCAGGCCCTGCCGGGCCAGCCCCTCGCGCTCGTCGAGGCCTGAGCGCACCCGGACCGCCCGCCCGCACCCCCCGTCAGACCGAGGTCCCCGTGAGCGACCGCCACGACACGACGACCGAGACCACGACCCCCGAGGAGGCCCCGACCGACGGGCACGGCGAGCCGACCGCGACGGCCGCCCACGACGCCACCGGCGGACAGGCCTCCCGACGACGCAGCCTCGCGCTGCTCGCCGGCGGCGCGGCGCTGTGGGCCCTGCTCTACGTGGCCAACGAGCCGGTGTGGGACGCCGTCGTCGGCGACCTCGTCGGCCTCGACCTCGAGAGCCGGCTCGGCCACGCCGTGCACTTCTTCCTCTACGACGTCGTCAAGATCATGCTGCTCGTCGGCGGGCTCATCTACGTCATCGGCCTGCTGCGCAGCCACCTCTCCCCCGAGCGGGTCCGCGCGGCACTGGCGGGACGGCGGGCGATCACCGGCTACCTCGTCGCCGCGGCCTTCGGCGCGGTCACGCCCTTCTGCTCGTGCTCCTCGGTGCCGCTGTTCATCGGCTTCGTCGCCGCCGGCGTGCCGATCGGCGTGACGCTGACGTTCCTCATCACGAGCCCGCTCATCAACCAGGTCGGCGTCGTCATGCTCCTCGGGATGTTCGGCTGGGAGGTCCCGGCCCTCTACGTCGCCACGGGCATGACGATGGCCGTGGCCGCCGGCCTCCTGCTGTCGCGCCTGAACCTCGATCAGTGGGTGGAGCCGTTCGTCTTCGACACCCCCGTCGGGCAGATCAGCGCCGCCGACGAGCGGCCCTCCCTCGCCGACCGCATGGAGGCGGCCAAGACCGAGACGATCGACATCGTCAAGACGATCTGGCCCTACGTCCTCGTCGGCATCGGCCTCGGCGCGGCGATCCACGGCTGGATGCCCGAGGACGTCCTCGCCACCTACGCCGGCCCCGACAACCCCTTCGCCGTACCGGTCGCCGCGGTCGCCGGCATCCCGCTCTACGCCAACGTCGCCAGCGTCGTCCCCCTCGTCGAGGCCCTCTGGGCCAAGGGCATGGGCCTCGGCACGCTCATGGCCTTCATGATGAGCGTCGTCGCGCTGTCGCTGCCCTCGCTCATCCTCCTCAAGCGCGTGCTCAAGACCCCGCTCATCGTGATCTTCACCGCCGTGGTGACCGTCGGCATCCTCGGCATCGGCTACCTCTTCAACCTCGTCGCCTGACCCCACCCCTCCACCCCGCCCGCACGACCCGACCGCAAAGGAACGCGAGATGATGGATATCAAGGTGCTCGGCCCCGGCTGCGCGAACTGCGTCAAGCTCGAGGAGCAGACCCGCAAGGCCCTCGACGACCTCGGCACCGAGGCCTCGATCGAGAAGGTCACCGACATGGCCGAGATCATGAGCTACGGGATCATGTCGACCCCGGGGCTCGTCGTCGACGGCGAGGTCGTCGTGGCCGGCAAGGTCCCCTCGGCCAAGGCGATCGGCAAGCTCCTCAGCGCCTAGGCTCCGCCGCGCCTGAGCCGTCGAGGGCGGCGCCCGGCGCCACGCGTCAGGCGCCGCCCTCGTCGCGCCCCTCGTCCCCGTCGTCCCCGTCGTGCTCGAGCGGCGAGCGCAGCCACGCGAGCATCTGCCGCAGCGCGTCGTAGGCCTCGAGGCGCGCGGCGTCGGTGCCGGCGGCCTCGGCCGCGGCGACGTGGCGCCACAGGCGCTCGACGGTTGGCGGACCGAGGGCGAGCAGCGCCTCGGAGCCCTCCGAGGCCCAGCGCACGAGCACGTAGCGCACGAGCGCGCCGAGGGGGATGCCCGTGGCCTCCGCGAGGTTGCGCAGCGCCGGCAACGGGTCGACGCGGGTGAGCTCGGCGACCTCGGCCTTGAGGTTCGCGTCGGGGTCATCGGCCGGCCACGAGCCGATGTAGCGCTCAAGGCGGACGTCGTCGCTCACGACCTCGCCACCGGGTCGCGCAGGACCGGGCAGGACATGCAGCGCGGGCCCCCACGCCCCCGGGGCAGCTCCGAGCCGGGCACGGCGAGGACCTCGACGCCGGCCTCGGCCAGGCGTCGGTTCGTGTCGACGTTGCGCTCGTAGGCCACGACGACGCCGGGACGCACCGCGAGGGTGTTGTTGCCGTCGTCCCACTGCTCGCGGTCGGCGGCGACCTCGTCCTCGCCGGTGGTGATGACCCGCAGCCGCTCGACGCCGAGCCCGTCGGCGAGCGCGGCGGTGAGGTCGGGCTCGGCGCGCACGGCCATGCGCCGCCCGCCCGGCTCGAGGCGGTGCACCGTCGCGGCCTGCGCGAGGCGGGGCCAGAGCACGACGGCGTCGCGGTCGACGACGGTGATGACGGTGTCGAGGTGCATCGTGCCCCGGGCCTTCGGCAGGTCGATGGCCAGGACGGCATCGACGGCCTCGGCGGCGAAGAGCCGCGCGGCGAGGTTCTCCACGGCCACGGCGTGGGTGCGCTCGCTGACCCCCACGGCGACGCAGCGCTCGCTGAGCACGAGGACGTCGCCGCCCTCGATCGTCGCCGGCTCGTAGCTGCGGTCCTGCCCGCCGTACCACACCGTCTCGGCGAGCCCGGCGAAGTCGGGATGGTAGCGGTAGAGCGTCCGCCAGAGGTGGCGCTCGGCGCGACGGGCGACCCGGTGCATCGGGCTCTGGACCACACCCGAGCCCACCCACGCCGAGGGGTCGCGGGTGAACACCGCGTTGGGCAGCGGGGGCACGAGGAAGGCCGTGGGTCCGAGCACGCCGCCGGCGAAGCCGTCGGACGCCCCGGGCACCTCGCCGACGGTGACCCCGCCGAGGAGGTGGCGGGCGAGCTCGTCGTCGTCGAGGGCGTCGAGGTGGGCGCGCACCCCCTCGACGAGCTCGGCGCCGCAGGCATCGACGGTGGCCACGCCGGCGATCGCCTCGGCGCGCGCCTCGGGTCGCCGCACGGTCTCGACGAGGAGGTCGGCGAGGTGGCGGACGCGCACCCCCTCACCGGCGAGGGTCTCGACGAAGGCGTCGTGCTCCTCCTGGGCCTTGCCGACCCAGACGAGCTCGTCGAAGAGCAACTCGTCCTTGTTCGCCGGCGTCAAGCGCCGCAGCTCGAGGTCGGGGCGGTGCACGACGACCTCGCGCAGGCGCCCGACCTCGCTGGTCACCGACGGGATGCGTCGACTCACGTCCATGGGCCGAGAGCCTAGCGACCGCCCGACGCGGCGACGCTGCCCGCGCCGGCCCCGCCCCCTAGACTCGACCTCGCTCGTCGGCAGCGTCGACGGGGGAAAGGTGGCGCGTCGTGCTCGGCTTCCTCATCATCGGCGCGATCGGCCTCGCCCTGCTCATCGTCACGCTCGTCTTCGGCGAGGTCCTCGACGTCTTCGACCTCGACGTCGCCGGCGGCCTGCTCTCCGGGCCGGTCATCGCCTCCTTCCTCGCGGCGTTCGGCTTCGGCGGGGCGCTGACGATGCAGGCCACCGACGTCGGGGTGACCGGCGGCGCGCTCGCGGGCCTGGCCAGCGGCGCCATCGTCGGCGGCATCGCCGGGGGGCTGACGCGCTCGCTCATGCGCATGCCCACCGACGAGTCGGTACGCACCAGCGACCTCGTCGGCGCCACCGCCGTCGTCGTCACGCCGATCCCCGAGGGCGGCTTCGGCGAGGTCAACGTCAGCCATCTCGGCCAGACGATGAAGTACAACGCCCGCGCCAGTGAGCCCGTCGCCGTGGGCACCCCCGTCGAGGTCACCGCCGTGCTGTCCTCCTCGGCGCTCATGGTCGCCCCCGCCGAGCGCTGATGCCCACCCCCTGCGCCCACCGGAGCCACTGATGCTCTCCTTCCTCTTCGACAGCCCCCTCGTCGCCGGGATCGTCGGCGCGGTCGTCCTCCTCGTCCTCGTCGTCTACCTCATCGTCCGGCGCATCGCCGTGGCCGGACCCAACGAGGCGTTCATCATCACCGGCCGCAAGGGCCAGGGGGCGGTCAAGAACCCCGAGACCGGGGAGGTCTCCACCGACCTGTCGGGGCAGAAGGTCGTCATGGGCGCGAGCGTCTTCGTCCTGCCCTTCATCCAGAAGCTCCACGTCCTCGACCTCTCGAGCCGACGGATCTCCGTCGGCGTGCGCGGTGCGGTGAGCCAGCAGGGCGTCAAGACCGACCTCGAGGGCGTCGCGATCGTCAAGGTCGGCGGCAACGAGGACTCGATCCGCGCCGCCGCGCAGCGCTTCCTCACCCAACAGGACGACATCGTCCCATTCACCCAGGAGGTGCTCTCCGGCTCGCTGCGCGCGATCGTCGGTCGGCTCACCGTCGAGGAGATCATCCGCGACCGCGCGGCGTTCGCCTCCGAGGTCGCCGAGGAGGCCGAGACCAGCCTCACCAACCAGGGGCTGACCCTCGACACCTTCCAGCTCCAGGACATCCAGACCGAGGGCAACTACCTCGCCGACCTCGGCCGCCCGGAGTCCGCCCGCGTCGAGCAGGAGGCCGAGATCGCCGAGGCGCGCGCCCGGCAGGCCTCCGAGCAGGAGCGCTACCGCGCCGAGGAGCAGATCGCCAACGCCGAGCGCCAGCTCGAGCTGCGCAAGGCCGAGATCAAGGCCGAGACCGACGAGGCCAAGGCCCAGGCCGACGCCGCCGGGCCCCTGCGGGAGGCCGCGCGCAACCAGGAGGTCGTCGCCGAGCAGGAGCGGGCCGCCGAGCGCGAGGCGAGCCTGCGCGACCGTCAGCTCGACGCCGAGGTGCGCCGGCCCGCTGAGGCCGAGCGCTTCCGCGTCGAGCAGGAGGCCGAGGGGCAGCGCAACGCCGTGATCTTCGAGGCCGAGGCCGAGCGCGAGCGCCGCGCGAAGATGGCCGAGGCCGTCGAGCTCGAGGGCCGCTCGGAGGCCGAGGCCATCCGCGCGAAGGGCGAGGCCGAGGCCGAGGCCCGCGAGAAGAACGCCGAGGCCTTCCGCCTCTACGGCGAGGCGGCGATCATCGACCTGCTCACCGGCGTGCTGCCCGACGTCGTGCGCGCCGCGAGCGAGCCGATGAGCGAGATCGAGAAGATGACGGTGATCTCCACCGACGGCGCCTCGAGCCTCACGAGGACCGTCGCGAGCAACCTCGAGCAGGGCCTCGAGATCGGCTCGGACCTCACCGGCGTCGACCTGCGCGGGCTCTTCGCCCGCCTCGGCGGACAGGATGAGGGCCAGGCCCTCGCCAAGGCCGCCGACGCCGCCGCGGCGGTGCGCGGGGAGCCGACCGGCGACCACGACGAGGCCGACGCCGCGGAGGGGTAGCGGCGGGCTAGGAGGCCAGCCCGCGGTCCTCGGCGCCGATGAGCGGCGCGCCGAGGAGCCGCTCGCTCACGCCGGTCGCGTCGAGGAGGTAGCAGATCCCGCCGTTGAAGAACGGCCAGCCTGCGCCGAGGAGCATGCAGGTGTCGATGTCCCGGGCGTCGGCGACGACGCCCTCGTCGAGCATGACCTTGACCTCGTCGGCGATGGCCTCGAGGGAGGCGCGCTGGATCTCCTCGGCGGTCCACGGCCGCCCCTCGGGGTCGACCCGCCAGGCCTCGGCGATCTCGGGGAACGGCACCCTGCCCTGCGACCAGTCGTAGATCCCGCCGACGTCGACCTCACCGAGCAGGACGACGTTGCGGTCGAGGCCGAAGCGCTGCGGGAAGGCCTCGTGCATCGTCCGGGCGACGTGCGCGGCGACCTTGAGCCCGACGAGCCCGAGGAGCTCGTAGGGCCCCATCGGCAGCCCGAGCGCCTTGACGGCGTCGTCGACGTCGACGAACGGCGTGCCGTCGTTGGCGGCCCGGCCGAGCTCGTTCATCCAGCGGAAGAGCAGGCGGTTGACGACGAAGCCGGCGGCGTCCTCGCAGCGCACCGCGGACTTGCGCAGCTGCTTGGCGACCTCGAAGGCCGTCGACAGCGTCGTGTCGTTCGTCGCCGGGGCCTTGATGACCTCGACGAGGGGCAGGACCGCGACGGGGTTGAAGAAGTGCAGGCCTACGACGCGCTCGGGGTGGGCGAGGTCGGCGGCCATCGCCGCGATCGACAGCGACGAGGTGTTGCTCGCGAGGATCGTGCCCGCGTCGACGACCTCCTCGACCTCGGCGAAGAGGCGCTGCTTGACCTCGAGGACCTCGACGACGGCCTCGACGACGACGTCGGAGCCCGCGAGCGGCGCGAGGTCGGTGGTGTAGGTGACGATCGACTTGAGGAAGCCGGCCTTGGGCGCGCTGAGCCGTCCGCGCTCGACGCGCTTGTCGAGGTCGCCCTCGATCGTGGCCCGGGCCTGGGCGAGCACGCCCTCGTCGATGTCGCGCATCACGAGCGGCACCTCGAGGCGGGCGAGCATGAGCGCGCCGAGCTGGGCGCCCATGAGCCCCGCGCCGAGCACGCCGACCTTCGTCAGCGGCCGGGCGGGCACGTCGGGCCGGCCGGGCTGGCGCTTCACCCGGCGCTGGACGAGGTCGAAGCTGTAGACCGAGGCCTGGGCCTGCCGCGCGGGCAGGAGCTCGGCGAGCGCGGCGACCTCCCGTTCGCGGCCCTCGGCGAGGTCACCCCCGCGGGCGGCGAACTCGATGAGGTCGATCGCGCGGTAGGGCGCCGGCGTGGCGCCGTGGACCCGGTCGTCGGCGGCCTGGCGCGCCGTGGCGAGGACCTCGTCGAGGTCCTCGGTGCCCGGCACGGGGCGCTCGATGGCCTCCTGCCCGGTGACGAGCCGGCCGAGCAGGGCCCGAGAGCCCTCGAGGAGGTCGACGGCGGGCAGGAGCCGGTCGGCGAGCCCGCGGGCGGCGACCTCCTCGGCCTTCATCATGCGGTTGTTCGCCAGCGGGTTGTGGACGATGAGCTGCAGCGCCTGCTCGGCGCCGAGCAGGCGCGTGGCCAGCTGCGTGCCACCCCACGCGGGGATAATCGACAGGAAGACCTCGCTGAAGGCGATCGGGGCCGCCGCGCTCGAGACCGTGCGGTAGTCGCAGTGCAGCGCGAGCTCCACGCCCCCGCCGATCATCGCGCCGTTGATCGCCGCGAGCGTGGGCACCGGCAGGGCGGCGAGCCGGGCGAAGACCTCGTGGCCGCGGCGGCCGGCCCGCTCGGCGAAGGCGGCGTCGACGCCGGCGAACTCGGTGAGGTCGGCGCCGGCGGCGAAGACGAACGGCTTGCCGGTCAGCAGGACGCCCTTGAGGTCGGCCTGGCCCTCGAGCTCGTCGAGCGCCGTCGAGAGGCTGTCGAGCGCCGCGCCGCCGAGCGTCGTCGGCTTGCGGTAGTCCGCGCCGTTGTCCATCGTCATGACCGCCAAGCGGCCGGCGTGCGGGTCGTCGTGGTAGGTGAGCGTGAACTGGGTGACCGCCTCGGCCATCGCCTGGGCCTCCTCGTCGTCGTCGTTGCCGCCGGTGCTGCTAGCTGGCCGGGTCATCGCCGGCGGGCAGGCGCTCCCAGAGCACCGCCGCGCCCATGCCCAGCCCGATGCAGAGCGTCGTGAGGCCGTAGCGCGCCCCCGGCCGGGCGTGCAGGGCGTGGGCGAGCTGCTGGGTCAGCCGCGCGCCCGACATCGCCAGCGGGTGGCCGACGGCGATCGCCCCGCCGTACGGGTTGACCTTGTCGGTGTCGAGGGGCAGCCCGAAGTGGTCGAGGAAGGCCACGCACTGGATCGCGAAGGCCTCGTTCATCTCGATGACGTCGAGGTCGTCGAGGGACAGGCCGGTGCGCTCGAGGAGCGCCTCGGTGGCGGGGATCGGCCCCCGCCCCATCGTCTCGGGCTCGACGCCAACGAAGGCGTAGTCGACGAGGCGCATCCGGGCGGGCAGGCCGGCCTCGGCCGCCGTCTCGGCGTCGGCGAGCAGCACCGCGCCGGCGCCGTCGTTGAGCCCGGCGGCGTTGCCGGCGGTGACCCGACCGCCGGGGCGGAACGGGGTGGGCAGCCCGGCGAGGCCCTCGAGGGTCGTGCCCGGCCGGGGGTGCTCGTCGACGTCGACGACCCGCCAACCCTGCCCCGACCACACCGTCATCGGGACGACGTGGTCGTCGAAGACCCCCTCGGCCTGGGCCTTGGCGACGCGCTCCTGGCTCTGCACCGCGTAGGCGTCGCAGCGCTCGCGGGTGATCCCGGGGTAGGCGTCGTGGAGGTTCTCCGCGGTCGAGCCCATGACGAGCGCCGAGCCGTCGACGAGGGACTCGGCGTAGAAGCGCGGGTTGGGGTCGAGGTGCTGGCCCATGGGATGGTGGCCCATGTGCTCGACGCCGCCGGCGATGACGAGGCGCTGCGCGCCGACGCGGATCGCGTTCGCGCCATTGGTGAGCGCGGTGAGCGCGCCGGCGCACATGCGGTCGACGGCGTAGCCCGGCACGCTCTTCGGCAGGCCGGCGAGCACCGCGGTGGAGCGCCCGAGCGTGAGGCCCTGGTCGCCGACCTGCGCGGTGGCGGCCCAGACGTTGTCGTCGACCGCGGCGGGGTCGAGCGCGGGCTGGCGCTCGAGCAGCGCGCGGATCGTGCGCACCGCCATGTCGTCGGCGCGCGTCGCGGCGTAGTAGCCGTCCTCGCGGGCGCGGCCGATTGGCAAGCGCACCCCGTCGACGTAGACGGCCTCGCGCAGCTCCATCGCAGTCCCTCCTCCTGGGCTCCCCTGTTGTTACCGCACGGTAACATCCGCTCGCGGCCGCGGCCAACCCCCTGCCCCGCGCCGCGCCATCCCGCCGGTCGCGCCCTCGGCGGGCACGCCGCCGGGGCCCGACGACGCCGAGGACCGACGACGCCGAGGACCGACGACGCCGAGGACCTCGGGCGAAGTCGTCAAGCCGACGTGAACGCCGCCGACGCGTGGACGGAGCGGACTCAGCAGTCGTTCGCACGGACGCGACAGGGGGCAGGGTGCCGTGACCGCCATCGCCTTGGCCGGGGGCCTGGCCCTCGGCGCCGCGCTCGCCGCGCTGGCCTGGGCCTGGCGCCGACGCCGCCACCCGCAGCGCCTCGGCATCGCCGCCGAGGGCGTGGAGGGGCGCTCGCTGCCCGCGGTCGGCGCCCGCAGCTCCCGCGTCACCGCCTCCGCAGCGCTGGGCGCGAGCCAGGCGCGCGTCCACGACCTCGTACGCGCCGACGGCGAGGAGCGGCTCGTCGAGGCCACCGCCCGGGGGCCCTCCCCGAGCGGCCCAGGGCGTCGGGCGATCGTCGGCGCCCTCGACGACCACACCGACACCGTGCGCGACCGCGCCGAGCGCGATCGCCTCGCCGACATCCTCGAGGCCACGAGCGACCTCGTCGCCACCCTCGAGCCCGACGGGCGGATCGGCTGGATGAACTCCGCCGGCAAGGCCGCGCTCCGACTCACCGACGAGGCCGTCGGCCATCGGCTCGAGGCCTTCCTGCCGCCGGAGACCGCCGAGACCCTCGTCGCCGAGGTCCTCGCCGCCGTCGGCGACGGCGGGGTGTGGAGCGGGGAGACCGTCGTGCGCGGCGGCGACGGCTCGGAGACGCCGTTCTCGCTCGTCGTCCTCGCCCATCCCGGCGACGACGACACCGTGCAGCGCTTCTCGGTCATCGCGCGCGACATCTCCCGACGCAAGGACCTCGAGGAGCAGCTCAGCCACCTCGCGCTGCGCGACCCGCTGACCGGGCTCGCCAACCGCACGCTGCTGCTCGACCGGCTCGGCCAGTCCCTCGCCCGTGCCACGCGCACCGGCGCGCCGACCGCGGTGCTCCTCTTCGACGTCGACCGCTTCAAGCTCGTCAACGACAGCCTCGGCCACGCCGCCGGCGACGCGCTGCTGCGCGAGCTCGCCGCGCGGATCACCGCGGCGATCCGGCCCGGCGACACCGCCGCGCGCTTCGGCGGCGACGAGTTCGCCGTCGTCTGCGAGGACCTGCCCGAGCACCGCGCCGTCACGCTCGCCGACCGCATCGCCGGGGCGCTGTCAGCGCCGCTGCGCCTGGCCGAGGCGCCGCACGCCGGCCTCCACGTCTCCACGAGCGCCGGCATCGCGATCGCCCACGCCGGCGACGACCCCACGACCGTGCTCGGCGAGGCCGACAGCGCGATGTACCGGGCCAAGGCCACGCGGCCCGGCAGCCGCCGCGTCTTCGACGAGACCGTCAGGGCGGCGCAGCAGGCGCGCCTCGACATCGAGTCGGGCCTGGCCGCCGCGGTGGCCGACGGCCAGCTGCGGCTGCACTACCAGCCGGTCATCGACCTCGCCACCGGCGCGGTGCCCACCGTCGAGGCCCTCGTGCGCTGGCAGCACCCCACCCACGGCCTGCTCGGCCCCGGCTCCTTCATCGAGGTCGCCGAGGAGTGCGGCGCGATCGTCGAGATCGGCGCCTGGGTCCTCGAGCAGGCCGCCTCGACGGTGGCCTCCTGGCGCGCGACCCTGCCCGAGGCGGCCGACCTCGCCGTCGGGGTCAACCTCTCCGTCGAGCAGATCATCGCCGGCGGGCTCGTCGAGCGCGTCGACGACGTCCTCGCGCGCACCGGGCTGCCCCCGAGCGCGCTCATCCTCGAGATCACCGAGACGACGATGGTGCGCGACCCCGAGGCCACCGTCGCCGCGCTCGCCGCACTTCACGAGCGGGGCGTCCGTCTCGCCCTCGACGACTTCGGCACCGGCTACGCGCCGCTGACCCACCTGCGCCAGTTGCCCGTCGACATCGTCAAGGTCGACCGCTCCTTCGTGGCCGGCATGCTCGGCGGCCGCGTCGACGACGCGATCGTCACCGCGCTCGTCGAGCTCACCGGCGGCCTCGGCCTCGGCCTCATCGCCGAGGGCGTCGAGGAGCGCGAGCACGCCGACCGCCTCGCCGAGCTCGGCTACCGCTACGCCCAGGGCTTCTGCTTCTCCCCGCCCGTCGACCGCGCTGCGGCGGCCGCGCTCGTCGGCGCGGCGCCAGCGGCGCGCTGGGGCGCCGCGGGCGTCGACGTCGGGGACCACGCCGAGGCCAGGCAACGTCGTGACGGCGTCGCGCGTCGTACGGGGTGAGGAACGGACGAAGGAGACGCCGATGCCGATGACGCTGCGACGCGCCCTGGCCCTCGCCCTGCTCATGCTCCTCGTCGCGGCGTGCGCCGACCCCGCGACGACCGACGCACCCGATGAGCCCGAGGACGACCCCGAGGCCGACGCCCCCGCGCAAGGCGACGACGACCCCGCCGATGACGCGGGCGTGCTCGAGGGCACCCTTGGCGGCGACCCCAAGCTCGAAGGCGGCTGCGTCTGGCTCGAGACCGACGACGGCCGCTACGAGGTCGCCTGGCCGGAGGGCTACGACGCCAGCGCCGACCCGATCGAGCTCCGCGACCCCGACGGCGAGGTCATCGCGACTGAGGGCGACGACCTGCGCGTCACCGGCGAGGTCGACTCGGAGGCCTTCACGATCTGCCAGGTGGGACCGCTGTGGGAGGCCGACCGCGTCGAGGTGCCCTGAGCTGCCCCGCGCGAGGGCCGGCCCGCGCCGCGCGAGGGGCTCACTGCACCGGGTAGCCGCCGGCGGCGAGAGCGTCGACGAGCTCGCGGATGTGCTCGGGCCCGCGCGTCTCGACCTCGAGCTCGACCTCGACCTCGAGCACCCCGAGGCGCGTGCGCAGGCGGTGGTGGCCCACCGCGAGGACGTTCGCGCCGACCTCGGCGAGGTGGCCGAGCAGCCGCGACAGCGCGCCGGGCTCGTCGCGCAGGCGCGTGCGCAGCGCGAAGTAGCGACCCTCCTCGAACATCCCCGACTGGAGGATGCGCTGGAGCAGCAGCGGGTCGACGTTGCCGCCGCACAGCAGCGCGACGACCGGCGCGGGGCCGCCGGCGCTGCCGGCGAGGACCGCGGCGAGGCCCGCCGCGCCCGCTGGCTCGACGACCTGCTTGGCGCGCTCGACGAGCAGGAGCACCGCGCGGGCGATCTCCTCGTCGGTGACGGTGACGACCTCGTCGACGCGGGCGGCGACGTGGGCGAGGGTGCGGTCCGAGGGCTGCTTGACGGCGATGCCGTCGGCGAGCGTCGAGAGGGTCTCGACCGGGCGGGGGCTGCCCGCGGCCAGCGACCCCGGGAACGCCGCCGCACCGGCGGCCTGCACGCCGACGACGCGGACCTGCGGGCGCGCGAGCTTCAGCGCGCTCGCGACGCCCGAGGCGAGCCCTCCCCCGCCGATCGGCACGACGACGGTGCCGACCTCGGGCACCTGCTCGAGGAGCTCGAGGCCCAGGCTGCCCTGCCCGGCGATGACGTCGGGGTGGTCGAAGGGGTGGACGTAGGTCGCGCCGGTCGCCTCGGCGTGCGCCCACGAGGCCGTGAGCGCGTCGTCGAACGTCGCGCCCTCGAGGCGGACCTCCGCGCCGTAGCCCCGGGTCGCCTCGACCTTCGGCAGGGGGGCGCGGGCGGGCATGAAGACCGTCGCGCGGGAGCCGGCCAGGCTCGCCGACAGCGCCACCCCCTGGGCGTGGTTGCCCGCCGAGGCGCAGACCACGCCGCGCGCCCGGGCCGGCTCCGAGAGCCCGGTGATCGCGTAGTAGGCCCCGCGCAGCTTGAACGAGCCGGTGCGCTGGAGGTGCTCGCACTTGAGGAGGACCTCGACGCCGGCCTTGGCCGAGAGCGTCGCGCTCGTCTCGACCGGCGTGCGGGCGGCCACGCCCTCGAGGCGTCGCGACGCCGCGGTGATCTCCTCGAGGGTGACGAGCTCCATGGGCGACGCACCCTAGCGCGCGCCCGAGCGGCGCGCCCGCAGCCGGTTCAGGACTCGAGCGGTGGCGCGGCCGGCAGGTCGAGCTCGGTGCCGTTGAGGTGGTTGAGCCAGTTCGTCAGCACGGTGCGCACGACCTCGGCGTAGGCGTCGAGGAGCTCGGCCGACGACCACCCGGCGGCGAGCGCGGCCTGCCAGGTGGCCTCCTCGACGTGGCCCCGGCGATCGGCGATCTCGCGGGCGACGGCCAGCAGCGCCGACAGCCCCGCCTTGCCCTCGACGGTGCCGCGGCGGATCTCGATGGCCTGCTCGGCGCTGAAGCCCTCGCGCTTGGCCGCGCCGGTGTAGGCGGCCTGGCAGTACGCGCAGTCGTTGACCGCGGCGACGGTGAGGTGGAGGGCCTCGCGCGTGGCGGCGTCGAGGTGCGAGCGCTCGGCCAGGACGGTCTCGGCGGCGTCGTAGAGACCGATGAGCGCGGGCGCGTGCGCCATCGTGCCGAAGATGTTGATGGTCTTGCCGACGCGGCGTGACTGCCGCTCGAGCGGGGCGCGGCTGCCCTCGGGGGCGTCATCGACGGTGTGGACGGGCAGACGGGGCATGGCAGGGCCCTTCTCGGGGGTGTGGGTCCCCCTGGCAACCGGCCGGGCCCGCGAGCGCTTCCACCCGATCCCGCGCGGGTGCTCGCAGCCGGTGGCCGCGCCGCCCACGTCGCGGCCCGCCTACAGCGGCGGCCAGGGGTAGGGCCGGGCACCGCGCGGGACGTCGGGCAGCGCGGCGAGCTCGGCCACCCCCGCGGCCCGGCGCGCGAGCGCATCGACCTCGTCGTCGGAGAGCAGCGCGCCAAGGCGCTCGGCGAGGTCCCCTCCCGCCGCGAGGGCCTCGGCGAGACGCTGGACGTCCGCGCGCAGCGCGGCTGGCACCCCTCGGCCACCGAGCTCCCAGATGACCGTGCGGAGCTTCGGCGCGACGTGGAACGTCAGGCCGTGGTCGACGCCGAGGAGGCGTCCGTCGTCGGCGGCGAGGACGTGGCTGCCCTTGCGGTCGGCGTTGTTGACGAGGAGGTCGAAGACCGCGAGGCGGACGAGGTCGTCGTGGTGGGCCTCCTCCTCGACGAGGACGAAGTAGTGCCGCTCGGGGTCGTGGGGGATGAACAGCTGCACCGAGCCGGGCCCCATCGGCCCGTCGCGCAGGACCGTCGGGGGCACGAGCCCCCAGCCGAGCGCGTCGCTGACCTCGAAGGCGGCGACCTCGCGCTGGCAGAGCGTGCCCGAGGGGAAGTCCCACAGCGGGCGCTCCCCCGCCCGCGGCTTGTAGACCGCGGCGAGGTCGTCGGCCTCATCGCCGACGACGCACAGCAGCGTGTGGTTGCTCGCGGTGGCGATGAAGCCCTTCGCGTCGAGGGGGGCGGAGGCCAGCCGCGCGCGCAGGTCAGCCCTCGAGGGGGCCATGGCCGTTGAGCGCCGGGCAGGTGTGCCCGGCCGGGTCGATGGGGCGGTTGCACAGCCGGCAGGTCTCCCGCGCGCCGGCCTCGACGGCGTAAGCGGCATGGGCGGCCATGCTCGTGAGCTGCTCCCGGGTCAGCCAGAAGCGCGCGAGCCCCGGCTCGGCGTCGGCGTCGGCGGGGTCCTGGCCGGGCATCTCCTCGACCTCGAGGACGAAGCGCTCCGCGGCGTCGTCCATGCCCAGGCTCATCGACCCGGCCCGCCACAGCGGCGCCCCGGGGTCGCGCAGGCGCTGGCGGGCCTCGTCGAGGTCGTCGGGGGTCACGGTGACCCCGGCACGGCCGAGGAGGTCCTGGGCGAGCCGGGCCAGGGAGCGCACCTGCGCCTTCTCGGCGACGAGGGAGACCCGTTCGTCGCCCGACTGCGCCTGGACGTAGAACGTGCGCCGGCCCGGCTCGCCGATCGCCCCGGCGGTGATGAAGTCGACGGACTCGAACTCGATGGACTCACCCACGACTGGCCTCCTCACCCTCGGCGGGCCCCCAGGGCCCGTCGTCGTTGAACCGCACGAGCGCCGGTCGCATGCCCGGCCCGAGTCGCAGCGCCGAGACCGACCCCGGCGCGACCTCGAGACGGCCGAAGAGGTCGAGCGGCAGCCCGAGGTAGAAGGCGGTCACGGCCTTGATGACGTCGGCGTGGCTCACCGCGGCGATCGTCTCCCGACGATGCTCGGCGACGAGGGCCTCGGTGGCCTCCACCGCGCGCGCCTGCATCGCCCGCAGCGTCTCGCCCTCGGGGAAGCGCACGAGCGAGGGCAGGCCCTGCACGACCCGCCAGCGGGCGGTGCGGGCGACCTTGGCCAGCGGGCGGTCGGTCCAGCGCCCGTAGTCGACCTCCGCGAGGCCGTCGACGGTGCGCACCTCGCCGCCGACCTCCTCGGCGACGTGGTCCGCGGTCTCCTGCGCGCGCACGACCGGGCTGGCGTAGAGCGCCGAGGGCGCCAGCGGGGCGATGCGCCGTCCGGCGGCGCGCGCCTGCCCGCGGCCACGCGCGTCGAGGCTCGCCCTGGTGCGGCCACCGAGGCGCACGCCGGTCGAGGCGGTCGTGCCGTGGCGGATGAGCAGCAGCGTCGTCATGGGGCTCCGGTCCTGCCTCGAGGCCCGCGCGGCCGGGGCGCCGGGGGGCGCCGGCCCCGCGGGGGGCGTGGCGGCCAGCGTATCGAGCCAACTAGGCTGCCCTGCGAGATCCCCGGACGCACAGGAGCCACGCGATGCCCGCCACCAGGACCGAACGCGACTCAATGGGCGAGATGCAGGTCCCCGTCGACGCGTACTACGGCGCCCAGACCCAGCGCGCCGTCGAGAACTTCCCCATCTCGGGCCTGCGGATCCCCCGCCAGGTCATCCGCGCCCTCGGCCTCATCAAGGCCTCCGCAGCGGTCTACAACCACCGCGTCGGCGTGCTCGACGACCGGCAGTACGAGGCGATCGTCCAGGCCGCCGACGAGGTCGCCGACGGCGCCCACGACGCGCACTTCGTCGTCGACGTCTACCAGACCGGCTCGGGCACGAGCTCGAACATGAACGCCAACGAGGTCATCGCCAACCGCGCGATCGAGCTGCTCGGTGGCGAGATGGGCTCGAAGGACCCCGTCCACCCCAACGACCACGTCAACGCCGGGCAGTCCTCCAACGACGTCTTCCCCACCGCGGTCCACGTCGCGGCCTACCTCGCCGCCGCCGAGGAGCTCCTGCCCGCCCTCCACATCCTCCAGGTCTCGCTCGAGGCCAAGGCCAAGGCCTTCGCCGACGTCGTCAAGCCCGGCCGGACCCACCTCATGGACGCCACCCCGGTCACCCTCGGCCAGGAGCTGGGCGGCTACGCCCGCCAGATCGAGCTCGGGTCCGCGCGCGTGCGCGCCGCGCTCGAGCGCGTCTCCGAGCTGCCGCTCGGCGGCACCGCCGTGGGCACGGGCCTCAACGCCCCCGAGGGCATGACCGACCGCGTCCTCGACGAGCTGCGCGACCGCACCGAGACCCTCGCCCTGCGCGAGGCCGACAACCACTTCGAGGCCCAGGGCGCGCGCGACGGGCTCGTCGAGCTCAGCGGGGCCCTCAAGGTCGTCGCCGTGTCGATGACGAAGATCGCGAACGACATCCGCCTCATGGGCTCGGGTCCCCGCACCGGCATCGGCGAGCTGCAGCTGCCGGAGATCCAGCCGGGCAGCTCAATCATGCCGGCCAAGGTCAACCCCGTCATCCCCGAGTCGGTGACCCAGGCCTGCGCGCAGGTCATCGGCAACGACACCGCGGTGACCGTCGGAGGGATGAACGGCCACTTCGAGCTCAACGTCTACATCCCGATGATGGCCCGCAACGTCCTCGAGTCCATCGCCCTGCTGTCGACGAGCGCGGCGAACTTCGCCGAGCAGTGCATCGACGGGCTCACGGCCAACGTCGAGCGCGCCACCGAGCTCGTCGAGCGGGACCTCGCCATCGTCACCGCGCTCGTGCCGGCCATCGGCTACGACAAGAGCGCCGAGCTCTCTAAGCAGGCGCTAGCCGAGGACCGACCGCTGCGCGACGTCGTCAAGGAGGCCGGGGTGCTCTCCGACGACGAGGTCGACCGCATCCTCGACATCAAGCGCATGACCGAGGGCGGCGTCCTCTAGGCGCCGCCCCGCCTCGCGCGGGCCGCGGCCTCAAGCCCCCGCCTCGCGGCGCAGCTCCGCCGCGAGGTGGTGGGTCATCGGCAGACCCATCGCCGCCATGCGCACCGCGTAGGTGAGCACGTCGCCGTCGACGGTGAGCTCGCGCTCGAGGGCGTCGACGCGCTTGGCGGTCGGGGCCACGCCGACCTCGGTCGTGGCCAGCCGCAGCGTCGTGCCCTCGACGGTGCCGGCGTGGATCTCGGTGATCCCGCTGGGCTGGGCGAGGACGAGCTCGACGCGGCCCTCGCCGACCGCCCGCAGGTAGCCGGTCTCGGCGTGCATCGGCGCGCCGGTGGCCGCGTCGGCGGTCCGCTGCGTGTAGACGAGGAACGGCTTGCCGGTGTGGCCGAAGGTCACCCACTCGCGGTAGGCGAAGTCGTCGATCGTAGGGTAGGTCCCACGACCCTCCCCGCTCCAGGAGCCGAGGAGGAAGGACAGGGGCGCAGCGGCGGGATGCAGGTCGGTCACGCCGGCAGTCTCGCACACCGCCGACGGGCGGTCGCGCGCGGCGCCCGCCCAGGCGCGAGGCCGCACGGTCAGACGCCCGGCGGCCACCCCGCCGCGGCCCGCAGCCGCTCGGCGAGCCGGGCCTCGTCGGGGGGGCCGCCGCTGGGCCGGACGAAGAAGACGTCGCGGACCTGCGGGCCCAGCGTGGCCACGCGCGCGCCGACGACGTCGAGCCCCTCCTCGGCGAGGACCCGCCCGAGGCGGTAGAGCACGCCCGGCGCGTCGGGCCCGGCGACCTCGATCCGCGTGGTCATCGGCCCGCGGTCGAAGCCCACCTCGACCTCGACGGGACGGGCGAGGGCGGGCCGGCGCACGTCGCGACGCCCCTCCCAGCGCTCGACGAGCGCCCCGGCGTCGACCTCGCCGACCGCGGCGGCAGCGAGGTCGGCGAGGACCCGCTCGTCGTCGGGCGCCGCGGCGGCCTCCTCCTCGTCAGGGTCGGACGGCCCGACACCGGCCTCGGGCCCGGCGTCGACGACGAACCAGTCGAAGGCGACGCCGTCGCCGCGGGTGAAGGCGCGCGCGTCGAGGACGACGAGGCCGTGGCCGGCGAGCGCGCCGGCGGCGTCGGCCATGAGCCCGACGCGGTCGGGGGCCACGAGCGAGAGCGTCCGGGTGCCGGCCACCGGCCCGGGCCGCAGCGAGGCGCGGGCATGGCCGTCGGCGCGCTCGCCGTCGAGGCGGGCGTGCTCGGCGACCTGCTCGGCGCTGGCGGCGAGAAGGTAGCGCCGCGGCATGCCGGCCAGCGCCGCGGCGACCGCCCCTTGACGGCCATGGAGACGCTCGGCGTCGGCGAGGACCGCCGCGGGCGGGGCGAGCGCAAGGTCGGCGTCGACCTCGCTCGTCAGGCGCTGGCGCACCCGCGCGTGGAGCTCGGCGAGCAGGCCCTCCCGCCAGGACGACGCGGCGGTCGGCCCGGTGGCCCGCCCATCGGCGAGCGCGAGGAGGTAGAGCCCGTCGAGGGCCTCGGCGTCGCCCACGCGCTCGGCCACCGCGGCGATCTCGTCGGCGTCGTCGAGGTCGCGGCTCACCGCGACGTCGGGCAGCAGCAGGTGCAACCGCACGAGACGCGCCACCCGGTCGGCCCGCCGCGCGCCGAACCCCATCCGCAGGACCCAGTCGCGGGCGGTCGCCGCGCCGGCCACGGCGTGATCGCCGGCGCCGGCCTTGCCGACGTCGTGGAGCAGCGCGGCCAGCAGGAGGACCTCGGGCTCGTCGAGCCGCTCGAAGATCGCCCCGTGACGCTCGTCGAGCGCGCCGTCGACGACCGCACCGAGCTCGGCGACGGTCTCGACGAGGTGGGTGTCGACGTCGTAGCGGTGCAGCGGGTTGCGCTGGGGCGCCCCGCGCAGGGTCTCCCACTCCGGCAGGAGCGCTGAGAGCAGGCCGATCTCACCGGCGTCGGTGAGCGCCGGCACCGCCTCGCGGCCCCGTCGCAGCACCCGCAGCAGCGCCCCACGCATCGCGGCGTCCCACGGCAGCGCACCGAGCTCGGCGATCTGCACCGCAAGCGCCTCGGCGGTGGCGCGCCCGAGATGGGTGCCCTCGGCGGCGGCGGCCGCGACGGCCCGCAGCGCGAGGGTCGGGTCCCCGGCGAGGGCGCGGCCAGGAGCCGCCTCGACGAGGCCGTCGACGACCACGAGGCCGTCGTCGACCTCACGAGCCTGGGGCCGCGCGCGCCGCCGACCCCCCCGCGCGTCGGCGAGCACGCGCGGCCAGGCCCGGCCATGGAGGTAGGCGATCCGCCGGCTCGCGAGGCCCACGGCGCGCAGCAGCGCGTCGCCGTCACCCCAGTCCAGGCGCGTGGCCACGCCGTCCTGGAGGTCGAGGCGCAGGGTGTCCGCGCCGGAGCCGGGCGGCAGGCTCGCCCCCTGCTGCAGGTGCAGGGCGCAGCGCGCGGCGAGCAGCACCTCCCCGGCCTCGGCGAGGGCGGGAAGGTCGCTGGCACCGAGGTAGCGCGCGCCGACGAGCGCGTCGAGGCCGTCGGCGCCGAGCAAGCAGGCCGAGGCCCACCGCAGGCTCTGGAGGTCGCGGAGCCCCCCGGCGCCGCGCTTGAGGTCGGGCTCGAGCATGCCGGGGCGGTCGCCCGCCTGGGCGTGCCGCGCCGCGTCGGCGTCGGCGACCGAGGCAAGGAGCCTGCCGCCGTGCCGGCCCAGCCACCGGCGCCAGCGCGCGGCGAGGTCGTCGACGAGCCCGACGTCACCGGCGACGAGCCGCCGCTCGACGAGCGCCGTCGCGCTCTCGACCCGCTCGACCGCCGCCTTGACCGCCGCGCGCGGCGTGTGCACCGCGTGGCCGACCGACAGCCCGGCATCCCACAGCGGGTAGCAGATCGCCCGGACGAGCTCCTCGAGCTCGGCCGTGGACCTGCCGTCGTGGAGGAGCAGGATGTCGACGTCGGAGGCGGGCGCGAGCTCACGGCGCGCGTAGCTGCCGAGCCCGACGACGGCCACACCGACGGCCTCGCCGAGGCAGGAGGACACGACCCCGTCGATGCGGTCGGTCCACGACCGACACCAGGCCGAGCCCAAGGGGGCGTCGACGCTGGCGGCGTCGAGGCGCCGACGGAGCCCGGCGACGTCGGCGGCAGGCCCCTGCGCGGGGCCGGGGCTCAGAGGGCCTCCGGCCCGCTCTCCCCGGTGCGGATGCGCACGATGTCCTCGAGGGGGAGGATCGCCACCTTGCCGTCACCGATCTTGCCGGTGCGGGCCGCCTTCGTGATCGCGTCGACGACCCCGTCGACCTGCGGGTCGTCGACCATGACCTCGATGCGGCTCTTCGGCACGAAGTCGACCTGGTACTCCGCCCCGCGGTACACCTCGGTGTGCCCGCGCTGCCGCCCGAACCCGCGTGCCTCGCTGACCGTCAGGCCGGCGACGCCAACTTCGCGCAGGGCCTCCTTGACGTCCTCGACCTTGAACGGCTTCACGATTGCCACGACGAGTTTCATCGGCGCTCCTTTCTCATCGGTACCCCAACGGACCTCCGAGGATGGGACCTGCGGGTTTCCCCATCGTCAGGCCCCTGTTTCACCGCCGTTACATCTTGCGCCGCCCATGGTGCCGCTGCCAGCCTCATCCGAGCAGCTCCCGGCGGTAGGCCTGGCTCACGAGCTCGGCGCGGTCGCCGGCGTCGAGCTTGCGCAGGAGGTGCTGGAGGTGCTTCTGCACCGTGCGCACCGACACGCCGAGCCGCTCGGCGATCTCGGCGTTCGACGAGCCGCCGGCGACGAGCTCGAGGACCTCGCGCTCGCGGGTGGTGAGCTCGGCCTGACCCACGCCCACGCCCCGCCCGAGGCTGTCGACGAGCTTGGGCACGAACGCCTCGCCGATGACCGTCTCCCCGGCGACGCAGCGCCGGATCCCCTCGGCGAGCTCGGCGCCGGAGATGCTCTTGAGCAGGAAGCCGTCGGCCCCGGCGGCCAGCGCCGAGCGCAGCGTGCTCGCCGAGGTCTGCGCCGACAGCACGAGGATCGCCACACCGTTGCCGGCGGCGCGCAGCCGCTCGGCGACCTCGAGTCCCCAGCCCTCGCCGAGGCGGAGGTCGAGCAGGACGAGGTCGGGCTCGTGCTTGGCGACCTCCTCGAGCGCGTCGCCGACGCCGGCGGCCTCGCCGACGACGACGATGCCCTCGTCGACGGCGGTGAGCAGGCGCACCAGGCCCTCCCGGACGAGGTCGTGGTCGTCGACGAGGACGACGCGGACCGGGCCGCTCATCCCTCGCCGTCGCCCTCCGCTGCCGGAGCGAGGACGTAGTCGTCGGCGTCCTCGTCCCAGGTCATCGTGACGAGGCCGCGGGTGCGCGCCGCCTTCGCGAACTGCAGGAAGCCGCCGAAGCCGAACTCCTTCTCGCTGAAGTCGGGATCGCGCTTGCGCAGCTGGTCCTTGAGCCCCGACAGCGGCGGCGGGCCGCCCTCGGCGTGGAGGTCGGCGACGACCTCGGCGAGCAGCGCGAAGGCCCGGTCCTCGCCGCTGGACTCCTCGGGGAAGAAGACCTCGGGGTCGCCCTTGGCGGGGCCGTGCTCGAGCTCGATGATCTTGCGGTCGGCGAGGTGGCGCAGCAGTTCGCCAAAGGCGCGGAAGCCGTAGTCGGCCTCGCTGAAGGTCGGGTCCTTGCGCAGTAGCGCCCGTTTGAGGTTCGAGGCGAGCACCGCCCCGCCCGAGGAGCGCTGGAGCCCCGCCAGCGTCTGGGTCACGAGCTTGCCGAGCGGCGCGGGCTCGTCGCCGACGGTGATGGCCTCGTCGTCATGGTCGGCCTCGACCTCGACATGGTCGGCGACCTCGGGCGCGACCGGCCCGGGCGCCGCGGTGGGCTCGGGCCCGGCGGTGGGCTCGGGCCCGGGTCCAGGCTCGGGCGCCGCGACCTCGTCGTCCGGCGACGTCGTCGGCTCGTCGGACTGGCCGGCCGCCGGCGCGCGCGGCGCGGGTGCCCGTCCTCCCCCGCGGCCACCGCGACGCCGACCGCCGCGCCCGCCCTTGCCCTTGGGCACGTTGACGCCCTCGAGGCGCTCGTAGAAGAGGAACTCGTCGCAGGCCGGGGGCAGCAGCGCCGACGTCGAGGCCTGCAGCCCCAGGCCGATGACCCGCTTGTTGAGCTCGCGCAGCTTGGCGACCAGCGGGGTGAAGTCGCTGTCGCCGGTGCCGATGACGAACGTCGTGATGTAGTCGCGCTCGAAGGACAGCTCGATCGCGTCGACGGCCATCTTGATGTCGGCGGCGTTCTTGCGGACCGCCCCCATGCGCTGGGGGATCTCGATGAGCTCGACATGCTGCTGGGTCAGCATCCGTCGGTCGTCGTCGAAGTACGACCAGTCGGCGTAGGCGCGGCGCACGACGACGCGGCCGCGGTCGGCGAGCGCGTCGGCGACGGGCTTGAGGTCGAAGCGCAGACCGTTGAGGTCCTCGCGGGCACCGATCGCGAGGTTCTCGTAGTCGAGGAACAGCGCGATGCGTTCTTCATCGGAGGTCATGGCAGAGCAGGCTAGCGGATCCGCAGCGCTACCCTGCCCATGTGCCCGGGGGCGTGGCCCAACAGGCAGAGGCGCGCCGCTTAAAACGGCGGAGCTGTGGGTTCGAGTCCCACCGCCCCCACGCCGGCGCGAGGGCGCTCCGCACGCTCACGCAGAGGTCGCGGGGTCCTCCTCGACGTCGTAGCGCAGCTCGGCCCCGCGCAGGCTCTCCGCCTCGTGCAGCGCCGTCATCGCCAGCGCGAGCGCGTCGTTGGAGCTCTCGGCCGGCAGGTGGACGCGGGCGCGCACGCTGCGGCGACCGTCGTCGTCCTCCCAGGTCTCGATCCCCCCGACGATGCCGATGCTGCTGAGCGCCCGGCCGAGCTCCTCACGCGGGGCCGCCACCGCGGCGTCGAGCCGCGCGGTGACGACGACGATGTGCTCGGCGGCGCCCGCCTCGCCCGCGGCGTACTCGGCGGGCGCGGGCTGCCCGGCGCTGGCCGTCGAGGCTCGCGCGTCCTCGGGCTGCGGCCCGACGTCGATGGCGACGACGAGAGTGGCCTCGGGGGCGCGCCAGGCGACGTGGGTCGTGGCCGTGCGCAGCCCGGACGCCGTGGGCGCGACCGGCACGACGACGAGGTCGTCGTCGTCGGCGGCGGCGCCGATCGCCATCGCGTAGCGGCGGGGATCGTGGTGGACGCGGTCGGACAGCGCGGCGACGACCTCCGGCAGGTCGGTGTCGGCGGCCCCGGTGCGCAGGACGCGGATGCGGTGCGGACGCGGTCCGGCCAAGCGCCGCGCGAGGTCGGCGGCCAGGCGCACCCCGCCCTCGCCGGCGGGCTGGAGATGGTCGTCGGACAGCGGGACAAGGACGTGCTCGGTCGGGCGCTGACCGAGTCGCACGACGGCCATCGGCGTGCGCGAGCGGCCCACGACGGTGTCGATGAGCTCGCCGAAGACGTTGCGGTTCGTGCTCCGGCCGCGCCAGCCCATGACGACGAGCGTCACGCCGTGCTCGGCGGCGGCGTCGAGCACCCCGTCGGCGACGTCGTCGCGGTCAACGACGAGGCCACGGCTGGCCACCCCCCAGTCGCGCACGACCTCCTCGGCGGCGGCCACGAGCGCGCTCGCGTCGTCGCGCACCGCGCTGGGCGCCTGCGCCGGCACGACGGTCAACGGCAGCACGACGCCGCCGTCGGCCCGGGCCACCGCGACGGCGTGGGCCATGAGCCCCTCGGCCGAGGCGGGGTTGGTGAGCGGCACCATGACCACCGATCCGAGTGCCATCACCACCTCCTGCTCGACCGGTGCCCGGCGTGACCGCGGATACGCCGGGCACCGCGGCGACGTTCCACGACGGGTGAGGCCACCGCGGCCGTCGCATCCTGGCCTGGCCCCGAGGCCTGAGCGAGCGTACCCGACGCCGTCGCCGCCACGCCGGCAGCCTGCCGCCGACCTCACTCGCGCCAGCCGGCCGGGTCCCGGCCGCCGACGAGGCGCCGCAGGCCACCGTCGGCGTCGACGACGAGCACCTCGCCGATGAACGGCTCGACGCCCGGCGCGGTGGCCGCCGTGCGCGGCGCCCCGAGCGCGACGGTGACGTCCGCGCTGGGCAGCTCGCCGAGCAGGCCCTCGCGGGGATGCAGCCCCGAGGGCAGGTCGACGGCGACGATCGCCGCCCGGCGGCGCTGCAGGGCCCGCAATGCCGCGAGCGGCCCTCCGCGCAGCGCGCCGTCGAGGCCGCCACCGACGAGGGCGTCGACGACGACGCCGGCCGGGGGCAGCTCGCCGCCGGGGCGCTGGCAGGCCACGCGCTCGAGGCCCCGCGTCGCGGCGTCCTCGGCGACGACGGCGACGGGATGGCCGGCCGCCTCGAGGGCCCTCGCCGTGGCGAGGCCCGCCCGGCCGTTGCCACCCCCGCCGGCGAGCACGACGACCCCGCGTCGCTCGTGGTCGAGGCGACGCGCGACCTCGGCGATGCGCCCGCCGACGATGCCGAGTCGTCGGGGACCCGGCGCACCCTCCGCAGGCGCGGACCCGGCGCTGCCGGTGGGAGGCAGGTCGGCGAAGCGCGGCCGGCGGGGTGGGCCGGCCCGGGTGGCGAGCCATGGCGCGACCTCGCGGTCGGCCCCGAGGTCGGCCGGGGTGAGGCCGCGGTGCCAGCCAGGGACGAGCGCATCGAGCAACGCGGCGGTGAGCAGGCCCGTCGCCCCCCACAAGAGGTTGCGGTCATCGAGCTGCCAGGCCCACGACGCCCGCGTCGTCGACAGCCGTACGACCCGCCACCGCGCCGGGTCGCAGAGCGCTGCGAGCCCGACGGAGAGGATCTCGGCGACCTCGGCCTCGCTGCGCACGAGGGGGTGCGGTCGACGCCACCGGCCGACGACCGCCTGCAACCAGAAGCGCGACGGCGGGACGTAGAGGGCCGGCAGGGCCCCGAGTGGGTCGACGGTCGAGGCGTCGAGGCCGATCTCCTCGTGGGCCTCCCGCAGCGCCGCCTCCTCGACGGTCTCGCCGGGGTCGACGCCACCGCCCGGCAGCGAAACCTGGCCGGGGTGGGTGCGCAGGTCCTCGCGGCGCCGGGTGTAGACGATGCGCAGGTCGTCGCCGGCCTCGGACAGCAGCGCGAGCGCGGCGCCTACCCGGGCCTCACCGGAGCGGGCGAGGACGTCGGGCGCGCCAAGCGCTTCGGCGAGGGCGCCCCAGCGCGCGCCGGCCGGCACCCCCTCAGAGGACGGGAGCGACGGCGAGGGTGAGGACCATCGCCCCGGCGACGAGCGCCACGATGGCGATGACGACACCGCGTTGGCGCTTGGGAGACATCATGGTTCGCCACGCTCCTCCATGGCCTGCTCGAGGCTCGCGAGCTTCGCCTCGCGGTCCTGGCTCGGCTTGTCATTGCGGACGTCGTACTTCGCGGTGATCGACACGCGGTCGGTCGTGGCGAGCACGGCGTCGCAAGCGGCGCGAAGCGCCGTCTGGCACTCCTCCCAGGAGCCCTCCACCAAGGTACCCGAGGCGTCGGTCGTACAGCGCACGCCCGTGGCCCGCACCGCGGCGACGGCGGTCGCGACCTCGGCGGAGACGCTCGCCGAGGCGGTGCCGACCGGGGTGACGGAGAACCACAGGTGCATGGCGCCCTCCTGCGTCGCGCGGCGCGTGAACGGGTAGGACCCCGGCATGCCGAGGGACACGCCGCTGCACACCATCATGACGCCGCAGGTCATCACTGTCCGCCCGGAGATGCCGATCGAGGACGCCGCCGCGCTGCTCGCCGACAACGGGATCTCCGGCGCCCCGGTCGTCGACGCGGCGGGCCGGCCCCTCGGACTCCTCGATGACACCGACCTCATCACCTCGAGCGCGCGGCTCGACGCGCCGACGACGCTCCACCTCCTCGGCGCCTACCTGCCCCTGCCCGGAGAGCAGCGACGCTTCAGCGAGGAGCTCCAGCACGCCCTCGCCCAGACCGTCGGCGAGGTCATGCGCGAGGACCTGCCGACGCTCGGGCCCGACGACACCGTCGAGGATGCCGCGACGATCATGACCCGCCAGCGGGTCGGGCGCGTCGCCATCGTCGACGAGCACCACGCGATCGTCGGCATCGTCACGCGCACCGACCTCATCGAGGGCATGGTCGGGGGCCAGGAGTCCCGCTGAGCGCTCCGCACCGCCGCGCCGCAGCCCGGGACGGGACCGTCGGGCACCGCGTGCGGGCCGTGCGGCCGTATGCCACCACCACCCACCGGAGAGGTTGACGCTCAGGCTGCGGCACAACCCCCGGGTGGTGAGGCCCATGCGCTACGACGTGGCGATCATCGGTGCCGGCGTGGTGGGGTGCGCGATCGCCAGAGCGCTCTCCCGCTACGAGCTCGAGGTGGTGCTCATCGAGCGAGAGCACGAGGTGGGCTTCGGCACGAGCAAGGCGAACTCGGGGATCATCCACGCGGGCGCCCACGCCAAGCCCACCGAGGCCAAGGGACCGCTCGAGTGGGCCGGCAACCAGGCGTGGGGCCCGCTGCACGAGCAGCTCGGCTTCGGCTTCCGGCGTGTCGGCGAGCTCATCGTCGCCGTCGAGGAGGCGCAGCTCGAGATGCTCGAGACGCTCCGCAGGCAAGGCGTCGACCGGGGGGTGCCGGGCCTCGAGCTCTGGAACGGCGAGCAGGTCCGCGCCGCGGAGCCCAACGTCAGCGAGGACATCATCGCCGCGCTGTGGGCACCCACCGCCGGCGTCGTCAATCCCTACGAGGCCACCCTCCTGCTCGCCGAGTCGGCGGCCCGCAACGGCGTGGCGATCGCCACCGACCGGAGGGTGACCGCGCTGTCCTCCGACGACGAGGGCACGTGGCGCGTCGACACCGCCGAGGGCGCGACCTACCACGCGCGCTTCGTCGTCAACGCCGCAGGCCTGCACAGCGACGAGATCGCCGTGCTCGCCGGCGTCGGGGACTTCACGATCACCCCGCGCAAGGGTGAGGAGTACCTCCTCGACAAGCGCCTGTCGGGGATCGTCTCGCGGATCATCTTCCCCTGCCCGACGCCAACGACGAAGGGCATCCTCGTCATCCCCACCGTGGACGGGACGATCATGGTGGGCCCCACCGCCGAGGACCTCGACGACAAGACCGACACGTCGACCTCCGAGGCCGGCGCCGAGCAGATCTTCCGCTCGGTGCAGCGCCTCGTGCCCGGCATCAGCCGCAAGGACGTCATCGCGGAGTTCGCGGGCCTGCGCTCGGTCTCCTCGACGAACGACTTCATCATCGGGCCGACCGCGGCCCGGGGGTTCCTCAACGCCGCCGGCATCCAGTCGCCGGGACTGACGGCCTCGCCGGCGATCGCCGAGCAGATCGTCGGCTTCCTCGACGACGAGGGGCTCGAGCTGGCCGAGCGCGACGACTACGAGCCGACGCTGCCCCATCCGGTGCGCTTCGCCCAACAGCCGCTCGAGGAGCAGATCCGCCTCGCCGCGGCCGACCCGCGCTTCGCCCACCTCGTCTGCCGCTGCGAGCACGTCACCGAGGCGGAGGTCGTCGAGGCGATCCACCGGGGCGCGCACACCCTCGACGGGGTGAAGTTCCGGGCGCGCTGCGGCATGGGCCGCTGCCAGGGTGGCTTCTGCACCTGGCGGGTCATCGAGCTGCTCGCGCGCGAGCTCGGCATCGACGTGACCGAGGTCACGAAGTGCGGCGGGGACAGCTGGGTCGCCGTCGAGCGCGAGGACGTCGCCGATCCCGTCGAGCTCGCGCCCGTACGCGAGGAGGTGGCGACGTGATCACCGCCCAGCCACGCCAGATCGCCTCGGCCTACGACGTCGTCATCATCGGTGCGGGACCGGCCGGCCTCGCCGCGGCGCTCGGCGCCCGCGAGCAGGGGGCCGAGTCGGTCCTCATCGTCGACCGCGAGCGCGAGGCCGGCGGCATCCTCCTGCAGTGCATCCACTCGGGGTTCGGCCTGCAGTACTTCAAGGAGGAGGTCACCGGCCCGGAGTACGCCGAGCGCAGCCTCGAGGCCGCCCTCGAGCACGACGTCGACATCCTCACCGACGCCTTCGTCATGGACCTCGCCGAGGACCGGCGCCTCGTGCTCATGTCCCCCGACCACGGCGTCGTCATCGTCCGCGCCGGCGCCGTCGTCCTCGCGATGGGCGCACGGGAGCGCACGCGCGGGGCGATCCAGATCCCCGGCACGCGCCCCGCAGGCGTGCTCACCGCAGGGCTCGCGCAGAAAATGGTCAACCTCCACGGCTACCTGCCGGGCCGTCGCGTGGTCATCCTCGGCTCGGGCGACATCGGCCTCATCATGGCGCGGCGACTCACGCTCGAGGGCGTCGAGGTCGCCGGCGTCTTCGAGATCATGCCCTACGCCAACGGTCTGGGGCGCAACATCGTCCAGTGCCTGCACGACTACGACATCCCCCTGCACCTGTCGACGACCGTCATCGACATCCACGGCCACGACCGCGTCGAGCGGGTCACCGTCGCGCCCGTCGACGACGACCTCACCCCCGACGCCGCCCGTGCCTGGGACATCCCCTGCGACACGCTCCTCCTGTCGGTCGGCCTCATCCCCGAGAACGAGCTCTCGCGGACCCTCGGGGTGCGCATGGACCCGCTGACCAACGGGCCCATCGTCACGAGTGCCATGGAGACCTCGGTGCCGGGGGTCTTTGCCGCCGGCAACGTCGTGCACATCAACGACCTCGCCGACTGGGTCAGTGAGGAGGCGGTCATCGCCGGGCGCAGCGCTGCGCGGCGGGTGACCGGCAACCCCCTGCCCGCCGACAACATCCGGGTCATCCCCGGTGAGAACGTCGGCGCGGTCGTGCCGCAGTCGGTCTCCAGCGACCGCCCCCACCGGATCTCCTTCCGCGTCAAGCGCCCGGTCCTCGAGGACGCCGTCATCACGCTCGGCGACGTGCGCCGACGCAAGGTGCGCGCCCTCGCGCCAGCGGAGATGGCGACGATCAACATCGCGCCGCGGCTGCTCGAGAGCTTCCACGGCGACGCCCTGCGGCTCGACGCCTTCCCGGCCGCCGAGGAGGGATGAGCATGACGACGACGCACGAGGGCCACGAGGTCGAGACGTTCGTCTACCTCTGCACCGGTTGCCCCTTGGGTTGCAGCCTCGAGGTCGACGCCAGCGAGGAGGGCGTCCTCGAGATCCGGGGGGCGACCTGCAAGATCGGCGAGCGCTACGCCAAGCAGGAGCACACCGACCCCCGCCGGCCGGTCTCGACGACGGTGCGCCTCGACGACCCCGCCCACCCCCGGCTGCCGGTGCGGGCGGCCGCGCCGGTGCCCAAGGATCTCGTCGCACCGCTCGTCTCGCATCTGCGCGACCTCGTCGTGCACCCGCCGGTCGCCCGGGGCGACGTCATCATCGCCGACGTGCTCGGCACGGGCATCGACGTCATCGCGACGCGGTCGGTGGCCGCGGCCCCGCCGCGGGGCGCCGAGGCGAGCCTGGCCACGGCAGGGCGCTAGCCCGCGGCGGCGAGGGCCCGGCAGAGGCCGTCGAGGAGGTCGCGCTCGCTGACGACGACCTCCTCGAAGCCTCCCCAGGCCATGACGCGCTCGAGGATGAGCGCCCCGGCGGCCAGCACGTCCTCGCGCCCCGGTGCCACCGGCCCCAGGCTCGCGATCCGCGCGGCGGTGCTCGCGCCCAGCTCGGCGAGCAGCCGCTCGGCGTCGGCACGCCCGAGCGCGGTGGCGTGGATCGCCCCGGGGTCGTAGGCCTCGAGGCCGAGGTGGAGGGCGGCCAGCGTCGTCGCGGTGCCGGCCACCGCCACGAGCGACTGGGCCCGGGCCGGGTCGAGGCGGCGGGCGACCTCGGCGAGCTCGCCGTCGACGAGCCGCGCGGCGGCTGACAGGGCCGCCGGCGACGGCGGGTCGTCGCGCAACAGGCGCTCGGTCAGGCGCACCGACCCGATCTGGCGGCTTTCGGAGACCTCCGGGCGCGCGCGGCCGAGGATGAGCTCGGTCGAGCCGCCGCCGATGTCGAGGACGAGCGCGGGCCGCGCCGGGTCGACCCCGGCGACCGCGCCGTCGAAGGCCAGGGCCGCCTCCTCGTCGCCGTCGAGGACGTCGGGCCGCACGCCGCTGGCGGCCTCGACCGCGTCGTGGAAGGCCGTGCGGTCGGCGACGTCACGCACGGCGCTCGTGGCCACGACCGCGACGCGCTCGCAGCCCAGGGCCCGCCAGCGCGCGGCGTAGCCGCCGATGACCTCGGCGGTGCGGGCGACCGCCTCGGGGCGCAGCCGCCCGACCCGATCGACGCCCTGACCCAGGCGGGTGGTCACCGCGTCGCGGTCGCGCCACACCGTCGTGCCGTCGACGACGTCGGCGACGAGCAGGCGCGTCGAGTTCGTCCCGCAGTCGACCGCGGCGACGCGGGTCATCGGCGGCCCACCGCCGTGAGGCGGTCGCTCACCGCCACCCGCCGCCGTCGGCGGTCACGCACGGCCCGGGACAGGCCATCGGCTCGAGGCGCTCGCCGACCCACGCCCCGAGCGGGTTGTCCTCGGTGGCGAGGTGGTGGGCGTAGAGCGCGTGGAGGCACTTCACGCGCCCGGGCATGCCCCCGGCGGAGGGGTCACCGGGCACCGGCGGGCCGAGACCGTCCCGGAAGGCCACGTAGCGCTCGTGGGCGCCGCGGTGGGCCTCGGCGAGCTCGGGGTCGGCGGTGACGCGCTCGCTGAGGTCGACCATGACCCCCGAGGCTTCGAGGGTGCCGACGTGCTTGGCGGCCAGCGGGCAGGCCAGCCAGAACGTCGTCGGGAACGGGTTGCCGTCCTCGAGCGCCGGGTCGACGCGCAGCACCGCCGGCAGGCCGAAGGCGCAGCGCACCGCCGCGGCCGGGCGGCCACGTGCCGGTCGCCCGAGCATCCGGGCCACGAGGTCGGTCTCGGCGCCGTCGAGCGCGGGGCGGCGCGCCTGCGCCTCGTACGACGCGTCGGGGGCGGGGCGGAGCGCATCGTCGGTCATCACCGGCAAGCCTCGCGCGCCACGCGTCGACCGGCAAGCCGGGGCCAGGACGTCAGCGACCGGCGCGGGCGCGCCCCACCGGCCTCAGTCGAGGTGGACCTCGAGGCTGGGATCGGCAAGCCGCGCGGCGACGATCGCGAGGTGCTCGGGGTGGGTCCGCCCCTCAGACAGCGGCGGCGGGGCGGCGGGGTCGAAGAAGCCGGCCTCGAGCGTCTCGACGCCGTCGGCGCGGGGCTCGGCGCCGGGCTCGCGCTCCTCGCAGGCGATGAGGAGCTTGTAGATGCGGAACGGCAGCGGTGGCGCCGGGCGACGCTCCCGGTCGACGACGGCGAGCAGGCGGGTGGCGCGGACCGCGAGACCCGCCTCCTCGGCGAGCTCGCGCTCGACGGCCCCGCGGGGCTCGTCGGTCATGTCGGCCCAGCCGCCGGGCAGCGTCCACCCGCCGTCGACGGCCTCGCGCACGAGCAGGATGCGCCGGCCGCGGGCCAGCACCCCCCGGACGTCGACCTTCGGCGTGGCGTAGCCCCGCTCCGCGCGGAGCAGCTCGGCGAGCTCGGCGACGTCGGCGTCGGACTCCGCGGCGAGCAGCTCGGCGGCCAGGCGCTGCACCGCCTCGTAGCGCCCCACGTCGAAGCCCTCGGCGTAGTGCAGCCCGGTCTGGGCGATCGCGGCCAGACGCCGTCCCCAGTCGAGGTGCCGCGGGTCGCGCCCGCTCACGTGCGCCGCATCGGCACGTGGGGGATACCGTCCTCAAGGTAGCCGGGACCGCTGACGACGAAGCCGAAGCGCGCGTAGTAGACCTCGAGATGGGCCTGGGCCGAGAGCTCGGTGGGGGGCCGGCTGCGTGCGAGCGCGTGCTCGATGAGCCTGCCGGCGAGCCCGCGCCCGCGGGCGTGCGCCGCGGTGCAGACCCGGCCGATCCGCGAGCCCCGCTCCCCCTCGTCGAGCAGCCGCAGGTAGGCCACCGGACCGGCGCCCTCATCGACCCAGACATGCCGGGTGGTCGGCTCGAGGTCGCGGCCGTCGAGCTCGGGGTAGGGGCAGGCCTGCTCGACGACGAACACCGCGACGCGCAGGGCGAGGAGGCCGTAGAGCGTGGCCGCGTCGACCTCCCCGGCCCCCGCGGTCCGCACCGCGGGCGTGGCGGTGCTCACCCGCCCGCCCCCACGAGCTCGCCGAGCCAGCGGCCCAGCCGGCGGTACCAGGCGTCGTCGGCCGGTGGCTCGTCGTCGCGCGCCGCCGGCAGGGTCGGGTCGGGCTCGGGACGGGCGACGACGTAGGGCTCCTCGCCGGGCATGACGAGGCCGAGCTCGGAGCGGGCGAGCAGCTCGACCTCCTCGGGGTCCTCGAGATCGGCGACGCGATCCTCGAGGTCCTCGACCTCCGTGGCGTAGCCGTCCCGGGCCCGCTCGAGGGCGTCGAGGCGGTCCGCCGCCGCGGTGTAGACCTGCAGCGGTCCGAGCGCCATCGCCCCGATGAGCAGGACGAGGGCGACGAGGGCGAGGACGTAGGGCCGGTCGCCCGCCGTCAGCGTCCGCCACACCCGGCCGCGAGGCCGGGGGCGAGGGCGCTGGGCGGCACGACCGGCCATCGCCGCCTACGACCGCGCGAGCCGGAAGGCGTCGTGTCCCGCGTAGCGCGCCGCGTCGCCGAGCTGCTCCTCGATGCGCAGGAGCTGGTTGTACTTCGCGACCCGGTCGGAGCGCGCGGGCGCGCCGGTCTTGATCTGCCCGGCGTTGACCGCGACGGCGAGGTCGGCGATCGTCGCGTCCTCGGTCTCGCCCGAGCGGTGGCTGACCATGCAGGTCCAGCCGTTGCGGTGGGCGGCCTCCATCGTCTCGAAGGTCTCCGAGAGCGTGCCGATCTGGTTGACCTTGACGAGCACGGAGTTGGCCGAGCCCTCCTCGATGCCGCGACGCACGCGCGTGAGGTTCGTCACGAAGAGGTCGTCGCCGACGAGCTGGACCTTGTCGCCGAGACGCTCGGTGAGCAGCGCCCAGCCCTGCCAGTCCTCCTCGTCGAGGCCGTCCTCGATCGAGACGATGGGGTAGGCGTCGACGAGCTCGGCCCAGAGGTCGACCATCTCCGCGCTCGACAGCGTCCGGCCCTCGCCGGCCAGCGCGTAGCTGCCGTCCTCGAAGAACTCGCTCGCAGCGGGGTCCATCGCGAGGGCGACGTCGGTGCCGGGGGCGAAGCCCGCGGCCTCGATCGCCTCGATGATGAGGTCGAGCGCCTCGCGGTTGGAGTCGAGGTTCGGCGCGAAGCCGCCCTCGTCGCCGAGACCGGTCGACAGTCCCCGCGTCGAGAGGACCTTCTTCAGCGCGTGGTAGACCTCCGCGCCCATGCGCAGCGCCTCCCGGAAGGTCGGCGCGCCGACCGGGGCGACCATGAACTCCTGGAAGTCGACGTTGGACTCGGCGTGGCTGCCCCCGTTGAGGATGTTCATCATCGGCACGGGCAGGAGGTGGGCGCTGGGTCCACCGAGGTAGGCGAAGAGCGGCAGCTCGCGCGAGGAGGCCGCGGCGCGGGCGACGGCGAGGCTCACGCCGAGCATCGCGTTCGCGCCGAGGTTGGACTTGTCGTCGGTGCCGTCGAGGGCGAGGAGCGCGGCATCGACGGCGCGTTGGTCGGTGGCGTCCATGCCGACGATCTCCGGCGCGATCGTGCGCAGGACGTTGTCGACGGCCTTGGTCACGCCCTTGCCCCCGTAGCGGTCACCGCCGTCACGGAGCTCCACGGCCTCGAACTCGCCGGTCGACGCGCCGCTGGGCACCGCGGCACGGCCGGCGGAGCCGTCGACGAGGAGGCAGTCCACCTCGATGGTCGGGTTGCCGCGCGAGTCCAGGAGCTCACGGGCCAGGAAGGTCTCGATCTCCACGTGACGTTCACCCTTTCCAGGTGCTGTGACGGTAGTGCAGCGCGGCGCGGCGACGCAATGATCCGCCGCGACGCCGTCGGCCGCGTCTGGGAGCCTCTCCGGTGGCCTCAGTAGAGGAACATCGGCTTGCCGCTGATGTCGCGCACCTGGGGCCGGTACTGCTCGGCGTCGTAGAGCGCGTCGATGTCGACGCGCCTGGCCCCCTCGCGCGTGACCTCGATCGGGACGTTGATGTACGTGCCGTTGCGCAGGGCGACCATGCGCCCCCGCGCGCCGTCGACGGCGAGGTCGGCGGCCATGACCGCGTAGTTCGTCGCGACCATGAGGTCGAGGGAGTCCGGGGAGCCCGAGCGCATGAGGTAGCCGAGCTGCTGGCTGACCATGTTCACGCCCGTGATCTCCTTGAGCGCCTGCGCGGTCTCCTCGCCGATGCCGCCGAGCTTGCGATGGCCGTAGGCGTCGGCCTCACCCGAGAGGCGCACCTCGCCGTCGACCATCTTCGCGCCCTCGGAGACGGTGACCATCGCGTAGCGGGAGGGGTTCGCCGCCCGGTCGGCCATGAGGAAGTCCGCGAGCCGCCCGATGTCGAAGGGCACCTCGGAGATGAGCGCACGGTCGACGCCGGAGAGGTAGGCGCTGATGAGCGAGGTCTCCCCGGAGTAGCGGCCGAAGAGCTCGACGACCGCGATGCGCTCGTGGGAGCCGGTCGAGGTGCGCAGCTGGTGGATGAACTGGACGCTGCGGGTCACCGCGGTGGAGAAGCCGATGCAGTAGTCGGTGCCGTGGACGTCGTTGTCCATCGTCTTGGGGATGGCGATGACCGGGAAGCCCTCGTCGTGCAGTCGCAGCGCGTAGGACAGCGTGTCGTCACCGCCGATCGGGATCATCGCGTCGATGCCGAGCTTGTCGAGGTTGTCGAGCACGTGGGGCGTGAAGTCGTGCGGCTCCTCGGCGCCGGCCTGCGGGCGCAAGAAGTCGGGCACCGCGTCGTCCTTGACCCGACCGGGGTTCGTGCGCGAGGTGTGCAGGAAGGTCCCGCCGGTGCGGTCGATCGTGCGCACAGCCTCCTTGTCGAGCGGCACGGTCCACGTCGCCACCGAGGCGGGGTCGTCGGCCTCGCACTCGAGCAGGCCGCCCCAGCCCCGCCGGATGCCGATGACGTCGTGGCCATCGTCGATAACGCGGTGGACGACCGCCTTGATGCACGGGTTGAGACCCGGCACGTCGCCACCGCCGGTGAGCACACCGATGCGCATCTCTGCTGCCCTCCTCATCACATGGGTTGGCCAGCACGCTAGCGCGCCGGGTGCTGCGAGGAAAGCGCGCCCGCCTGCCGGGCCAGACCACGCGTACCCTGCCGAGCGGGGCCTCGCTCAGGCTCGGCGGCCCTCGACCCCCTCACGGAGTCGACGGGCGTGGGTGCGCAACGCGGACTCCGGGTCGATGTCAGCCTGGCGCGCGAGCGCGACCGCGGCGGCGAGCAGTTCGCCGACCGCGTCGTGGGCTGACGCGCCGGCCGGCGCGTCGCCGGGGGCGTCCGGGCGGTCGCCGGCAGCGTCCGGGCCACTGCCGGCAGCGTCCGGGCCACCGCCGGCAGCGTCGGGGCCACCGCCGGCAGCGTCCGGGCCACCGCCGGGCGGCTCGGTCGACGCCAGCGCCGCGAGCGCACGCCCTGCGGCCCCGCCCGGCCCCTCCGCGGCGAAGGGATCGGCGCCGGCCTTGCGGGCCCGCCGCAGGTAGGCGTCGACGAGCTGCAGCGCGGGCTGGCTGGCTGGCACGCCGTCGAAGGGGCCCTGCCGCTCCGGCTTCTCCTCGGCCTTGAGCGCCTCCCAGTTGCGGGTGACCTCCTCGGCGTCGGCGACGTCGACGTCGGCGAAGACGTGCGGGTGGCGGCGGACGAGCTTGTCGGCGATCCCACCGGCGACGTCGTCGATGTCGAAGGCGCCCTCGTCGGCGGCGATCTGCGCGTGGAAGACGACCTGGAGCAGGACGTCGCCGAGCTCCTCCTGGATCGCCGCGGGCTCGCCTGCGGCGATGGCCTCAAGGAGCTCGTAGACCTCCTCGATGGCGTAGCGGCCGAGGGACTCGTGGGTCTGCTCGAGGTCCCACGGGCAGCCGCCGGGGCCGCGCAGCCGCTGCTCGACGGCCACGAGCTCGAGCAGGCGCACGCCGGTGGGCGCGACGCCGAAGTAGACGACCTCGATCTCGACGCCGCGGCGGGCGGCCTCGAGGCCGAGGGCGCGCGTCAGCGCCTCGTCCTCGCCGGGGCCGAAGAGGTAGGCCAGCTCGCCGACCTCCTCGGCGCGGTCGAGCGCCGAGCGCGCGCGGGCCTCGGCCTCGGGCGCCAGGCCGGCGAGGTCGACCCCGGCCAGCGAGCGCGGCTCGGCGAGGACCTCGTAGGCGAGCCCCGCCGCGTCGAGATGCGCGAGGAAGGGGTGGTCGCCACGGCCGAGCAGGACGAGGTCGCTGGCCACGAGCGCCGACCAGCCGTGCAGCGGCAGCAGCCCCGGCAGCGCGTCGCTCGTGTCGACGAGGACGAGCCTGGCCACCTCAGCGCTCGAGCGGGCTGGGGCGGTCCAGCGGCGAGCTCGGCTCGACCTGGCCGGCCTCGGCGCGCCAGGCCCCGAAGCGCGGGTTGACCTCGACGTCGCCGTCCTCGAGCAGCCCGGTGGCCCAGGTCTCGATGGCGAGGCTGTCGCGGTCGGCCTCGGCGGCCTCGCGCACCTCGTCCTCGACCTCGGCGAGCTCGGGCGGCGCGACGCGCTCGATGACGTGGTAACCGAACTGGGTCTCGACGGGGCCGACGATCTCGCCGTCCTCGGCCTCGAAGACCGCCTCGGCGAAGTCGGGATCGAACTGCTCGCTGGTGATCGGGCCGAGCTCGCCCTCGTTCTCCTCGGCACTGGGGTCGGTCGAGACCTCGACGGCGAGCTCGCCGAAGTCCTCCCCCGCCTCGAGGCGCTCGAGGACCTCCTCGGCCTCCTCCTCGGTGTCGACGAGGATGTGCCGTGCGCTCGGCGTGGCGGTGTAGAGCTGCTCGTAGGCGGCCTCGAGCTCCGCGTCGGTGAGCTCGCCCTCGCCGGCGAGCTCCTCGCCGGCGCGCTCCTGGTAGAGCTGGATCTCGGCCTGCAGGCGGGCGAACTCCGGGGTGATGCCCTGCGCGGCGAAGGCCTCGCGCAGCTCGTCGGGGTCCTCGGTGCCGGCCTGCTCGACGATGCGCTCCTCGACGTCATCCTCATCGACGTCGATGCCGAGGTCGTCGGCGCCCTGGTCGAAGAGCTCGCGCTGGACGAGCAGCGAGACGAGCACCGCCTCGACCTGCTCGCGCAGGCCCTCCTGGGCCTCGATCTCCTGGGCGAGCTCGGGCAGCTCGACGAGCGCCTCGTACTGCTCGGTCACCGCGCTCAAGGGGATCGTCTCGCCGTTGACGTCGGCGGCGACCGTCGGTGGCTGGGTCGCCGTCACCGGGGCGCAGGCGCTGAGGAGCAGACCGAGGGCGACGAGGAGCGCGAGCGGCGCGCGGCGGATGTGCACGGTGATGACCTCTCGGGGTGACGCGGGGTGGTCCCTGGGGAGCGGTGCGCGGCCGGCGGCCCGCCTGGCCGTTCCCGCCAGTCTACGCTGAGGGCGCCCTACGACGCGCGCGCGGCCTTGCGCTCGGTGCCGGCGAGGACGGCCTTGAGCTCGCCGGCGAGCCAGGCGACGAGGTCACCGTCGCGGGGGATCGCGAGCTCCATCGCCTCTGCGGTGGCGTTGTAGACCGCGTCGGGATGGCGGCGCGCCAGGCGGACCTCCTGGGCGTCGGACAGCGACACCGGCGAGAGCCGGACGGTGCGCCGCGGCGTCGAGGTGATCTCGGTGATCCCCCAGCGCCGGGCCGCCGCCCGCAGCGCGGCGATCGACAGCAGCCGCTTGGCCGGCTCGGGCAGGGGGCCGTAGCGGTCGGCGAGCTCGTCGCGCACCCGCGCCACGCCCTTGGCGTCGCGCACCCCGGCGACCTTGCGGTAGGCCTCGAGGCGCAGCGCCTCGTCGGGGACGTAGTCGGTCGGCAGGTGGGCATCGACGGGCAGGTCGACGGTGATCTCCGGCTCGGGCGCGGCGGCGGGACCGAAGGCGCCCGGGCCCTGCTGGCCGTCGGTGAGCTCGGCGACGGCCTCGGCCATGAGCTGGGCGTAGGCCTCGAAGCCGACGCTGGCGACGTGACCCGACTGGTCGGCGCCGACGACGTTGCCGGCCCCGCGGATCTCGAGGTCCTTGAGCGCGATCGACAGCCCGGAGCCGAGGCCGGTGTGCTCGGCGACGGTCTCGAGGCGCTTGTAGGCCTCCTCGGTCAGCGCCGCGTCCGGCGGGTGGAAGAGGTAGGCGTAGCCGCGGTCGTTCGAGCGGCCGACGCGCCCCCGCAGCTGGTACATCTGCGCGAGGCCGAGGAGGTCGGCGCGCTCGATGACGAGGGTGTTGGCGTTGGGGATGTCGAGGCCCGACTCGATGATCGTCGTGGAGACGAGCACGTCGAACTCCCGCTGCCAGAAGCGCACCATGATCCGCTCGAGGGCGGCCTCGTCCATCTGCCCGTGGGCGACCTCGACGCGGGCGCCGGGAACGAGCTCGCGCACCTGCTCGGCGGCGGCGTCGATCGTCGCGACCTGGTTGTGCACCCAGAAGACCTGCCCCTCGCGCAGCAGCTCGCGGCGCACCGCGAGGGCGGCGAGCGCGGCGTCCCACTCCCCCACATGGGTGACGATCGGCTGGCGCTCCTCGGGCGGGGTGTCGATCGTCGAGAGGTCGCGGATCCCGGTGATCGCCATCTCCATCGTCCGCGGGATCGGCGTCGCGGTCATCGTGAGGACGTCGACGCTCGTGCGCAGCGCCTTGATGCGCTCCTTGTGGGTCACGCCGAAGCGCTGCTCCTCGTCGACGACGAGCAACCCGAGGTCCTTGAAGGCGACATCGGTGCCGAGCAGGCGGTGGGTGCCGATGACGAGGTCGACGGTGCCCGCGGCCAGCCCCTCGAGAATGCGCTCGGCCTCGCGGGGCGGGCTGAAGCGCGAGAGCACCGCGACCTCGACGGGGAAACCGGCGAAGCGCTCGGCGAAGGTCTCGCCGTGCTGCTGGGCGAGCAGGGTCGTGGGCACGAGCACCGCGACCTGCGAGCCCTCGAAGATGGCCTTGGCCGCCGCCCGCACGGCGATCTCGGTCTTGCCGAAGCCGACGTCGCCGCAGAGCAGGCGGTCCATCGGCACCGGCGCGCCCATGTCCTCCTTGACCTCGTCGATGACCGCGAGCTGGTCGGGGGTCTCGGTGTAGGGAAAGGCGCCCTCGAGCTCGGACTGCCAGGAGGTGTCGGCGCCGAAGGCCCGGCCCTCGCTGTGCATCCGCGCCTGGTAGAGGCGGATGAGGTCGGCGGCGATGTCGCGCACGGCCTTGCGGACCCGGCCCTTGGCGCGCTCCCAGTCCGCGCCGCCCATGCGCATGATCCGCGGCTGCTCGCCGCCGACGTAGCGCGCGAGCGCGTCGACGTTGTCGCTCGGCACGAAGAGGCGGTCCTGCCCGGCGTACTCCACGACGACGAAGTCGCGGGTCACCGTCGACGATCCGCCGCCGACGGTGCGGGTCGGCCCCCGCAGCTCGCGGGTGACGATGCCGACGTAGCGCCCGACGCCGTGGGTGGCGTGGACCACGGGGTCGCCCGGCTCGAGGTCGAGGACGGTCTCGGCGGCCACGCGTCGGCTCGGCAGGCGCTTGCGCGCGCTGCTGCGCCGGGGCCCGAAGAGATCCCACTCCCCGAGCAGCGCGAGGCCGAGCTCAGGCGAGCGCAGCCCCTCGCGCAGCGCCGAGGCGACGATGAGCACCCCGCCGCCGTCAGCGTCGCCGGGCCCGACGGACTCGACGACGCGCGCGGCCACGCCCTGCTCGCGCAGCACCTCGCCGAGGCGCACCGCCGGGCCCTGCCCGGAGGTCGTGAGCACGACGAGGTCCCCGTCGGCGGCCAGCCGCCGGACGCGCTCGCCCACCGCGGCGACGTCGCCGCGGAAGGAGTCCCACGGCGCGGCGGGCACGTCGGCGTCGGCGCTCGAGCCGAACGGCGTGAGCTGCCAGAGCCGACCGCGGACCCGGGCCTCGACGTCGGGCCAGGCGGCGAACCCCCCAGCCTGCCCGGCGCCGCCGAAGAGCCCGGCGGACTCCTCCCCCGAGCCCCACCCGGCGATCATGAGCTCGGCGGCCTGGCGCGCGAGCTCCTCGGCGCGGGAGGCCACGAGCGCGGCGTCGACGACGACGGTGCCGGCGTCGTCGGGCAGGAAGTCGGGCAGCCACGCCGGGGTGGGGTGGATCGCGGTGACGAGCGCCTCCATGCCCTCGAAGGCCACGCCGTCGGCGAGGAGGTGGAGCTGCTCGGCCAGCGCCGGCAGGCTCCGCGCGGAGAGCCTCGCGGTGGCGGCGGTCTCGTCGTCGAGGACGAGCTCGCGGGCGGGGTCGACGGTGACCCCGGCGAGCGCCTCGACGGTGCGCTGGTCGCCGGCGGAGAAGCTGCGAAGCTCGTCGACGTCGTCGCCGAAGAACTCGACGCGCACCGGGTGCTCCGCGGCGGTCGGGAAGAGGTCGACGATGCCCCCGCGCACCGCGAACTCCCCGCGGGACTCGACCATCGTCACCCGGGTGTAGCCGAGCTGGGCGAGCCCGTCGACGAGGCCGTCGAGGCCGCCCTCGTAGCGGTGGTCGAGGCGGATCGGCTCCCGCTCGGCCAGGCGCGGGTCCATCGGCTGCAGCGCGGCGCGCACCGGCGTGACGACCACGGCCAGCGAGGGGTCGCCGCCGACGAGGCGGTCGAGGACGCGCAGGCGCTGCCCGACGGTGGCCGCCTGCGGGCTGAGGCGCTCGTGCGGCAGGGTCTCCCACGCGGGGAAGTGCGCGACGGCGTCGTCGCCGAGGAAGGCGCCGACGCCCTCGGCGAGCGCCTCGGCGTCGCGCTCGCTCGGCACGACGACGAGCAGCGGGTAGGCCTCGGCGGCCAGCAGCGCGCAGGTCAGCGGGCGCGCGGCTGGCCCGGCGTGGACCACGCCGGGGGGCAGGGGCTCGTCGAGCCGGTCGCGTGCGCGCTGGAGGATGCCCGCGAGGGGGCCGGAGGGCAGCATCGAGGTAAGAGTGCCGAGGCACGGCCGCCGCGGCAACGCCGGCGGTGGGCCCGGCGGCCACGCCCGGTGGCCGCTACCCCCCGTGGTGGCGGTTCTGCGCGGTCTCGAGACCGTCCTCGACGAGGTCGACGATCGCGTCGGCGGCCCGCTCGATGGCGCCGGCGGCGTCGTCGGCCTCCTCGCTGCGGAAGCGCTTGAGAACGTAGTCGCGCGCCGGCTGGCGCCCGGGGGGCCGGCCGATGCCGATGCGCACCCGGGTGAAGTCCTTCGATCCGAGGCGCTCGGCGACGTCCTTGAGGCCGTTGTGCCCCGCGGTGCCGCCGCCCTGCTTGAGGCGCACCTGCCCGAGCTCGAGGTCGAGCTCGTCGTGGACGACGACGAGCCGCTCAGGACCCACCTTGAAGAACGCGGCGAGCGCCTGGGTCGGCCCGCCGGAGCGGTTCATGTAGCCGTGGCCGACCGCGAGGACGAGGCGCGGGCCCCCGGGGCGGGTCATCGTCTCGGCGACGTTGGCCTTGGCCTTGTGGGCCTTGAGGGTCACGCCCAAGCGCTCGGCGAGCCGCCGCACCGCGTCGGCACCGACGTTGTGCCGGGTATCGCCGTACTCGGCGACGGGGTTACCGAGTCCGACGACGAGCCAGCGATCCTCGCCGTCCACGCCGTCGCCGCCCCGCAGCCGCTCGAGCCAGCGCAGCGCCAGCTACTCCTCGTCGCCGGCGTCGTCCTCGACGACGCCCTCCTCGTCCTCCGGCTCGCCGAAGGGCTCCTCCTCGGCCTCGGCCACGCCCTCCTCGCCGACCTCGGGCACGTCGACGGACTCGTAGTAGACGGTGACGACGGTCGACTCCGGGTCGTCGAGGGCGGTGACGCCCTCGGGCAGGTCGAGATCGGCGACGCGCTTGACGTCGCCGATCTCCATGTCGGTGACGTCGACGACGATCTGGTCGGGCATCTCGAGCGGCAGCACCTCGACGCTCAGGGTGTAGAGCGGCTGCTCGGCGATGCCGCCGTCGGCCACGCCCTGCGCCTCGCCCTCGAGCGAGATCGGGATGTCGGCGGTGACCTTCTGCGTGCGGCTGATCGCGACGAAGTCGACGTGGAGGATCTCCCGGCGCAGCGGATGACGCTGGATCTCGCGGGTGAGCGCGAGGCGGCTCTCCTCGTCGTACTCGAGGCGGATGATCGCGTTCATGCCGGCGTCGGTGTGCAGCGCGTGGTAGAGCTCGCGCGCATCGACCGACAGCGGCGTGGCCTCCATGTCGGCGCCGTAGGCGACGGCGGGCACGCGGCCCTCGCGGCGGAGGCGGCGCGCCTCGCTCTTGCCGCTGCCGGGACGGCTGTGGGCGGCCAGCGCGACCTGCTTGGACATGGCGGAGGGCTCCTTGCGGGAATGGCGACTCGGGGTGGGCCGGGGCCTCGCCGCCGACTCGGCGGCCACGAGGGCGCGCTGGGACGGACGCAGGCCTCGCGGCAGGATACTGCCCCGCCCGCGCGCGTGCCAACGCGACGCGCAGGCGACCCGGACCTGACGAGGCTCTACGGGATGTCGAGCTCCTGGCCGACGGTCAGCCCCGACTGGTCGTCGATGCCGTTGGCCTCGGCGATCTCGCCCCAGCGGTTGCCGTCGCCGTAGACCTCCTCGGCGATGGAGTAGAGCGTGTCCCCGCCCTCGACGGTGTAGGTCTGGCCGCCGTCGCCCTCGTCGTCGTCGGCGTCGTCGTCCTCGCCATCGGTGACGACCTCGGCGTCGTCGGCGGTCTCGCGATCCTCGCCGTCGTCGCCGCCGTCGCCGCCGTCGCCCTCGCTCCCGTCGCCGCCGTCGCCCTCGTCCCCGCCGTCGCCCTCGTCCCCGTCCTCGTCCTCGTCGAGCTCACCGGGCTCGGGCGTGGGCAGCGGGTCGTCGACCGGGGTGCTCTCGAAGAGCCCACTGTCGTCGGAGAACTCGACGGTCCCGAAGATCGCGTCGACGGCGAGCGGCACGGTGACGACGACCACGACGATGATGCCCACCGCCGCGGCGACCCACTTCAGCGCGTTGGGAATCACTGGTTCTGGTCGTCGAAGAGTTCGCTGACGGACTGGTCCTCGAAGATCGCCTTCATCGTGCTCGCCACGATCGGGGCGATCGAGACGACCTCGATCTTGTCGAGCTCGTGGCAGGCGGGCAGGGGCAGGGTGTTGGTGACGACCACCTGCTCGATCGGCGCGGCTTGCAGCCGACGGCATGCCGGCCCCGACAGCACCGGGTGGGTGGCCAGCGCGAGGACACGCTTGGCACCGCGCTCCATGAGGGCCTCCGCGGCACCGCAGATCGTGCCCGCGGTGTCGATCATGTCATCGACGAGCACGACGGTCGCCCCGGCGACGTCGCCGGTGACGCCGAGGGTCTTCGAGACGTTGTGGCCGGTGCGCGTCTTCGCGAGGTAGGCCGGCGAGGCCTCGGGCAGGCGGCTGAGGAACTTCTCCATGAGGTTGACCCGCCCGGCATCGGGGCTGGCCACGACGATCTCCTTGCTCGCGAACCGCTGCCTCAGCCAGTCGACGAGCAGCGGCAGCGCCGTCAGCGAGTCGAGCGGCTGGTCGAAGAAGCCCTGGACCTGCTGGGAGTGCAGGTCGACGGAGACGACGCGGTCGGCTCCGGCGACGGTGAGCATGTCGGCGAGCAGTCGCGCGGTGATCGGCTCGCGGGACTTCGCCTTCTTGTCCTGGCGGCTGTAGCCGTAGAAGGGGCAGATCGCGGTGATGCGCTTGGCCGAGGCGCGCTTGGCCGCCTCGATCATGATGAGCTGCTCCATGATGTTCTGGTTGATCGGCTCGCAGTGGGTCTGGATGACGAAGACATCCGACCCGCGGACGTTCTCCTGGTAGCGCACGTAGATCTCGCCGTTGGAGAAGTCCTTGAGCTCGACGTCGCCGAGGCGCATGCCGAGATGGTCGGCGACCTCCTTCGACATCGCGGGGTAGCCACGCCCCGTGAAGATCTGCATCCGCTTCTTCGTCGTGATCTCCATCAGGAGCCGTCCCTCTGGCTGCGCGCGTGCTTGGCGCGCTTGCGCTCGGCGTACCCTTCGATGTTGCGTTGCTCGCTGCGGGCCACCGCGAGCGCCCCGTCGGGCACGTCGTCGGTGATGACCGACCCGGCACCGGTGTAGCCCTCGGCGCCGACGGTGACCGGCGCGACGAGCATCGTGTCGCTGCCGATGCGCGCCCCGGGACCGATGACCGTGCGGTGCTTGGCGAAGCCGTCGTAGTTCACGGTGACCGTCGCCGCACCGATGTTCGCGCCGGCGCCGATCTCGGCGTCGCCGACGTAGGAGAGGTGGGGCACCTTCGCGCCCTCGCCGATCTCGGCGTTCTTCGTCTCGACGAACGCGCCGATCTTGCCGCGCGCGGCGAGGCGGGTACCGGCGCGCACGTAGCTGAATGGCCCGACCGTGGCGCCATCGCCGATCTCCGCGCCGATGACCACCGACTGCGCGACCGTCGCGCCGTCGCCGACGGTGCTGTCGACGAGCCGGGTCGCCGGCCCGATGTCGGAGCCGGCGCCGACGCGCGTCGCGCCCTCGAGGTGGGTGCCGGGCCGCAGCACGGCGTCGACGCCCACGTCGACCTCGGCGTCGACGTAGGTGGCTTGGGGGTCGACGACGCTGACCCCCTCGCGCATGAGACGGGTGAGGATGCGACGTCGCAGGACCGCGCCGGCCTCGGCGAGCTGCGCGCGGTCGTTGACCCCGGCGACGAGCTCGGCGGGGGCGCTGACCACACCGACGCCGCGGGGCACGAGCGGGGCGATGACGTCGGTGAGGTACTCCTCGCCCTGGTCGTTGTCGGGGGCGAGGCGGGCGAGCTCGGCCTCGAGGGCGGCGCGGTCGAAGGCGTAGATGCCGCTGTTGGCCTCGGTGATCGCGCGCTCGGCGTCGGTGGCGTCGCGGTGCTCGACGACGCGCGCGACCGTGCCGTCGTCGCCGCGCACGATCCGCCCGTAGCCGGCGGGGTCAGCGGGCTCGAAGGCGAGGATCGTCGCCGCGCGCCGCCCCGCGTCGGCGAGGAGCCCGGCCAGCGGCGCGGGCTCGAGCAGCGGCACGTCACCGGGCACGACGAGCACCTCGTCGACGCCGTCGAGCGCACCGTCGTCGGAGGCGCAGCGCACCGCGTGACCGGTGCCCCACTGCTGGGGCTGGGCCACGGTGACGAGCCCCGGCAGCCCCGCGGCCTCGGCCTCGGCGCTGACGTCGGCGGCCTGGTGGCCGACGACGACGACGACACGATCGAGCTCGAGGGGCCGCAGCGCCTCGAGCACCCAACGCAGCAGCGTGCGACCCGCCACGGGGTGGAGGACCTTGGCGCGCTCGGAGCGGAAGCGGGTGCCCTTGCCGGCGGCGAGGACGATGGCGGCGCGGCTCATCGGGATGGCGACTCCCTGTCGCTGAGCTGGAATGGCTGGGAGGGAAGGGATCGAACCTTCAACTCCGACTCCAAAGGACGGCGTGATGCCATTTCACCACCTCCCATCGCCAGCCCCACAGCCTCTGCGGCACTTCACTGTAGCGGACGATCCAACGGCGGCGAGACGGGGCTCACCGCTCGGCGCCGACCTCGCGCCGCAGCTCCGGGCCTCCCGCCGGCGACGTCGCGATCACCGTGCGTCCGGTGCCGAGCGGCAGGCGACCGGCGATCTCGCGGGCGTGGGCGGGGTCGGCGGCGAGGCCGAGCAGCGTCGGGCCGCTGCCGGAGAGCACCGCGCCGAACGCGCCGGCCTCGAGCAGGCGCCGCTTGCGCTCGGCGAGATCGGGGCGCAGGGCGAAGGCCGCGGCCTCGAGGTCGTTGTGCAGCGCCGCGCCGAGCGCCTCGGGATCGCGGGCCCGCAGGGCCTGCAGCACGGCATCGGGCTCGACCTCGCTCGGCGCGCAGCGGTCGTCCCACTCGCGGTAGACCGCCGCGGTCGACAGGGGCTCGTCGTCGAGGAGCGCGAGCCACGTGAACTCCCCACGGCAGAGCACCTGCGCGAGCGCGGTTCCCCGCCCCGTGGCCAGGGCGGTGCCGCCGACGACGCAGAACGGCACGTCGCTGCCGAGCTCGGCGCCGAGCTCCTTGAGCCGCTCGCGGGGCAGCGCGCAGTCCCACAGCTCGTTGAGGGCCACGAGCGCGGCAGCGGCATCGGCGGAGCCCCCGGCCATGCCGCCGGCCACCGGGATGGTCTTGTCGAGCTCGAGCACGGTGCGGGGGCCGTCCTCCCGCTCGTGGGGGGCGACGTCGATGACCCCGGCTGAGCGTGCGAGCGCGAGTCCCGCGCGCACCGCGAGGTTCTCCGAGGCCACGGGCAGCCCGGGGATGTCGTCGTGGGCGAGCTCGAGGCGCATGTGCCGGCGCGCGGCGGGATGCTGCCCCCGCCCGGGCGGCCCCGCGAGCGAGACCCGCAGCTCGTCGAAGACCCCGACGGTCTGCAGCACCGTCGTGAGCTCGTGGTAGCCGTCCTCGCGGATGCCCCGTACCGACAGGAAGAGGTTGACCTTCGCAGGGACGCGCACGGCGATGTGCGGACCGTGCGGGATCGACTCCGATGCCACTCCGGGCATCCCTCCCCGCCGCGTGGACCCAACGGCGCTCGACCGCGCGCGCGGCGCGTGACCATGGACGACGGGGATCGTACGGTCGGTCGGCCGGCCCCGCCAAAGCGGGCCGGTCGGCCGTGACGACGAGCCCGGGCGATCGTAGGGCGCTCCCGCGCCGGCGCGGCCTACGCCGGTGGTGCCGTCGCCGGCAACCCACGAGCGAGCGCCACCCACCCCGCGAGGTCGACCTCCTCGGCGCGCACGTCCGCGCCGAGCCCGGTCGCCGCAAACGCCGTGTCGATCGCAGCAGGGCTTAGGCCGCCGGCCCGCAGCGCGTTGCGCAGACGCTTGCGGCGTTGGGCGAAGCCGATGGTCACGAGGTCGAGCACGCGTTCCCGCGCGACGTCGAAGGTCCACGCGCGGGGCTCGAGGCGCACCGTTACCGAGTCGACGCCTGGCACCGGAAGGAAGGCGTTGCGGCTGACCCTGCCGTCGATGTGGGCCTCGGCGCGAGCGGCGACGCGCAGCGAGGCGGCGCTGAAGGCCGGATGGCCGGCGGTGGCGGTCCAGCGCTCCCCCACCTCACGCTGGACCATGACCTCGAGGCGACCGAAGCAGCCGGACTCGAGCGCGCCGATGACGAGGGGCGTCGCGAGGTGGTAGGGCAGGTTGGCCACGAGCAGGGCCGACCGGCCGCCGAGCAGCGCCGCCCAGTCGACCTCGAGCGCGTCGGCGTGGTGCAGCGTCACGCCGTCGGTGTCGGCGAGGACTTCGCCCAGAGCGCGGACGAGGCCCGCGTCGACCTCGACGGCCACGACCTCGGCGCCGGCCTCGACGAGGGCCAGGGTCAGCCCCCCGAGCCCCGGGCCGATCTCGGCGACGAGGTCACCGGGGCCGACGCCGGCGCGCGCGACCACCCTGCGCACGGTGTTGGGATCGACAACGAAGTTCTGACCGCGGCGCCGCGAAGGGGCGATGCCGTGGGCCTCACAGAGCCGGCGGACCTCGCGAGCGGTCGGCGGCCCGCTCAGTTCAGCCCCAGCTGCTGTGCGCAGTGCGGCCAGGCCCCCCAGCCCTGGCTGGCGCGCACGCGCTCGGCGACGGTGATCTGCTCCGCCCGCGTTGCGAGGTGGGCGTTCGGCGCGAAGGCCTGCCCGCCATGGGCCGCCCAGGTCTGGGGATGGAACTGCAGCCCCCCGTAGTAGCCGTTGCCGGTGTTGGCGGCCCATCTGCCGCCGGACTCGCAACGCGCGAGGTCGTCCCAGACGCCGGGTCCCGGCTCGGCAGGCGCCGGCGGATCAGGCTCGGGCTCGGGCTCGGGCTCTGGCTCGGGCGGCGCGGTCCCCACCTCGACGATCTCCTCGGTGGGCTCCTCGACGCGGTCGGCAACGCGCGTGCGCGACGTCTCGACGCCGTCGACGTGCACGACCTCCTCGACGATCTCACGCTGGCCGTCGCGGCCCTCCTGCACGGTGACGCGCTCGCCCTCCTGCCGCTCGTCGGTCTCACGGGTGACCCGCTCGTGCTCGAGCGTCTCGGTGCGCTCCTCCTCGCTGCGGGCAACGCGGGCAACGACGACACGCAGGCCGTCGACGATCGGCGTGGCCGCCTCGGGGACGACCTCGTCGTCGTCATCGAGCTCGACACCCCGCTCGGCTAGGAGCCCCTCGACGGTCGACGCCGAGGTCGCGATCTGCTCGCTCACCCCGCCGACGACGAGGGTGACCACGGGCGGCTCGAGCCGCCGAGCGGTGCGCGAGGCCCCGATGCCCTCGCGCTGGCGGGTGGCGGAGTCGCCGTCGTCGGGCGGGGCGCTCTGGGCGACAGGCGCCGCGTCACGGCTTGGCGCGGTGTCGCCGACGAGGTCGTCGAGGATGACGACGAGGCCGAGCAGGGGCAGGACGAGTGCGAGCGCCGCCCGGCTGAGCGCGCGGGCGAGCCGGCGTCGCCGACTCGGGCGTGACGGTAGCGCACTCGGCTTGAGCATTCGGTGCAGGATAGCCGCCGCCGGGCGTGCCGACCGGTCCCTATCCCCGTCCATCCAGGCCGAAGGCCGACCGCGCGTTCGCACTCGTCTGCCGCCCGAGCTCCCAGGTCGACAGACCGTGGAGCTCAGCGAGCTCGGCGACGATGAGGGGGATCCGGGCCGGCTCGTTTGGCGTGCCGCGGTGCGGGTGCGGCGAGAGGTACGGCGAGTCGGTCTCGGTGAGCAGGAGCTCTCGGGGTGCAACCCGAGCGGCCTCACGCAGGTCACGGGCGTTGCGGAAGGTCACGTTGCCCGCGAACGAGAGGTACCAGCCCTCGTCGGCGCAGCGCTTCACGAGCTCGGTGTCACCGGAGAAGCAGTGGAAGACCGTGCGCTCCGGTGCACCCTCACTCTCGAGGATGCCGACGAGGTCGTCGTGCGCCTCGCGCACATGGATCATGAGCGCGCGGTCGAGCTCCTTGGCGAGGCGGATCTGCTCGCGGAAGGCCTCCTCCTGGCGCACGCGCGGTGAATGGTCGCGGAAGTAGTCCAGCCCGGTCTCGCCGATCGCGACGACCGCGGGGTGCTCGGCGAGGTCGCGCAGACGCGCGAGGACGTGCTCGGTCGCCTCGATCGCGTTGTGCGGGTGGATGCCGACGACCGCCCACACCTCGTCGTTGGCCATCGCCGTGCCGACGCACTCCGCCGACGAGGCGAGGTCGACACCGACGGTGACGAGCGTAGTGACCCCTTCGGCACGAGCCCGCGCGATGCCCTCGTCGGGCGGGACGTCGAGCATCTCGAGGTGGCAGTGAGCGTCGGTGTACAAAGGGGCCTCCGGCGGTGTGGGACCGCACGATCCGGCTCGCGCGAGATGCGAGCAATGGGTCAGGATAACCGCTTGCGGCTCGGGCGACTACGCCGACGGCCGTGGACCTGCCGAGGGCCTTTGCCGTCGGGGCGCAGCCGACCATGCGGTCAGCGCTCGAGAGGCAGCAGGGCGCCGGCTGCCCACGCCGCCGACAGCTCGGTGACCTCGGCCGCGCCCTCTGACGTGACGGGATGGCGCACGTGCCAGACGCCTCCCCGTCCGTCGCCGAGCACAGTGTCGCGCCCTCGCGAGGTGAGCCACGGCCGGGCGCCGTCAGCGTCGAGCGCGGCGGCGACCTCGCCGTCGAGGGTGAGGTCGCGCCGACCCTCGGAGCCGAGGGCGCCGCGGCGCAGGAGCACCTCGCCCGAGGCGTCGAGGCCGAGCAGGTCGACCCGGCCCAAGCGCGCCGACGCCGGGTCGGCGGGCGCCAGCGCGAGGGGATCGAGGCCGTGGCGCTCGAGCGCGTCGTCGGCGTCGAGCTCGCCACGGCCTGCGGGCAGCGCGAGCGTCCCGTCATCCGCAGGCCCGAACGGGACGACATGGAGGCGGTCGGCGCCGGCCGTCGCCTCGGCGACGACGAGCCGCCACCCCTGGTCGCTGTCGAGCCAGCCACGGACCGCGAGATCGCCGTCGGCGGCAAGGGGCCAGCTCCCCGCCACCGCGTCACCGTCGAGGGCACGTTCGAGCTCCACGGCCCGCAGGGTCACGCGGTCGTCGATCCAGGCGAGGTGGCGCCCGTCGGGCGCGAAGGCCGCCGGACCCGGGCATGACGTCGACACCTCGACGGCGTCGTCGGTGGCCACGTCGGTCAGCACGAGGGCGTCGAGGCAGCGCTGCGGGGGCGCGTCGACGGGGCCGAGTCGGTAGGCGACCGCCACCATGTCGGGGCGGGCGGCCACGGCAAGGGGCCCCACACCCGGCGGACCGCCCGCCAGGGGACCCAGATCGCCGCCGGCGACGCGCAACGGACCGTCCTGCTCGAGCAGCGACAACGCTCCGAGCCGCTGCCGCAGCCCGTCGACGCCGTCGAGCGCGGCGAGGGGGTCGACCTCCGCCGGCGCGAAGCCCGGATCGGCGTCGGAGCTGGCCGCACCCTCCTCGGGCCCAGGCGCGCCTCGCGAGCTCTCCTCACCGGGCCCGGGCGACGCCGCCTCGGCCAGCCCTTCAGCCTCGTCACCGACGTCGGCGGCGACGTCGTCGGAATCCTCGACGGACTCGGGGCCTGAGGCGACCTCGGTCGGAGAGGCCAGCCATGAGGGCACGACGGCCAAGCTCGCGAGGATGACGGCCGCCGTGGCGACGAGGGGAGCCGCCGAGCGCACGCGGCGACGACGCAGGACCCGGCGCCGCACGGCCTCGGCGCGCTCACCGTCGGCGCCCACGTCACCGGCGCGCTCGTGCAGACTCGCACGCAGGCGCTCCTCGAGGTCGGCCATCACCCGACCTCGCCCTCGTCACGGACCTCGCCGACGAGGTCGCGCAGGGTGGCGATCCCACGGGACACGCTCGACTTCACCGTCCCGGTGGCCACGCCCATGACCTCGGCGGTGCCGGCCTCGGAGAGGTCCTCCCAGTAGCGCAGCACGATCGCGGTGCGCTGGCGCTGCGGCAGCTTGGCGAGCGCGGCGAAGAGCTCGTCGCGCTCGCTCAGGTGCTCGTCGGCGGCGCGGGTGCCTCGCGCGTCGCCCGAGCGGCGGGTGAGCTCCCGACGCTCGAGCGCAAGGCGGCGGAAGCGCGAGTTGACGGTGTTGACCACCGCCCGGCGGATGTAGGCCCGCGGGCTGTCGATGCGGCCGCGTCGCCAGGCGCGCCAGACCTTCACGAAGGCGTCGGCCACGGCGTCCTCGGCGCGCTCCTGCTGTCCGCACAGCAGGTAGGCCAGGCGCACCGCCTCGGCGTAGTGCGCGGCGTAGAGCTCGGCGAACGCCTCGTCGCCCCGGGCGTCGTCAGCCATGGCGAGCCGCGGGGCGACGACGTCGTCCGCTGACGCCGGCCTGCCCGTCATGCCCGGGGAGGAGGCGCCGCCGACGGCGCGGGCGCCGGTCGCGCCCGCGCCCCTGCGCTGGAGGGTCGCCGTAGCCATGTCGCCCCCCTTGACGCGCGAGCGGCGGGCGAGGTTGTCCCACGGCGCCGTCTACTCCTCGAGCTTGGGGAAGAGCACCTGCCCGCGCTCGGTGCGCACCCCCGGCGGCAGCCCGCCCGGCTCCCCGGCGTCGGGCAGGCGCTGGTCCTCGAGGGCCTCGTCGAGGCCGAGCTTGGCCCACAGGCTCTCGGCCATGCCGGGCATGACCGGGCTTGTGAGCACGGCGATGACCCGCAGCGCGTCGACGCACTCGTAGAGCACCCGGTCGAGGTCCTCATCGGCGCCCTGCTTGTTGAGCGCCCACGGCTGGCGCGCCTCGACGTAGCGGTTCACGCCACCGACGAGCGTCCAGAGGTCCTCGAGCCCCCGCTTGAAGGCGAGGCGGTCGAAGGCCGCGAGGCCGGCCAGCGCGGTCTCGCGGTCGCGGGAGAGCTGGGCTTCGGGCTGACCGGAGGCGCCGGTCGGCGCGGGCACGACGCCGTCGCGGTAGCTGCCGACCATGTTGAGGACGCGGTTGACGAGGTTGCCGAGGTCGTTGGCGAGGTCGGTGGTGTAGCGCTCCTCCATCGACTCCCAGCTGAACGTGCCGTCCTGGCCGAAGGAGATCTCCCGCAGGAAGTAGTAGCGGTAGCAGTCGATGCCGAAGTGCTCGACGAGCTCGGAGGGGCGGATCCCCGTGGCGTTGGACTTGCCCATCTTCTCCCCGCCGACGAGCAGGAAGCCGTGGGCGTAGACCTGGTGGGGCACCTCGACACCGGCGGCGATGAGCATCGCCGGCCAGTAGACGGCGTGGAAGCGCAGGATGTCCTTGCCGATGAGGTGGACGTCGGCGGGCCAACGCCGGGCAAAGGCCTCGTCGTCGGCGCCGTAGCCCGCAGCGGTGATGTAGTTGAGGAGCGCGTCGAACCACACGTAGAAGATGTGGCCGTCGTCCCATGGGCAGGGCACGCCCCAGCTGAACTCGGTGCGGGTGGCCGAGATGTCCTCGAGGCCGGCCTCGACGAAGGCGCGGACCTCGTTGCGGCGCACGTCGGGCTGGACGAAGCCGGGATGGGTGTCGTAGAGCTCGAGCAGCGCCGGGGCGTACTTCGAGAGGCGGAAGAACCAGTTCTCCTGCTCGAGGCGCTCGACGGGGTGGCGGTGGATGGGGCACAGCTCGCCCTCGAGGAGCTCGGCCTCGGCGTAGTAGCCCTCGCAGCGGACGCAGTAGGGCCCGACGTACGTCGACTTGTAGAGGTCGCCCTGGTCGTAGAGGCGCTGCATGAACTCCTGCACGCGGGCCTCGTGGCGCTCCTCGGTCGTGCGGATGAAGTCGTCGTTGGAGATGTCGAGCAGCCCGAGCATCTCCTCCCACCGGGGCAGGATGTCGTCGCAGTGCTCCTGGGGGGTCAGGCCTCGCTCTTCCGCAGCGCGGGCGACCTTCTGGCCGTGCTCGTCGGTGCCGGTGAGGAAGTGCACCCGGTCGCCGTTGAGCCGGCGCCAGCGGGCGAGCACGTCAGCGGCCACCGTGGTGTAGGCGTGGCCGATGTGCGGCACGTCGTTGACGTAGTAGATCGGCGTCGTGAGGTAGAAGGTGTCCTTGCCCATGGGCGGGTACCTCGCCAGGTCGCGGGTGCGGGTCTGCTGCGGGCCGGCCGGATAGTATCGACCGCCATGGCAGGCCAGGGAATCCGGCGCAAGATCGACGACCTCGGGCGCGTGGTGATCCCGTCGCAGTTCCGCCACGAGCTCGGCATCGATGAGGGCGACGAGCTCGAGATCACCCTCGAGGCCGACCGGGTCGTCATCGAGGCCGCAGTCGACCAGTGCACGTTCTGCGGCGCGGAGGACGGGCTCGCGACCTTCCGCGACAAGCCGGTGTGCTGGTCGTGCATGGCCGCGCTGCGGGCGCTCGACCGCGAGCGTGTCGACGAGGCCTCGAGCCCCTTCGGCTGAGCGCCGCGTGGCGGGCAGCGGCTCCCGCCGGCCTCGCCGTCAACCCAGCCGCGGACACGCCTCGATCCCGACCGGGAGGTCGGGTAGGCGGGGCGGGGTCATCGTCGTCGGCGGCCGCCGGGTCCGCCACGCCCCGTGCCGCCCGCGGCCTCGACGCCACCTCGGGCTCTGGCCGCGGCGACCGGATGATCGGGCGGGGCGGTGAGACCGAAGCCGTCGCCGTGGGCCACGACGCGCCAGCCGTCCTCGTGCACGAGGTGGTGGCAGGCCACGCAGAGCAGCGTGAGGTTCTCGAGATCCGTGGGACCGCCGTGTCGCCACCAACGCACGTGGTGGAGCTCACAGCGCGTCGCCGGCGCGCCACAGCCCACGCAGCGGCGGTCACGCGCGATGACCGCCGAGCGGAGCCGTTGGGTCGGCGTCCTGCGACGACGGCCGACGTTGAGCGTGTCGTCGGCCTTCCAGCGGATCTCGGTGACCTCGGCGTTGCAGGCGAGCTCGCGTGCGGTGGCCGAGCCGACGGGGCCGTGGCCGACGAGCTCGGAGTCCAGCGCCGCGTCGGCCCCGTCGAGGGCCTCGGGGGAGGTGATGAGGATCATGTGCGCGTGACCGCGCCCGCGCCCACGCGTGGCCGCGAGGTCGCTCGAGGGCCCATCGCCGACCGCGGCGGCGTCACCGTCGAGCCGACGGCGCACGGCCCGGGCGAGCGCGTCGAGGTGGCGCTGGCCCGGCGTGCGCTCGTCGTCGGCGCTGTCGCGCCCGCCGAAGACGTCGAGGTAGGTGCGCAGCTGCGCGGCGGTCACTGGGTCGAGCTCGCCGGAGAGGCGGCTGAGCTCCAGTGGACCGGAGGGCTGCGACAGCGAGAGCCAACGGTGCTCGTGGGCGCGGCGCTTGCGCTCCTGCTCGCCGGGCCGCCCGCGCCGTCCCTGCCAGTCGGTGAGCTGGCGGCGCAGCGCCGCGACCGAGGAGCCGGGCGCCTCGGCGGCGACAAGCGCGTCGAGGTCGGCGTGGTCCTCGGCGCGTGCGGCGGGGTCGTCGGCGAGCGCGGGATCGGCCTCGAGCTGGCGCAGCGTCTCGACCACCGAGCGAAGGTGGCGTGGGTCGACGTCGCCGGCGCGCACCCCGGCGGCGGTGGCCGGCAGGGTCCGCAGCGCCTGGGCGTCGGCGACGTCGCCGCGCAACTGCCCGTAGGTCGCGAGGCTGCAACGGGCGAGCATGCCGGCCGTCGAGCCGGCGCCGTGGCGCCGCCACGTCTTGCGCGCGTCGAGCGCACCGACGCGCCGCAAGCGCTCCCCGCGCGCCCGCCTCTCGAGTCGCTCGAGGGCGACCGCGGCGTCGAGGACCTCGGCCTCCGGCGTGATCTGCGGAGCGGCACGCCCGGCGGCCATGGCACCGCCGTCCTGCCCGGCCGGCCGGTCATCGCGGCCAGCGGCGCTGCGCGAGGCCGCGACGTCGTCCGCGGCCGGCTCGACGACCTCGGCGGCAAGGCGGTCGAGGAGCACGGCGATCCCGTCGGTGAGCTCGCGGGTCGACGGCACCCGATCCTCGCCGGAGAGCAGGGCCTGCACCCCGGCGAGGAAGGAGGCTGGGCTCTGCCCGGCCGCCGGCAGGGGCTCGCGGGAGGGACCAGCGGGCGTCGCGCCGCTCGTCGGCGCGGCACCGTAGGGCCCCGGGGCTTCCCCCGCGAGGGTGGCGCGGCTGCCGCGCCAGTGTGGGCGGCCCGGCCGCAGGGGGTGCGTAAGCGGGCCTGCGGCCCGCCTGCCCCCTCGTCTCACCTCGGTCTCGGTGCGCATCGTGGCGAGCGTGCCACACCGCCTCCCGGCGGGAACGCGCTGTCCACAGCCGCGACGACCGCCTGCGGGGCCTCAGTTCGAGGAGGACGCCGAGGACGCCGCCGAGGCCGCAGCCGCCGCGGTCACCGCGGTCATCGCCGCTGCCTGGGCCTGGGCGACGGCCTCGCCCACCTCGCCGACGACCCCCTCCTTGGCGAGCTGCCGACCGCGCTTGAGCGCCGCCCGCCGCTGGGAGCGCTCGACGAGCCGGCCCACCGCGCCACTGCCAGCGGTGGCGACGAGCCCGGCCAGCGCGGCGTCGCGGGGCGCGGCCGGTCGGTCGTCGGTGAGGACCCCGCCGATGCGCTGGCGCACCTCCGTCGCCCGCGCGGGATCGGCGAGCGGGTGGCGGGTGACGTGGAAGAGCCGCAGGACCCGACGCTCCTCGACACGCAGCACCCCGCGGTCGACGAGCCGGTCGACCGGTGCCTGCCGCACCTCCTTGTCTCCTGCCCAGCGCTGCATCCACCGGCTGATCTTGCGCGGCTTGGCGTCCGCGCGGATCCGGTCGAGCAGGGCGGCGCGCATCGGCCCGGTCGGGCTCGCACCGACGGCAGGCTCGACCTTGCCGTCGACGACCTCGATGAGCCCCTCGAGGGTGAGGTCGATGAGCAGGGCTCCGGCGAGCAGCTGGTCGAACTGCCCGCCGACGGCGCGCTTGCCCCTCTCGTCGTCCCAGCACAGCAGAAGCAGCTCCTCGGCGACGGTGAGCTCCGAGGCCATGGTCATCCTCCTTGTCGGTTGCGTCCTCACGCTACGTCCCCCGCCAGCGAGCCTGCCCTGCATGCTCAGGCCTCGAGGACGGCCTGGTAGACCTCCCGCTTGGGGACGCCCGTCACCTTCGCGACCTCGGCGATCGCCGCCTTCTTGTCCATCCCCGAGGCGATGAGCCCGCGCACCCGCCCAGCGAGCTCGTCGGCGCCGAGCGCTGCCGGGTCGCGCTCGGCCGCCCCGGCGACGACGACGGTGACCTCGCCGCGTGCGCCCTCGGCGAAGGCCTCGGCGAGGCCGGCGAGGGTGTCGCGACGGACCTCCTCGAAGCGCTTGGTGAGCTCGCGGGCCAGCGCAGCGGACCGCTCGGGCCCGAGGATGTCGGCCATCGCCGCGAGGTCCTCGCCGGCGCGGTGCGGCGCGACGTGGAAGACGAGGACCCGGGGGTCGTCGACGAGCTCGGCGAGGCGCTGGCGGCGCGCGCCGGCCTTGCGCGGCAGGAAGCCCTCGAAGGCGAAGCGGTCGGTCGGCAGCCCCGAGAGCACGAGGGCGTGGATCGCCGCGACCGGTCCGGGCACCGCCTCGACGGGCAGCCCACGGGCGACGGCGTCGCGCACGAGGGGGTAGCCGGGGTCGCTGATCCCCGGTGTGCCCGCGTCGCTGACGAGGACGACGACCTCGCCAGCGGCGACCCGGTCGAGGAGCTCGGCGCCGCGCGCCGCCTCGTTGTGCTCGTGGTAGCTGCGCATCGGCGCCTCGGAGCCGACATGGGCGAGCAACGTACCGGTGCGGCGGGTGTCCTCCGCGGCGACGAGGTCGGCGCCGCGCAGTGCCTCGGCCGCCCGGGGCGAGAGGTCGCCGAGGTTGCCGATGGGCGTGGCGACGAGGACGAGCCGGCCCTCGTCCATCCTTGCCTCCTCACCGTCGCTGCGGGGACCCGAGCCTAGACTTCGCTCGCATGGGCACCCATCCCGCGCCCGAGGCGGCCTCACCGCAGCCGGGGAGCGCGGCGGGCCGCCGCGACCGCCGCTGGGCGGTGGCGCTGCCGGCCACCCTCGTCCTCGCAGCGCTGGCCCTCAGGCTCGTCGGGCTCGAGGAGCCCGAGCGGCTGTACTTCGACGAGGTCTACTACGTTGCCGACGCCCGCGCGCTGCTCGCCGACGGCGTCGAGGACGGCTTCGTCGTCCACCCCCCGCTGGGCAAGTGGCTCATCGCCGCCGGCATCGCCGTCGCCGGTGACGGGCCGTTGGGCTGGCGGCTGGCCTCGGCGGTGGCCGGGGCGCTGCTCGTCGGCGTCACCTACGCAGTGGGGCTGCGCCTGCTCGGCCGGCGCAGCCTCGCCGCGCTCGCCGGGCTCCTCGTCGCCGTCGACGGCATGGCGCTCGTCAGCAGCCGCGTCGCGATGCTCGACGGCTTCCTCGCGCTCCTCGTCGCCGCGGCGGCCTGGGCCCTGCTCGCCGACGGCGCGGCCCGCGACGGCCCGGGCGATCCCAGCCTCGAGGTGGGCCCCCGGCCATGGCGCGGCTGGGCGCTCGGGGCCTCCCCTGCCCGATGGGTGGCCGGCGGGCTGCTCGGCCTCGCCGTGGCGACGAAGTGGGCTGGGCTGCTCGCGATCGGCGCGGCCGGGCTCGTCTCGCTCGTCGGCGATCTCCTCGCTCGTCGCCGGGCCACCGGTCGCGTCCTCGCCGATCCGGTGCACCTCCTGGCCGGCCTCGCCGTGCCGCTGCTGCTCGTCCCTGCGGCGGTCTACCTCGCGAGCTACGCCGGCTGGTTCGCCGGCTATGAGCAGACGCGCCCGGGCCAGGCCGCCTGCACCGGGGAGCCCTGCGAGATCTCAGCCGGCGAGCGGGTCGCCGGCTGGTGGGGGGAGCAGGCCGCGATCGCCCGGTTCCACACCGACCTCGACGCCGAGCACCCCTACCGGGCCGGGGCATGGACCTGGCCGCTGCTGACCCAGCCGGTCGCCTACGCCTACGAGACCGCCGAGTCCTGCGACGAGGGCGCCGCCGAGGCGGACGGGCCGCAGGACGCCGAGGCCGACGCGGACGAGGCCGCGGTCGGTGACGCCGACGACGCGCCCGGCGACCCAGCCGCGCGCGGCTGCGGCCTCGCCGAGGGGCAGGTCCGCCACATCCTCGCCGTCGGCAACCCCGCGGTCTGGTGGCCGGCCGGGCTCGCGGTGCTCGCACTGGGCTGGGCCGCGGCGAGGCACCGTCGCGGCGACGCCGGCTTCCTCCTCGCCTTCACGCTCGGGCAGTGGCTGCCCTGGCTCGTCGTCGCCCGCCCGGTCTTCCTCTTCTACACCGTGCCGATCGTGCCGTTCCTCGCGCTCGCCCTCGCGTGGGGCGCCGCGGAGACCTCGAGGTCACCGAGGCTGCGCTGGCTACCGGCGGCGCTTGCCGTAGGTGCCCTGCTCGGCCTCGCCTTCTGGTATCCGATCTGGCTCGGCACGCCGATCGAGGAGGGCGCGTGGCGGGCCCGGATCCTCTTCGCCTCGTGGTACTGACCGGCAGCCGCCGACGACACGCCGCAGGCTGGCGGCAGGCACGGCCGCACGCCGGTCCTCGACCCGATCGAGCGCCGGGTACCCGTCCCGGATCGGCCGCGCCTAGCACAGCCCAGACCCGGGCATCGCCCACCTCCCCCGGGGTGCTCGCCCACGCGCGTCCCCGTGGGCCGTGACCGGCGAGGGGAGCGTCGCGAGCAGCGCAGCGATCGCGAGCACGACGACGGCCCGGAGCCAGGGGGACGGCGCCGCGAGGCGCTGATGCCTGCGATGCCGTGCCACACCCCGCCCGGTCATCCACGACGCGGGGGTCGGCGTCCCCACGCAGCGAGACCCGCCCCGCCTGATCACCCCGGTACGACACGCAGCCGGGTCGCACTGCCGGCAGGAGGTGAGGAACGCCTCAGGTCCCGCGGTTGGAAGGGCAGGGTGCCCGTGACCACGGGCGCGGCACCCGTAGGATCCCCGGTGATGGCACGGCACCGCCACCACGCTGCGAGCCGGGCTGCCGCCGCCAGCGGCGGCGGCGTGTTCGTGCGCCCGCGCGAGACCACCCCACCTGGCGCCGGGGCTCTCCATGCCTCGGGCGAGCTCGCCCGCCGCGCCGAGGCCGCCCTCGACCTCCTCGCTCCCTGCACGGTCTGTCCGCGACCCTGCCGCGGCGTCGACCGCCTCGCCGACGAGGTCGGCGCGTGCCGCATCGGCCGCCACGCCCGCGTCGTCAGCGCCTTCGCCCACCCCGGCGAGGAGGATGTCCTGCGCGGCCACCGCGGCTCGGGGACGATCTTCTTCTCCGGCTGCAACCTGCGCTGCGTGTTCTGCCAGAACGCCGACATCAGCCAGCAGGCGGCCGGTCGGGAGGTCGGCCCGACCGAGCTCGCCGGGCTCATGCTCGACCTCCAGGCCCAGGGCTGCCACAACCTCAACCTCGTCACCCCCGAGCACGTCGTGCCGCAGGTGCTCGAGGCCCTGCCGCACGCCATCGAGGGCGGCCTCGCCATCCCGATCGTCTCCAACACCAGCGCCTACGACGGGCCCGAGAGCCTCGCCCTGCTCGAAGGCGTCGTCGACGTCTACATGCCCGACCTCAAGCTGCGCTCCCCCACGGCCTGCCGGCGGCTGCTCGGCGTCGCCGACTACGGGCAGGTCGCCACCGCCGCGGTCACCGAGATGCACCGTCAGGTCGGCGACCTCGTCGTCGACGAGGATGGGCTCGCGCGCCGCGGGCTGCTCGTGCGTCACCTCGTCATGCCGGGGCTCGTCGAGGAGAGCCGCGCGGTCATGGGCTTCCTCGCGGGGCTGTCGGCCGACACCTACGTCAACGTCATGGGCCAGTACCGCCCGGCGTGGAAGGTCGCCTCGACCGACCGCTACCCCGACCTCGACCGCCCCGTCGCCGCCGGGGAGGTCGCCGAGGCGCGGCGGGCCGCCCGCGAGGCGGGGCTGTGGCGTCTCGACGAGGGGTAGCGCCAACGGACGGGTCGGCCCAACGGGACCCCCTACACTTGCGTGGTCGAGCCCCGCGCGATGGACGGGGCCACGGACGCAGCGAGGGAGTGGACGACGATGTCAGGGATCGCCGCGGCGTACGGGCCGTTCGATCCTGCCGAGGGCGGCCGTATGCTTGACCGGCTGACCCACCGTGGACCCGACGGGCAGGCGAGCCTGGCCGTCGGCAGGGCGTGGCTCGGCCACCGGCGCCTCGCGATCGTCGACGTCGAGCGCGGCGGGCAGCCGCTGCAGGCCACGCCGGGCGGCTGGTGGCTCGTCGGCGACGGCGAGATCTACAACCACCTCCGCCTGCGCGCGGAGCTCGAGGCGTCGGGCGCGTCCTTCGCGACGCACTCCGACCACGAGGTCGTCCTGCACCTGCTCGACACCGAGGGCCCCGCCACCCTCGAACGGCTCTGGGGGATGTTCGCCTTCGCCGTGGCCGGGCAGGACGGCGGCTTCCTCGCCGCGCGCGACCTCCTCGGCATCGCCCCGCTGTACTGGGTGCGCGACGGCGACACCGTCGTCTTCGCCAGCGAGCTGAAGGCCTTCGACCCCGAGCGGCGCGACGACGTCGAGGCCTTCCCGCCGGGGCACAGCTGGACGCCGGAGGGCGGCCTCGAGGCCTTCAGCGCCCTACCCGAGCGCCGCACCGAGGCGGTCGCCGAGCTCCTCGGCGAGGGGTTGGCTGCCGAGGAGCCCCCGGAGGCGGCGCTGCGGGCCATCCGCGACACCCTCGTCACCGCCGTGGAGCGCTGCATGGTCGCCGACGTGCCGGTTGGCACGCTGCTGTCGGGCGGGCTCGACTCGAGCCTCGTCACCGCGATCGCCGCGCGCGTCGCCCGCGATCAGGGCTGGCGCCTGCCGACCTTCTCGGTCGGGATGGCCGACAGCGAGGACCTCGCCGCCGCCCGGCAGCTGGCCACCGAGCTCGACACCGCCCACCACGAGCGGGTCTACACCGACGACGAGCTCATCGACTGGGTGCCCGAGGTCATCGGCGTCATCGAGTCCTTCGACCCCCAGCTCGTCCACAGCTCGGTGCCCAACCTCCTCGTCGCCAAGCTCGCCGCGCGCCACGTCAAGGTCGTCCTCATCGGGGAGGGCGCCGATGAGCTCTTCGCCGGCTACGCCCACTACGGCGAGATCGACAGCCACGAGGAGCTCCACGACGAGCTCGTCGCCACGATCGAGGGCCTGCACGCCGGTGGGCTGCAGCGCGTCGACCGGGTCGGCAGCGCCAACGGGCTCGAGCCGCGTGTGCCCTTCCTCGACGTCGACGTCGTCGAGCTCGGCCTCGGCCTGCCGGCGCGCTGGAAGCTCTCCGGGCAGGACCGCGCCGAGAAGTGGCTCCTGCGCAAGGCCTTCGAGGGGTGGCTGCCCGAGGATCTCCTGTGGCGGCGCAAGGCGCAGTTCGGGGAGGGCACCGGCGCGCGCCACGTGCTGCGCGAGCACTACGGCAGCACGGTCTCGCAGGAGGAGTTCGCCCGGGAGCGCCACGCCGTCGACCCGCCGCTGCGCACCCCCGAGGAGGTCGCCTACCACCGGCTCTTCCAGCGCCACCTCACCGGCATGGACCCCACCGACGTCGTCGGGCGCTTCACCGAGGCGTAGCCGACCTCCGCACCGCGGCGAAGGAGCGAGCGCCCCCATGAGCGCGTCCACCCCCCGGCCCAGGCTCGCCGTCACCCTCGGCGACCCCGCCGGCATCGGTCCGGAGATCGCCGCGCGCACGCTCGCCGACCCGCCCGCCGACGTCGGCGTCGACGGGCTCGCCGTCGGCGACGCCGGGGCGCTGCGCCGCGCGGTCGAGGTCTGCGGTCTCGACGTGACGGTGCGCGCCGTGGCCAGTCCGTCCCACGCCACCAGCGAGCCCGGGGTCATCGACGTCGTCGACGTCGGCGGGCCCGGGGCGGGCGTGGCCTGGGGCCGGGTCTCGGCCGAGGCCGGCCGCTCGGCGGTCGCGGCGATCGAGGCCGCCACCCGACTCGCGCTCGACGGCGAGGTCGCCGGGGTCGTGACCGGGCCGATCCACAAGGAGGCGATCTGGGCGGCCGGTGCGACCCACCTCGGCCACACCGAGATGCTCGCCGCGCTGACCGGCCGCGACCGCGCCCAGACGATGTTCCTCGTGCGCGGACTCGCGATCTTCTTCACCACCCGGCACATGGCGCTGCGCGAGGCCATCGACGGCGTCACCCGCGAGGCGGTGGGCCAGGCGATCAGCGAGGCGTGGCAGGCACTGCGGGTGCTCGGTCACGACGCCCCGCGCCTGGCCGTGGCCGCGCTCAACCCCCACGGCGGCGAGGGCGGCAGCTTCGGTGACGAGGAGCTCACCGCGATCGGGCCGGCCTGCGAGGACGCCCGGGAGGCCGGCATGCCGGTGACCGGCCCGGTGCCCGCCGACGCGGTGTTCCACCAGGGCGTGAGCGGGCGCTACGACGCCGTGCTCTGCCACGTCCACGACCAGGGCCACATCGCGGCGAAGACCCTCGACTTCGAGGGCACGGTCAGCGTCACGATGGGGCTGCCGATCCTGCGCACCTCGGTCGACCACGGCACGGCCTTCGACATCGCCGGCACCGGTGCGGCCAGCCCCGGCACGCTCGCCGAGGCCTACCGCGCCGCCGCCGACCTCGCGCCGCGCGCGGCGGCGCTGCGCCGCGCCTACCCGCCGGGCTGAGCCCGCCGCGGAAGAGGAGCCCGTCACGCGGGTGTGACGACCCTCAACGAGCGACGCCCGCGCGGCGTGGTCGCGCGGGCGTCGCAGGTGGGGCCTCGGGCTCAGGCGAGGGCCTCGATGGCCTTGTAGGCCTCGCCGCCGTAGACGGTCGCGGGACCGCCGTTCATGAGGATCGCCACGGCGACGACCTCGAGGAGCTCCTCGCGCGTAGCGCCCGCGCGGGCGGCGGCCTCGACGTGGACGGCGATGCAGCCCTCGCAGTGGCCGGTGATGCCCATGCCGAGGGCGATGAGTTCCTTGGTCTTGACGTCGAGGGCGCCCTCGCCCATCGCCGCGCCATGGAGACCGCCGAAGCGCTCCATGACCTCGGGCATCTCCTCGCGGAGCTTGCCGGTGGTCGCGCGGTAGTCCTGCAAGTACTCGCGATAGTCCTCAGGCACGGACGGTCCTTTCTGCTCGTCAAGGCTCGCGCAGGGAGCCATACCCGACGAGGCGTCGATGATGCTGGGTGGCCACGACACACCGCCAAGCTCGCGGCGCCGGTGGCGGTGGGGGGCGGGCGCCGCGCGGCGGCAGGCAGCGGCGCGCACCGCGCCGTTCGTCGACGTCGCCGTCGAGGGTCTCGCGTCTCAGAAGCTCACGACGCGGTCGGCCTCGAGTGTCCAGTCGGCGAGCTCGTCCATGGTCGAGCGGTGGACCCCGTCGGTGAGCTGGTCCTCGGCGATGGCGCGGGCGTCCATGCAGGTGCCGCAGGCGCCGATCTGCCCGCCCTTGCGGGCGAGGCCCCCGAGCATGCGGTCGAGGTGGTAGAAGCCGTTGGGCAGCTGCTGGCCGGCGACCGCCGAGGCCACGGCGTCGCCCATGAGGAAGAGGCGCACCGCGACGTCCTCGCGCGCGGCCAGGGCCGTGGCCAGCCGCAGGGCGTTGAACGGCGACTCCGAGCCGTAGGCGGGGCCGTTGGCGACGAGCAGGACGTTCATGATCGGGAGGCCTCCGGTGGATGGTCGGTCGGCGCGGCCCGCGCTGTGGCCGCTGGCGCGGCGCGGGCCGTGGGACGGTGCAGGATGCGGAGGTGCTCCACGGGCCCCTGCAGCGCGAGCCGGCGCCAGGGCACCGGGTTGCCCTCGAGTTGGCTGGCGTGGCAGGCCATCGCGGCGCGCTGCTGGGCCCGGTCGACGGTGACCGCGACGTCGAGCTCGGTCTCGTCACGGCCGACGAAGCCCACGCCGGTGCGCTGCCGGAGGCAGGCCGCCACCGACGCGGGCAGGGCCCACCCCCAGACCCAGCGGTCCTCGAGCTGCCCGGCGGCCACCGCGGCGGCCGTCGCCGCCTCGTGGTCGGGGTGGCCGGTGACACCGCCACGGTCGTAGGCCAGGAGCGCGTCGGCGCCGGCGCTGGCCTCGCGGACCTGCGCGACGAGCCGGTCGGGGGCGACCTCGGCCAGCGCCCCGTCGGGGTGGGCCAAGCCGAGGCTGCGCTGCACGCCGAGCAGCGCCACCGCGCGGCGCAGCTCCGCGGCCCGGCGCCCGGCGAGGTCCCCGCCGGCCCCGAGGCTGGAGCGCTCCCCACCGGTGAGGCAGACGACGTCGACCCGGGTGCCCGCCGCGGCGTAGGCCGCGAGGAGCGCGCCGAGCCCGAAAGCCTCGTCGTCGGGGTGGGCGACCACGGCGACGAGGTGTCTCGCCGGCGGCAGCGTCGTGGACAACGCGCTCACGACACGACCTCGGCCTCGGTGGGAAGCCCCGCCAGCCGCCACTCGGGGAAGCCGACGTCGAGGCGACGCACGCGGCGACCCGTGGCGTGGATGCGCTCGACGGCCTCGGGCGCCAGGACGCAGTAGGGGCCACGGCAGTAGGCGACGATCTCGGCGTCGTCGGGCAGCTCGTCGAGGCGCTCGGCGAGCTCCTCGAGCGGGATCGAGCTGGCCCCGGCGATGTGACCGGCGTCGTACTCCTGGGCAGGGCGGACGTCGAGGACGACGACGTCCTCACCGGTGTCGATGCGGCGCTTGAGCTCGCCGCAGTCGATCGGCTCGACGGGGTCGCGCGCGACGAAGTGCGTCGAGACCGTCTCGGCGACCTCGCTGAGCTGGGCCGCGGCGGTCTCTTGGACCGCCTGCAGCAGCCGGCAGACGGCGTCGTCGGCGGCGCGGTACCGGACGTGCCTGCCGTCGCGGCGGGAGACGACCAGCCGCGCGTGACGCAGCGCCTGGAGGTGCGCCGAGGCAGTCGTGACCTTGAGCGCCGCGGCGTCGGCGAGCTCGTCGACGCTGCGCTCGCCCTGGCAGAGGAGGTCGAGCAGCTCGAGGCGCTTGGGGTGGCCGGTGACCTTGCCGACGCGGGCGAACTGCTCGTAGAGCGCGTCCTTGACCTCGCGTGACCTCATGCACCCGACCCTAGACCATTCCATGTTTCCATGCAATGTCTGAATGATAGGCTCGGGCCCTACGTCGGACTCGGTGCCGTGACGGCCTCAGCGCCCGGTCACCGGCCGGGTGCCTGCCGCCGCCGCGACGGCCCCGTAGCCGGCGGCCTCGTTGAAGCCCATGGCCGTGCCACGGCTGCGGGGACCGACGAGGTCGATCTTCATGATCACCGTGACCGACCATGCCAGCCCCTGGTTGACGCCGAGGAGGACGTTGGCGAGCACGACCCAGCCCCAGGTCGGCGCGAGGATGAGGATGAGCGGCACCGGCAGCCCGACGAGCCATCCCGCGAGCAGGACCGGCTTGCGCCCGAAGCGGTCCGCGAGCGTGCCCGCGACGTCGTTCACGCCGGCCTTCGTCACGCCGAAGGCGACGATGAAGGTCAGCATCGCGGTGTAGCCCGGCAACGCGAACTCCTGCTCGGCGAGCAGGGGCAGCACGGTGCGCTCCTGACCGACGAGCCCGCCGACGAGGGCGTTGACCCC
>JAWOAS010000141.1:0-8909 GCA_046498405.1 Egibacteraceae bacterium
GACGCCGGTGCCGTGGCCGCCGAAGCGCCGCGCCCAGCGGCACAGCAGCTCGCCCTTGCCGCAGGCGAGGTCGAGGTGACGCCCGCCCACCGGCGGCGGGGCGACGTCGCCGAGGAGGTCGAGCTTGGCCTCGGAGAAGGGATTGAGGATGCGGTGGCCGGCCTCGGCGAGCTCGTGGTAGCGCAGGGTCGTGGCGTCGGGCACGACCGGCGGACCGTCGCGGTGCTCGTCCATGGCGACCCTCCTGGGGTCGTGCCGGCCTCCGCCGGTCGGCCACGCGTCGTCGACGTCGCCGCAGCGTACGCTCTCGGCGACACCCGGGGGTGGCCGTGCGCACGGGTCGCGCGGCCGGCCCGCCGGCGCGGCGGCGCAGCGAGGGGAGCAGGCGATGGGCGGAGCGTTGACCGTGCGCGACCTCGAGGTCGGCGAGGAGCGCGCCTGGGCGCACGCGGTGCTGCGCCACTTCCACGAGGACGGCAGCGAGGCCGCCGTCGAGCCGTGGGTGCCCCTCGTGGCCGACCGGCAGCGCTACCGCGCCTGGGCGGTGCGCGACGGCGGGTCGATCGTGGCCAACGCCGGGGTGCTGCCGATGACGGTGTCGCTGCCGGGCGGGGCCTCGCTGCCCTGCGCGGGGGTCACCGCGGTGGGCGTGGCCCAGACCCACCGCCGGCGAGGGCTGCTGCGCAGGCTCATGGCCACCGCCCTCGACGACGCCGTCGGGCGTGGCGAGCCCGTCGCGCTGCTCTTCGCCTCGGAGTCGGCGATCTACGGGCGCTTCGGCTTCGGCGCGACCGCGCCGCAGGTGCGCTACCGCCTCGACCGGCCCACGGCCTGGCGCGACCCCGTCGACGCCCGACTCGTGGCCGCGGCGACCCCGGAGGAGGCGCTCGCGCAGTGGCCGGCGATCCTCGCGTCCCTGCGGGCCCAGCGCGGGGGCGTCGCCGACCGCAGCGAGGGGATGTGGCGCCTGGCGGTGGCCGAGGACCCCGAGGCCTGGCGCGGGGGCGCCTCGGCCCGCCGCCTCGTCCACGTGCCGGGCCGTGGCTACGCGACCTACCGCGTCAAGGCGGCCGTCACCGACGGCCTGCCCGCCGGCGAGGTCCGCGTCAACGAGCTCGTGGCCACCGACCCCGAGGCCGAGGCGGCGCTGTGGCAGCACGTCGGCGACGTCGACCTGTCCACGACCGTCGTGGCCGGCGGCCGCCCGCCCGACGAGGCGCTGCCGGCGCTGCTCGTCGACCCGCTGCGGGCACGCACCGCCGTCGACGGTCCGCTCTACGCCCGGCTGCTCGACGTGCCCGCCGCGCTCGCCGCCCGCGCCTACGCCACGACCGACGCCCTCACCCTCGCGATCGCCGACGCCGACCGCGACCAGTCGGGCACCTACCGCCTCGAGGCGGGCCCCGACGGGGCGGAGGTCACCGTCACCGGCGCCGACCCGGACCTCTCGCTGCCGGTCGACGTCGCCGCGGCGGTGTGGCTCGGCGGGGTGCGGGCCACCCAGCTGCGCGACGCCCGCGCCCTCGTCGAGCACCGCCCCGGCGCGGCCGCGCGCCTCGACCGCCTCGTCGCCGTCGAGCGCCTGCCCTGGACGCCCTTCGAGTTCTGAGCCCGGCGCACCGCGGCGGCCCGGTGCCGCGGCGGCCCGCCGGGTCGCGGCGCCCGGGAATCCCCCCGAGGGCCGACGGCGTTGGCTCCCGGTGGTCGTCCCGCTGCCGAGCCCGAGGTCCACCCGTGTCGCCGCTGCTGTCGCTCTACACCTTCCCGCAACGCCGCCTGCTCGCCGTCCTGCCGACGGTGCTCGTCGCGAGCTTCGGCGTCGGGCTCGTCGTCGACACCTCGGCGCTGGGCGACACCGTCCTCGTCGCCACGGTCATCATGATCTTCGCGACGATGGTCGGCCTGCGCCTCGAGGAGCTCACCGCCCTGCGCAGCGAGGCCCGTCTCGTCACCGCGGCCGCGCTCGTGAACTTCGTGTGGATCCCGCTGCTGGCCACCGGGCTCGGGCTCACGCTCCTGCGCGGGGAGCCCCAGCTCTTCGCCGGGCTCGCGATCGCCGCGCTGCTGCCCACCAGCGGGATGACGATCGCCTGGACCGGCCTGCAGCGCGGCAACGTCCCCGGCGCGGTCAAGCTCACCGTCTCCGGGCTCGTGCTCGGCGCGGTCGCGGCGCCGTGGTACCTGCTCGTCATGATCGGCGAGTTCGTGCCGATCGACGTGGCGGCGACGTTCCGCACGATCGCCGTCGTCGTGCTCGTGCCGCTGGCCCTCGGGCAGGTCGTGACCCGGCTGCTGCTGCGGCGCGTCACCCCCGGGGAGTTCCGCCGCCGCATCAAGCCCCGCTTCGCGCCGTTGAGCATCTGGGGGCTGCTCTACCTCGTCTTCGTCACGACGAGCATGCGCGCGGAGATGCTCGTCGACGACCTCGGGCTCATCGCCCTCGCGGTGCTCGCCGTCGCGCTCTTCTACGCGGCGAACTACGCCGTCGCCTCGCTCGTGGCCGTCAAGGCCTTCGCGCGGCCCGACGGCATCGCGCTCGTCAACGGCACGGTGCTGCGCAACCTCTCGATCGCCATCGGCATCGCCGCCACGCAGTTCGAGGCCGAGGCCGCGCTGCTCATCACCCTGGCGTTCATGGTCCAGAACCAGAGCATCGCCTACTACGCCAAGGTCGCCGGGCAGCGCTGGTTCGCCGTCGAGGAGGAGTCCGAGCCGGCCGCGCGCTGAGGGGCCCCCTCAGGCCTGGCACTCGCCGGTGGCGGGTCCTGCGCCGGGGCGGCCGACCCAGCGCCGCCGCGCGCCGATGCCCTCGGCCAGCCGCGCCGGGGGCTCGGGGGACCCGAGGAGGTAGCCCTGGCCGAGGTCGCAGCCCATCGCCGCGAGCGCGTCGCGCTGGGCCGCCGTCTCGACGCCGACGGCGGCGACGCCGAGCCCGAGGGTGTGGGCCATGGCGAGGACCGCCTCGACGAGCCGGGCCGCCGCCGGCTCGGCGCCGAGCCGCGCGACGACGCCGCGGTCGAGCTTGAGGAGCTCGGCGGGCAGCTCGGCGAGCCGGCCGAGTGAGGAGGCGCCCGCACCGACCTCGTCGACGACGAGGCGGACCCCGAGCCCGGCCACCGCGACGAGGGCCGCGGGATCGGGGGGCTCGGCCAGCGCCGGCTCGGGGACCTCGAGCCACAGCGAGGAGGGCGCGGCGCCGGCCTGGTTGAGGCGGTAGGCGACGACGTCGGCGAGGTTGGCCTCGCGCACGAGGCCCGGGCTGAGGTTGACGGTGACCGCCGGCGTCCAGCCGAGGACCGCGGCCCAGCGCTGCTGCGCGGCGAGCGAGGCGGCGAGGACGTGGTCGAAGAGGCGCGCGGCGGCACCGGCGGTCTCGACCCCGGGGACGAAGCGCGCGGGGTCGAGGAGCCCACGGGTGGGGTGGTGCCAGCGCACGAGCGACTCGACGGCGGCGAGCGTGCCGTCGCCGAGGTCGATGAGCGGCTGGTGGCAGCAGACCATCTCGCCGAGCTCGAGGCCGCGGTTGAGGTCGCGCTTGAGCTCGAGCCGCTCGAGCACCTCGCTGCGCAGCCGGTCGTCGAACCAGCGCAGCTGCCCGCGCCCGTGCTCCTTGGCCCAGTACATCGCCGCGTCGGCGTCGCGCAGGAGCTCGCCGGGGTCGGCGCCGGGCTCGGCGAGGACGAGCCCCACCGAGAGGCCGAGGCGGACCTCCTGGCCGTCATCGAGGCGCATCGGCTCGTCGAAGGCGTCGAGGATGCGCCCGCCGAGGCGCTCGACATCGGCGCGGCCGAGCCCGGGGACGAGGACGACGAACTCGTCGCCGCTGAGCCGGGCCACGGTGTCGACCGAGCGCACGGCGTTGCCCAGCCGGCGGCCGACCTCGACGAGGGCGGCGTCGCCGACGGCGTGGCCGAGCCCGTCGTTGACGCGCTTGAAGTCGTCGAGGTCGCAGACGAGCAGGGCGCTAGCCGTCCCGGCGCCGGGCTCGAGCGCCTCGGCGAGGCGGCGCTCGAGCAGCACCCGGTTGGGCAGGCCGGTCAGCGGGTCGTGCAGCGCGAGGTGCTCGAGGCGCCGGGTGCTCCGCTTGAGCTCGGTGATGGGGGTGTGGATGACCACCGCACCCCCGGAGGCCTGCACGAGCGGGGTCGCCCGCATGATGAACCAGCGCTCGACCTCGGGGGTCGAGCACTCGTAGTCGACCTCGAAGTCGTCACGGGAGCGCGCGAGCACCTCGCGCAGGCCGTGGGCCGCGGCAAGGGCCGAGGCGTCACCGCCGGCCGCGGCACGGTCGCAGACCTCGAGGTAGTTCGCGCCGACGCCGCAGGCGGCGGGATCGCCACCGTTGGCCAGGGCGGAGTCCTGCCACACCGCGTTGACCGCGAGGATGGTCCCGTCGCCGTCGAGCACCGCGGTCTGCGCGCCGATGGAGTCGAGGACGCTGCGGGCGAAGAGCTCGCGCTCGGCGATCTCCCGGCGGCTGCGCTGCCGCTCGATGGCGTAGCGGACGGCGCGCTCGAGCGCGGGGCCGTCGGCGTGGCGCTTGAGGAGGTAGTCGTCGGCGCCGATCCGCAGGGCGGTGAGCGCCGCGGCGTCGTTGTCGCGGCCGGTGAGCACGACGACCGGCGGGCCGTCGAGCTCGGCGGTGAGCCGCTCGACGCCCTCGAGTGAGCGCGCGTCGGGCAGGTTGAGGTCGAGCAGGACGCAGACGATGTCCTCGCGCTCGGCGAGCAGCTCGAGGGCCGGGGCGAGGCGGTCGCGCACGACGACGTCGACGTCGAGGCCGGGCTGCTCGGCGAGCTGGGCGGCGACGAGCGAGGCGTAGGCCGCGTCGTCCTCGACGTAGAGGACGGCACCGCCCGCGCTCGCGTCGACCCCGGCGGACCGCGCGCCGGCGGGGCGGGGCGGCCGGGGGTCGCGCAGGGACTCGTGGGCGGTCATCGGCGCGGCAGCTTGACGACGGTGAGCCAGAAGTCCTCGAGCGACTGCACCGTGCGCAGGAACTCGTCGAAGCGCACCGGCTTGGTGATGTAGCTGTTGGCGTGGAGCTCGTAGGAGCGCAGGATGTCGGCCTCGGCCGCCGACGTCGTGAGCACGACGATGGGGATCGTCGCGAGCTCGGGATCGGCCTTGGCCTCGGCGAGGACCTCGCGGCCGTCCTTGCCCGGCAGGTTGAGGTCGAGCAGGACGAGGTCGGGTCGGGGCTCGTCGGCGTAGGGCGGCTCGCGGCGCAGGTAGGCCAGGGCCGCCTCGCCATCGGTGACGACGTGGAGGTCGTTGGCCACCCGCGCCTCGGCGAGGGCCTCGGTGGTGAGCTCGATGTCGGCGGGGCTGTCCTCGACGAGGAGGATCTGCACCGGCTCCCAACCCGTGCCCTTCATGGGCGGCCCTCCTCGTGGTGGGTCCCCGCGCCCGACGTGCCCCCGTCCCCCCGCGTCGGCGCGTCCGAGGCGGGCAGGTCGAAGGACAGCCGCGCCCCGCCGAGGTCGCTGTCGTCGATCGCGAGCGTGCCACCGTGCCGCTCGACGACGCGCTGGGCGATCGCGAGGCCGACGCCGGTGCCGGAGGCCTCCTCGCGGGCGTGCAGGCGGCCGAACATCCGCAGGGCCCGCGCCCGCTGCTCGGCGGGGATCCCGACGCCGTTGTCGGCGACGGCCACCCACCAACGCGGGCCCTGCCGCCAGGCGCGGACCTCGACGACCGGCGCGCGGTCGGGGTGGCGGAACTTCCCCGCGTTCGAGAGGAGGTTGGCCAGGAGCTGGCGCAGCTGACTCCGGTCGCCCTCGACGACCGGCAGGTCCCCACTGCGGACCTCGAGCGCCTCGGCGCCCTCATCATCCATCGCAGCGGCGACGTCGGCGAGCACCGCGCCGAGGTCGACGGGGCCGTGCGCGACGCCCTCGCTGTCGAGGCGGGAGTAGTCGAGGAGGCCGGCCAGCAGCTCCTCCATGCGCTCGACGCCGTCGACGGTCCAGTCGATCCAGCGCTCGGCCCGCTCGTCGAGGGCGTCGCCGTAGCGCCGGGCCAGGAGCTGGACGTAGCCGCTCACGACGCGCAGCGGCGCGGCGAGGTCGTGACTGACGACGTAGGCGAACTCGCTCAGGTCGCGGTTCGAGCGCCGCAGCGCGGCGTTGTCGGCGGCGAGGTCGGCGTTGACCGCGGTCAGCGTCGCGCTCGCCGGCCCGCCGGCCCCGTCGCTGGGGCCGGCCTCGCCGCCGCCCTGCGTCCCGGCCGACGCCACGACCGTCGACCCCCGCCCGACCTCGGTGACGTCGGCGCTGACGGTGAGCAGCCAGTCCTCCCCCTGCTCGGAGGCCACCGGCAGGCGCAGGACGAGGTGGTTGCGCGCCTCGCGGTCGACGACGCGGACCTCCCGGGCCTCGCGGGGCACGGGGTCGGCCGGGGCCGGGTCGGCGCGGGCCACGACCGCCGCGGGCTCGCCCTCGGCCAGGCTCGTGAGGACCGCGCGGCCCTGCCGATCGGTGACCCGCACGCTCACGCCGGCGCGCGCGAGCAGCGCGGCGAGGTCGACCTCACCGCCGTGCTGCTCTGCCCCCCCGTGGGGCACCGGCTCCCCGCCGCGGGCCGCCTCACTCAACGTGCACTCGCTCTCGCTAACCGTCGCCTACCAGTCTTCCGGACGCCCTCGGCGACGTCAACTCCGGCGACGACGTTGCCGTCGGCGGCGACCTCAGCCGGTCAAGGACCGCAGCTCGGGCGGCCGCAGCTCGGCGTCGAGCGCGCCACCGACGCCGACGACCTCCTCGACGAGCGCCTCGAGGTGCTCGGCCTCGGTGCGGAAGCTCATCACGCACGCGCGGACGACGTAGCGCCCGTGCAGCGCCGCGTTCGAGGGGAAGACCCGGCCGCCCTTCTGCACGGCGAAGACGATGCGGTCGTTGAGCCGGTCGAGGTAGGACGCCGCGGCGTCGACGCCGGCGAGGTCGGGCGGGACGTAGCGGAACGCGACGATCGACAGCTCCGGCTCGATCGTCGGCTCGAGCTCGGGCTGGGCCTCGACGAGGCGCTGCAGCCACCCGGCGAGCTCGACGTCGTGGCGGATGCGCTCGGCGAAGGCCCGCCAGCCGTGCGCGAGCAGCGAGACCCACACCGGCAGGGCGTCGAAGGGCCGGGAGAACTGCGGGGTCCACTGGTAGCGCAGGAGCATCTCCCCAGAGGCCTGCGAGTCGAAGCGCGTGTAGTCGGTCTCGAGGGTGAAGGCCGCGTGCTGGCGTGCGGGGTCGCGGAAGAGGACGAGACTCGACGAGATCGGCTGGTTCATCCACTTGTGCGGGTCGCAGGTGATCGAGTCGGCCCGCTCGATGCCCGCGAAGCGCGGGCGCAACGCCTCGACCATCGCCGCCGGCCCGCCGTAGGCCGCGTCGACGTGGAACCAGCAGTCGTGGGCTGAGGCGACCTCGGCCAGGGCCGCCAGCGGGTCGATCGCGCCGAACTCCGTCGTGCCGGCGGTGCCGACGATGCAGATCGGGCGCACTCCCGCGGCCTCATCGGCGGCGATCGCCTCGGCGAGCGCGTCGGGGCGCATCCGCAGCCGCTCGTCGACGGCGACGCGGCGCACCGCGTCGCTGCCGAGGCCGAGGAGGTCGGCGGCGCGGTCGATCGTGTCGTGGACGTCCTCGGAGGCGTAGACCGCTAGCGGCGGGCCGGCGGCCACGCCCTCGCGCCGCACGTCCCATCCGGCGAGCGCGTCGCGGGCGGCGGTCAGGGCCATGAAGTTCGCCGTCGCGCCGCCGGGCACGAACGCCCCGGAGGCCGACGCCGGCAGCCCGAAGCGCTCGGCGAACCAGGACAGGACATGGGTCTCGATCTCGGTGGCCGCGGGGCTGAGCAGCCCACCGCCGAGGTTCTGGTTGAGCCCGGCGGCCAGCAGCGCCGCCGGGCCGCCCGGCACGGTGCCCGCCCCGGTGATGTAGGCCATGAAGCCGCCGTGGCCCGGCTGGGTGCTGCGCTCGAGCGCGAGGGTCTCGAGGTGGGCGAGGATCTCGTCGTCGGCGAGCGGCTCGTCGGGCACGGGCCGCAGGATCGCCTCACGGACCTCGGCGCCGCTCTGGCGGCGGCCGACGGGCAGGTCGGGGATGGCCTCGAGGTAGCGGGCCCACAGGTCGAGGACGCGCTCGCCGAACGCGCGGGCGCGCTCGTCGTCCCAGGCCAGCTCGTCGAAGGGGGAGGGGCGCGGCACGGTGGCTCCTGTCGGCTCGGCTCGGCTCAGCGGCCCGGGCCGGGCAGTATCGCGCGGCCGCGCCCGCCGCGGCGAGCCAGCCGCCCCCAGGGGCTCAGCGGCCGGTGCCCGCCGCGACGTCGTCGGCCTCGGGGACGCCGAGGTCGCCGGCGACGCCGCGCAGCGTGGCCTCGCCGAGGCGGGCCACGCCGCGGAAGTACGCGGTGTCGGCGTGCTCGTCGATCCGCGCGAAGCACGCGGGCGCCCACTGCAGGAGGTGCTGGGCGAGGAAGTCCCGCTGGGCGTCGAGCAGCACCGCGACCGTCGCCTCGTCGGCGCGCTCGAGGGCCGACAGCGCCGAGGTGGCGAGGTGGAGCATGAACGCGAGCTCGAGTCCGAGGTGGTCGTCGGGCTCACGCTGGAGGTTGGGCGCCTGCAGGCCGAAGCGGCCGTAGAACGCGCGCACCGCGGTGGTCTGCACGTCGAAGACGAGGTGGTCCGTGCTGCGGTACACCGACTCCCAGGGCGGGGCGAGGACCCGGCCGGGGCCGACGAAGAGCCGACGGTGGTCACGCCGCAGCGCGGCGACGTCGGCGGGCCCCCAGGCGCGCAGCGCCTCGTGGAGCAGGGCGAGCCGGTCGACGACCGCCGGGTCCTCGGGGGAGACCGGCCAGTCCTCGGGCATGTTCTGTTTACCGAAAGAACCACAAAGAAGTGAGATCCTGATTATTAT
>JAWOAS010000191.1:0-6021 GCA_046498405.1 Egibacteraceae bacterium
CCAAAAACCGGACTGTTCCAGGCACCCCTCAACTCCTCACCGGCCATCTTTCCATCAATGTACAGGCGGTACATTTGCTGACCGTTCTCATGGAACCGGTCGAAATTCAGCTGGTGCACAATATACAAAATGATAAATACCGAACTCGCCAGGCCAATCGCGAGCCCCGAAATGTTAATCAGATTAAATGCCTTGTTGCGCGACAGGTTCCTGATGGTAACCTTGATGTAATTTCTCCACATGGTTTTGCTGTTTTTTGATAAATCTATCAGAAAACGTGCCAGTGGATTTATAACTCTGTATATGTGTCTGTTATAAAATTTTACCGGGGGATTGATCATCGACGTGATCGGGACGTAGACGCGCCCGCCGCGGCCCTCGAAGCGCAGATCACCGGGCAGCCGGCCGAGCCACGACAGCCACCCGGCGCTCGCGGCGAGCCCCACGAGGATCGCGGTGACGCCGAGGGCGATGAGCAGCGGGCCGAGCGAGCGATCCATGGGCCTCCGAGTGTAGGGCGGGCCCGTGCGCCCTCATGGCCGCGCGGGCTGGCAGGCCGGCACGGTTGCCCGGCCGAACGCACGAGGTAATACTTCTCGGTATGACCTCCAAGGTCGGCGCGAAGGGGCAAGTGGTCATCCCCAAGGAGCTGCGAGACCAACTCGGTCTCGAGCCGGGCGATGAGGTCACCTTCTGGCGGGAGGGTGACCATGTCGCCGTGCGTCGTCGCCGTGATGCTCCCCCGCTGAAGGGACGCTTCGCCGGGCGGGAGCTCGTCGAGCATCTCGAGCGTGAGCGGGCCGAGGATCGCGCCCACGAGGACGGCCGTTGACCGTCGCTCTCGACTCGTGGGCGGTGCTGCGGCTCCTCGAAGGTCGCGAGCCTGCGGCGAGCAGGGTGCAGGACCTCCTTGACGAGGAGCAGCCGGTGATGAGCTGGCTCAACCTCGGTGAGGTGTTCTCCGTCGTCAGCAGGGATCAGGGCAGCGTGGAAGCCGAGCACGTCATCCGTGACCTTCGCCCGTACCTGCGACCGGATCTGCCAACCGAGCGACGAATCCTCGAGGCCGCGCGGATCAAGGCCGAGTATCCGATGGCGTATGCGGACGCCTTCGCCGCCGCCACGGCGATCGCGCACGCGGCGACGCTGTGGACCGGCGATCCCGAGCTGTTGCTCGATGACGCTCCCTGGAGCCATGAGGATCTCCGCGCCAGCCGCCGGACATGACGCGCTCGACCCCGCCTTGACGGGGGAGTGGGCGGAAGCGAGGCGGTCAGGCGCGCTCGCCGGCGCGGGGCGCCGCCGATAGGCTGCCCCCGATGGCAAGCCTCGTGACGTTCCTCTCCGACTACGGCCTCGGCGATCCCTTCGTCGGGCTGTGCCGCGCCGCGCTGCTCGCGGTCTGCCCCGGCGTCGTGGTCATCGACCTCTCCCACGCCGTGGCGCCGCAGGACGTCGGCCATGGCGCGGCCCGCCTCGCCGACGCCGTGCGCTTCGTCGACCAGCCAGCCGTCCACCTCGCCGTCGTCGACCCCGGGGTCGGCACCGGGCGGCGCGCCGTCGTCGTCGCCGCCGGCGGGGACCTCTTCGTCGGCCCCGACAACGGCCTGCTGACCGAGGCCGTCGACGTCGTCGGCGGGGCGAGCCGCGCGTGGTCGATCGAGGAGCCCTCGCTGCTGCGCGCCGATGTCTCGACGACCTTCCACGGCCGGGACCTCTTCGCGCCGGTCGCCGGCCGTCTCGCCGGCGGGCTCGAGCCCGCCGAGGTCGGCCCGGAGATCGACCCGGACTCGCTGGTCCGGCTGCGCCGGCCCGGGCCCTCCCAGAGCCTCGGCTACCTCGACGTGCCGATCCGCGACATCGACCGCTTCGGCAACTGCCAACTCGCCTGCGGGCCCTCCGCCCTCGAGGAGGCCGCGATCACCACCGGCACGCCGGTCGTCCTCCACGCCCGTGGCGTCGAGTGGGGCGCGCGGCGCGTCGCGACGTTCGCCGACCTCGCCCCCGGGGAGGTCGGCCTCCTCGAGGACTCCTTCGGCTGGATCGCCGTCGTCCTCGGCAACGCCGACGCCGCGCTGCGCCTCGGCGTGGGCCTGCACGAGCCGATCACCATCGAGGGCCACGTCGAGGTCGACCTCGACACCGGCGACTGACGCCGCGCGCGAGTCGACTACGAGGCGAAGGTGACCTGGAGGTCCTTCAGCCGAGCGGCCAGCGCAGGGCGTGTGCGGGTGGTCTCCAGACGCACGAAGCCGAAGCGTTCGTAGAAGGCCGCGGCTGCATCGTCGAGCGCGTCGACGGTCATGAGCACGATCCCGACGTGCTCGGCGGCGGCGAGGACATCGCGTACGGCGGTAGCGAGGAGGCGTGTGCCAAGCCCGCGGCCCTGGTGGTCCTCGGCGATGGCGAGGCGAGCTAGGCGAACGGCGGGGACCGCGTCGTAGCGGGGGACGCCCTTGACGAGGTCCTGCGGTGCGGCGTCGTAGGCAACGGCGTGGGACGCGAGCGAGGAGAAGCCCACCACGGTGTCGTCATCATCGACGAGCACCGTCGTGCGTGCCGAGCGGTTGCGCCGCTGAGCTTGCAGGGCGGCGGTGCGGAACCACTCGTCGAGGTCGTCGCGGCCAGAGCGAAACGTCGATCGGTCGTGGGTCTTGGCGAGCCGCTCGACCCTCACGCGCGCTCGAAGGGCTCTGCCTCGGCGAGTGGCTTCGCGGCGGGCAGTTCCGTCGCTGGCTCGTCGAGCCACGCCTCGAACGCCGCTGCCGCGTGGTCGGCAACGCGTAGCACCCGCGTGTCGGCGAGGACCTCGCGTGCTTGCTCGACGCCCGCCTCGATGACGAAGCGGGAGAGCGGCTTGCCGAGCTCTGCTGCGGCTTCGCGCAGGAGCCGGTCCTCCTGCGCCGTCAGGCGCGCGTTGAGTCGCTGCCCTCGTTCGACTGTGGCCATCACGAACCCTCCTTGGTACGTACGATCGTACATACGTTGGGTGAGGTTGTCCACGGTGGCGCCGCGCTCAGGCGGCGACGTCGGCGACCCGGGCGCCGGTGAGCCGATGCAGGTCGGTCGAGGCGATCGGGAAGACCGCGTCGGGCAGGCCGGCGGCGGCCCACACCTCCTCGAAGGCGAGGAGGTCGCGGTCGAGGAGCATCCGCAGCGGCCGGGGGTGGCCGAACGGGGCGGTGCCGCCGATCGGGCTGCCGGTCGCCTCGCGGCACTCCTGCGCGCCGGCCATGCGCACCTCGTGGGCGCCGAGGACCTCGGCGACGGCGCCCGCGTCGACACGGTTGGCCCCGGAGGTCAGCACGAGGATCGGCTCGCCGTCGGCGAGCATGACGATGGACTTGCAGATCGCCCCGAGCTCGCAGCCGATCGCCTCGGCGGCGTCGGCCGCGGTGCGGGTGCCGGCGCGGAAGCGGTGGACGTCGAGGTCGACGCCGAGCCCGGCGGCGGCCTCGCGCACCCGCACGAGGTGCGGGGACTCCTTGGCCGTGCCCTCGGCCATCGCCGCTGACCTCCTCAGCGTCTGCCCCGGCGGCGGATCGCCTGCCACTCCGCGTCCGCCCCGGCGGCGGATCGCCGGCCACTCCGCGCCCGCCCCGACGGCGGATCGCCTGCCACGACCATGCCACAGCGGCCGGGGCCGGGAAGGGTTGATCGGTGGGGTGGCCGAGGGCGTACCCTGAGGGTCCGCCACCTGCCAGGGGAGACGTCGTGGCCGACCGAGGACGCCGCGTCCTGATCACCGGGATCGCCAATCCCGTCTCCTGCCGGCTGGCCTCCCGCCTCGAGGCCGACGAGGGCGTGGAGTACGTCGCCGGCGTCGACCTCGTCGAGCCCGACACCCCCCTCGAGCGCACGGAGTTCATCCGCGCGGACCTGCGCAGCCCGCTCGTGGCCAAGGTCATCGAGTCCACCCGCGTCGACACCCTCGTCCACCTCGGGATCACCACGACGCCGGGGCAGGTCGGCGGGCGCTCCCGCATGAAGGAGCTCAACGTCATCGGCTCGATGCAGCTGCTCGCCGCCGCGCAGAAGGCCCCGCGGCTGCGCAACGTCGTCGTGCGCTCGACCACCGCGGTCTACGGCAGCCACTACCGCAACCCCTCGCTCATCACCGAGGACGTCGCCACCGACGCCCCGCCACGGTCGGGCTACGCCAAGGACGCCACCGAGGTCGAGACCTACGCCCGGGGACTCAGCCGCCGCCGGCCCGACCTCACGATGACGATCCTCCGGCTGGCCAACACCGTCGGGCCGACCGTCGACACGCCGCTGACGAAGTACTTCGCCCTGCCGGTCGTGCCGACGGTCCTCGGCTACGACCCGCGGCTGCAGCTGCTGCACGAGGACGACGCCGTCGGCGCGCTCGAACGCGCGACCGTCGACCCCCACCCGGGCATCTACAACGTCGCCGGGCCCGGGGTGATCTACCTCTCCCAGGCGATCCGCATCGCCGGCAAGGTCGCGGTGCCGCTCGCCCGCCCGCTCATGCCGTGGCTCGCCGGGATGCTGCGCCAGTCGGGCCGCGTCGACTTCGCCGCCGACCAGCTGCACTTCCTCCTCTACGGCCGGGTCGGCGACATCACCCGGCTGCGCGAGCGCTTCGGCTACGAGCCGCGCTACTCCACCCGCGAGGCGCTCGAGGCCTTCATCGAGGGCCAGGGCATCGAGCGGGCGATCGACCCCGAGGCCGTGGCCGCCGCCGAGCGCGAGCTGCTCGGCGCACTCCGGCGGCTGCGCCCCGCCGGTGGCGCCGTCGCCGCGGAGCAGGCCACAGGGCCCCGGCCTGCCGGCCCGTCCTCGGCTGAGCAGGAGGTGCGCCCGTGAGCGAGCGCTCCGCCGCCGGCGGCGAGGTCATCCCCCTCGACCTCACCCGCCGCCGCCCCCGCAAGCCAGCCCCGGCCACCCCGTCGGCGGGCCCCGCGGCCGGCGCCCGGCCGCGCTGCTCGCAGATGACCGCCTCGGGCCGGCCCTGCCGCAACTACGCCACGGCCAGCGGGCGCTGCATCGTCCACGCCGACGACCCTGTCGAGCCCGCCGACCGGGGGCGCCGCCTCGAGGAGGCCGCCCGGCCCGAGCCGCTGGCCGGCTCGGACTGGGAGGCGATCGCCGCCGAGGTCCTCGCCTTCGCCCGGCGCCGGCTGCTCGGCGACTACAAGGTCGATCCCTACGGCTTCGACCGCGAGCTCACCGAGCAGGTGCTCATGCCGCTGGCGCGGCCGCTCTACCAGCGCTACTGGCGGGTGCGCACCACCGGCATCGAGCACGTGCCAAGCGGCGGCGCGCTGCTCGTGGCCAACCACTCCGGCACCCTGCCCTTCGACGCGATCATGACGAAGCTCGCGCTGCTCGACGAGCACCCCGAGCACCGGCATCTGCGCGAGCTCGCCGCCGACCTCGCGCTGCGCACCCCGATCATCGGGCCGTTGTCGCGCAAGAGCGGCGACGTCCTCGCCCACGACGACGACGCCCTGCGGCTGCTGGCCGACGGCGAGCTCGTCGGGGTCTGGCCGGAGGGCTTCAAGGGCGTCGGCAAGCACTACCGCGACCGCTACAAGCTCCAGCGCTTCGGCCGCGGCGGCTTCGTCGAGGTCGCCCTGCGCGCCCGCGTGCCGATCATCCCCGTCGGCATCGTCGGCGCCGAGGAGATCTACCCGCTCGTGGCCAACGTCCGCTGGCTCGCCCGGCTGCTCAACCTGCCGTACTTCCCCGTCACCTGGCAGTTCCCCTGGCTCGGGCCGCTCGGGCTCCTGCCGCTGCCGTCGAAGTGGATCATCGCCTTCGGCGAGCCGATCGGAACCGACGACTACCCCGCCGACGCCGCCGACGACCCGATGGCCGTCCTCGAGCTCGGCGACCGCGTGCGCGACACCATCCAGCAGATGCTCTACCGCACCCTCATGGGGCGCCGGTCGATCTTCCTCTGAGCCGCGGCCGCTGCCGTGGGGGTCGCAGCGTCGGATGGTGCGTTCGTCCGCCTGGGCGGGTGAAGGCTCCATCGGGCGGTGTGTGGGCGGG
>JAWOAS010000042.1:0-2727 GCA_046498405.1 Egibacteraceae bacterium
TGCGGCGAAGGCCGGCGAGGTCCGCGCGTCCCGTGGTGGTGAGAGTTCGGCACGGTGGTGGCGAGGGTTCAGCGCGCGGGTGGGGAGCCTTCGGCGCGCTGAGGGGGTTGAGGGCGGCCCCGGCCTCGTTGCAGCAGCCGTGGGCGCGAGGTGGGGAGCCAAGGGCGCGCCATGGCCCGCCGTAGGCGCACCACCGGCGGTCCCGGCCGCCGGGCCAGGCGAGGTGGTGAGACAACGGGGTTGCCGGGCCCGCCGATCGCCCACCACCCCGGCGATGAGCGCCGCCGATGGGGCCGACGCCGCAGGGGTGGTGCGCCTTCGGCGCGGCCGGCCGCGCCGAAGGCGCACCACCGGCGGTCCCACCTCCGCGCGAGCCCGCCTTCCGCGCGCAACTCCGCCCACCTGCGCGCCGAAGTCTCACCACCGCGGGCCCGCGGCCACCGGCGCGGGCCGGGAGGCGACGACGGCGGGGGGGACGTCGCGGCCGGTGGTCAACAGCGGAGGCGGTCGCGGGCCGGGGGGCGAGCCGCTCGAGCGGCCGGCCCGCCGGCAAGCAGCCGCGGGCACCGCCGCGGCCGTCCCGCCACGGGCACCGCAGCGGCCAGCCCGTCGCGGACAGGCCTACCGGCCGAGCTCCTCGGAGCGCTTCTTGGCCGCCTCGATGGCGTTGATGAACGCCGCGCGGACGCGCTCCTCCTCGAGGACGCGGATCGCGTTGATCGTCGTGCCGCCCGGGGAGGTCACGCCCTCGCGCAGCTCGACGGGGTGCCGGCCGGTGTCGCGCAGCATCTTCGCCGCGCCGGCGATCGACTGGACGACGAGCTCGGTGGCGACGTCGCGGCCGATGCCGAGGAGGATGCCGGCGTCGATCATCGCCTCGGCGAGCAGGAAGACGTAGGCCGGGCCAGAGCCCGACAGGGCGGTGACGGCGTCGAGGTGCTCCTCGCCGAGGGTCATGACCCGCCCGACCGCGCCGAGGACCTCCTCGGCCACCGCGGTGTGCTCCGGGCCGGCGTGGGTGCCCGGGGCGAGCACGCTCATCGCCTCGTCGACCTGCACCGGGGTGTTCGACATCACCCGGACGACGGGGACGTCCTCGGGCGTGGCGTCCTGGATCGTCGTCGTCGGCACGCCGGCGAGGACGCTGATGACCGTCTGGCCGGTGTGCAGCTTCGGGCCGACCTCGGCGAGGAGGTCGGCGAGGTTCTGGGGCTTGACGGCTAGGACGATGACGTCAGCGCCCTCGGCCGCCTCGGCGGAGTCGGTGCCCGCCCGCACGCCGTAGGTGTCGGCGAGCTGGCGAGCGCGCTCGGGGCGGCGCACCGTGCAGCGCACCTGCTCGGGGCGCACCCAGCCGACACGCAAGAGCCCTGAGAGCAGGGCCTCGCCCATGCGTCCGGTGCCGAGGATCGCGAGTGTTCCGTCCATGACTGGGCAGCGTAGCCGCCGCGGGGCCGGTGCGGCACCCGCTGGGAGTGCGGCGCTCGACGCCGCCGCGCGGCCGGTGCGGCACCCGCCGTGGTCCCCGCGGCGCTCAAGTCCGCCCCGGGGCGGCCGATACCTCTCATAGCGCCCGCTGCGTGGCGTCGCGTCGCGACGCCACGCGCGCCCGGTGCGGGCACGCTTCCCCTGCACGGGCGCGACCCCCTCCGAGCGCACGCGGCCGGCCCCTCGCTGGCTGCGCTGCGAGCCGCCACGAGCACCGTCAGTCAGACCCCAGCGGTACGCTGGCCTGCCGAGGACGAAGGGCACGCCGGGTGGACCTGCGCAGCACCGCTCGCAGCGGCTACCTCGGCGCCGTCACCCTTGCCGGCGCCGCCGTGGCCGGGTGGCTGGCCGCCCTGCTCGAGCCGGTGCCGCCCGGCGCGGTCGTCGCGCTGGCCTTCCTCGTCGCCGGCGAGACCCGCCCCCTCACGATCGCGCGGGGTGGACGCACCGTCGAGCTGGCGCTGTCGACGACGATGGGCTACGCGGTGCTCATCTGGCTCGGCGCCGCGCCGGCCGCGCTCGGCCTGGCCGCGGCCTCCCTCGCCGTGGCGATCACCCGGCGGCGGCCGCTGCGGGTGACGCTCTTCAACACCGCCCAGCTCGTCCTCGCGATGACCGCCGCCGGCGCGGCCGTCGGCGCGGTCGCCGGCACCGGCGTGCCGACCGGGCCGGTCGGCGACCCCGTCGCCGCCCTGCCCGCCCTCGTCCTCGGCGGGGTCGCCTTCCACAGCGTCAACGCGCTGCTCACCGTGCCGGTGCTGTGGTTCCACGGCGCGAGCCTGCGCAGCATCATCGACGACGACGTGCACGGCCACGCCCTCTGGGCGCTCGTGCTGCTCGCGCCCGCGCCGCTGCTCGCCCTCGTCGCCGCGGAGAGCCCCTGGCTGCTCCTGCTGGCCATCGCCCCGGTCGCGGTGATCTACCAGAGCGCCGACACGCTGCTCGACCGCGAGCACCAGGCGCTGCACGACAGCCTCACGGGGCTGCCCAACCGCCAGCTCCTCTTCGACCGCGCCGAGCAGGCGGTGCGCGCCGCCGAGCGGCGCGAGGAGCCCTGCGCGATCGTCGTCTGCGACCTCGACGGCTTCAAGGAGATCAACGACACCCGCGGGCACCCCGCCGGCGACGCCGTCCTCGTCGCCGTGGCCGAGCGGCTCGGCCAGGCGGTGCGCGCCGCCGACACCGCCGCGCGCTTCGGTGGCGACGAGTTCGGCATCGTCCTGGCCCCACCGACCGACG
>JAWOAS010000060.1:0-17775 GCA_046498405.1 Egibacteraceae bacterium
CGGGTCACGGTGATGCCCGGCGTGCCGCCGATGCTCGCCGCCTGGGCCGGGCGCGGGCCCGGCGAGCGCGACCTCTCGGCGCTGCGGCTGGCCGCCTCCGGCGCCGCGCCGCTCGACCCCGCCGTCGCCGAGCGCTTCGCGGCAGCCTTCGGGGTGCCGGTCTGGGAGGGCTACGGGCTCACCGAGACCGCCCCGGTGCTCACGACCACGGCGATGGGCGAGCAGCCGCGCTACGGCAGCGTCGGCCGGCCGCTGCCCGACGTCGAGCTGCGCCTCGTCGGCGAGCGCGACACGCCGGTGCGCCGCGGCGACCCCGGCGAGGTGCTCGCCCGCGGCCCCAACGTCTTCGCCGGCTACTGGCGCGACCCCGAGCGCACCCGGCGGGCCTTCACGCCCGAGGGCTTCTTCCGCACGCGCGACATCGGCTACGCCGACGCCGAGGGCAACCTCCGCCTCGTCGACCGCAAGGGCGACCTCATCATCGTCAGCGGCTTCAACGTCTACCCCCGCGAGGTCGAGGACGTCCTCATCCGCCACCACGCCGTGGCGGCCGCTGCTGCCGTCGGCGTGCCCCACGAGCGCACCGGCGAGGCCGTCGTGGCCCACGTCGTCCTGCGGCCCGGCGCCGAGGCCACCCCCGAGGAGCTCATCGCCCACAGCCGCACGCTGCTCGCGCGCTTCAAGTGCCCCCGCGAGATCGTGCTGCGCGACGAGCTGCCGACCGCGCCGACCGGCAAGCTCATGCGCCGCAGGCTGCGCTGAGGGCGCGATACCTTGGGCGGCGGGCCTGGTCGGCGCAGTGGCGGGCGTGGCTGCCGGCGCGGGCGGCTCAGCGGCGGGCGTGGCTGCCGGCGCGGGCGGCGATCGCCGCGGCGAAGCGCTCGACCGAGCCCGCGGCGTAGCGCAGGAAGAGCGAGGGCTCGGTGAGCTCGACCTCGAGGACCTCCGGCGCCTCGTCGGCGCCGTCGACGACGTCGACCCGGGCGTAGAGCAGCCCCTCGGCGTCGAGGGCGGCGAGGGCGGCGTCGGCCACGGCGCGCTCGGCGGCGGTGGGCTCGCGTGAGGCGAGGTCCTCCGGCGCGTGGAGGCCGTCGATGACGTCGGCGCCCGGCGGCAGGATCGGCCCCTTGGCCACGGCGTGGCTGAAGGCCCCGTCGAGGTAGCACACCGCGGTCTCGCCGCGCACGTCGACGCTGGCGACGTAGGGCTGGACCATGACCGTGCGCCCTTCGGCGTGCAGGCGCCGCGCCAGCGCCAGCGGGCGCTCGCGCTCGCCGGGGCGGGTCCGCAGCGTGTCGCGCGAGCCCGCCGAGACCGCCGGCTTGACGACCGCCTCGCCGCGCTCGGGCAGGACGACCTCCTCGCCGGGGGCGAAGAACGCCGTGTCGACGACGGGCACGCCCGCCGCCGCGAGGGCCGCGAGGTAGCGCTTGTCGGTGTTGGCGCGGACGACCGCGAGGGGGTTGGCGAGCCTCGTCGCGGCCTCGACGCGCTCGGCCCAGGCGAGGAAGGCCTCCCGCCGCTCGGCGTAGTCCCACGTCGAGCGCAGCACGACGAGGTCCCACGCCGCCCAGTCGGCGTGAGGGTCGTCCCAGGCCACCGGCGCGGCCTCGACGCCGGTCCCGGCCAGCGCGGCGAGCAGCGCGGGCTCGTCGGGGTCAAGGCCCCAGGCGGCGCGGGCGGTGGCCAGGGCGACGCGGGGTGGCATCTGGCGGTGCTCCTCTGCTCGGCGGGGCGGTCCTCCCCGAGGCCGGTGGCCCGCGGGGGCGGCGGCCGCGCCAGGGTGGCGCCGCGCGTAGGCTACGGCCTCGGATCATGCTCGCCGCCGCCATCGCCGTTGCCGGCGCGCTCGTCGCCGGGGCCTTCGCCAGCCAGCTCGCGCAGCAGTTCGCCGCGCGCCGGCGCCCGCATGCCCTCGCGTGGTCGGCCTCCCTCGGGCTCTACGCCGTCGGGATGGTCGCCCTGGCCGCCGGCTTCGCCGCCGGCTGGGGCCCGGGATGGTTCGGCCTGTACTGGCTGGCCGGGGCGCTGCTCAACGTCCCGCTGCTCGCCGTCGGCCAGCTCCACCTGCTCATGCCCCGCCGCGCGCCGCTGTGGTGGGCGCTGGGCGCGGCCGCGACGCTGGCCGCCGTGGTCGCCGTTGCGCTGACCCCCGTCGAGCCCGCGGCGCTGGCCGCCGCCGACGCCCGCGGCGGCATCCCCCTCGGCGCGCAGGCCTACGGCGACGGCCCCGCCTGGGCGGTGCTGCGCCCGCTGACCCTCGGCGGCTCGCTCGTCGTGCTCGTCGGCGCGGTGTCGAGCGGGCTGCGCCAGCGCCGCCCCGCGGTGCTGCTCATCGCCGCGGGCGTCGCGGTCTCGGCCTCCTCCTCGACCTTCGTGCGCGCCGGGCAGGACGAGCTCGTCGCCGTCGTGCTCACCCTCGGGGTCAGCGTCATGTACGCCGGCTTCCGCGCGGCGAGCCAGCCCGCGCGGCCGCGGACCGAGGCGGTGGGGCGGTGAGCCGCGTCGTCACCGTCTACACCCGTCGGGGCTGCGGGCTCTGCGGGCCGGCCGAGGCCCTCGTCGCCCGCCTCGCCGAGGGTCGTGCCGCCGTCGAGGTCGTCGACGTCGACGGCGAGCCCGCCCTCGCCGAGCGCTACGGCCCGCGCGTGCCCGTCGTGGCCGTCGACGGCGTCGAGGTCGCCGAGGGCGTCGTCGACCCCGCCACGCTCGCCGAGGCGCTCGACGCTCCCGGTGCGATCTGAGGCGAGCCGCGCAGGTCGGTACGCTTGCCCCGAGGCGCCGGGAGGGTCCCCGCCCGCCGCGGGAGCGCCTGCGCCGCCGACCGTTGCCAGGACCGCACGGGAGTTGATGTCGTGACCGCTCGTCGCATCCCCGAGGCGAGCGTGGCGCGTCTGCCTCTCTACCTCCGCGTGCTCGTCGACCTCGCCGAGGGCGGCGCGCCGACGGTCTCGAGCCAGGCACTGGCCGAGGCTGCGGGCGTCAACCCCGCGAAGGTCCGCAAGGACCTGTCCTACCTCGGCAGCTACGGCACCCGCGGCGTCGGCTACGACGTCGAGTACCTCCTGCGGCAGATCTCGCGCGAGCTCGGGCTGAGCCGGGCGTGGGCGACGTGCATCGTCGGGCTCGGCAACCTCGGCCTTGCGCTCGCGCACTACGGCGGCTTCGCCGATCGGGGCTTCCACCTCGCCGCGCTCCTCGACGACGACCCCGCCAAGGTCGGCACGACCGTCGCCGGCGTCGAGGTCAGTCACGTCGACGAGGCCGAGCGCCTCGTCAAGGAGCACGACATCGCCATCGGCGTCATCGCCGTGCCCGGCCCGGCCGCCCAGGAGGTCGCCGACCGGCTCTGCGCCGGCGGGGTCTCCTCGATCCTCAACTTCGCGCCGGTCGTCCTCCAGGTGCCCGACGGGGTCTCGCTGCGCAAGGTCGACCTCTCCGTCGAGCTGCAGATCCTCGCCTTCTACGAGCAGCGCCGGGTCGCCGAGGCCGCCGTCGTCGACGGCGCCGCACGGGCGGGCCTCGCCGACCTGCTCGACCCCGCCCCTCCGCAGTGACCCGCTGGGTGCCCCTCGCCGTCGACCTCGCCGGCCGTCGCGTCGTCTGCGTCGGCGGTGGGCCGGTGGCCGCGGGCAAGCTCGCCTCGCTCGAGGGCAGCGGCGCGGCGGTCACCGTCGTGGCCCCCGACCTCACCGCCGACCTCGCCGCGCGCGTGGCCGCCGGCGCGCTGGCCCACGAGGCGCGCGGCTACGCCGCCGGCGACCTCGCCGGCGCGGCGCTCGCGATCGCCGCGACGGCCTCGGCCGAGGTCAACGACGCCGTGGCCGCCGAGGCCGCGGCCGCCGGGGTGCTCTGCGTGCGCGCCGACGCCGCGCCCGGGGCCGCCCATCCCGGCGACGCCGGGCTCATGGCCGCGGTGCGCCGCGGGCCGGTGAGCCTCGCGGTGAGCACGAGCGGGACCTCCCCGGCGCTGGCCACGCGGCTGCGCGACGAGCTCGCCGAGCGCTACGACGCCGCCTACGGCGAGCTCGCGACCCTGCTCGGCGAGCTGCGCGCCGACCCGGCGGTGCGCACGGCCCTCGACGGCCTGCCGTCGGCCGAGCGGCGGGCGCGTTGGCAGGCGGTCCTCGACGGGGCTACCCTGCGCATGATCCGCGGCGGCGATCGACAGTCCGCGAGGGAAGAAGCGATCTCTTGTCTGTGCTCGTCTTCGGGCTGAACTACCGCACCGCGCCCGTGGGCCTCCTCGAGCGGCTCGCGGTGCCCGACCATCTGCGGGCCAAGGCCCTCGACGACCTCCTCGGGCGCGAGCACGTGCGCGAGGCGGTCGTGCTGTCGACGTGCAACCGCGTCGAGGTCTACGCCGCGGTGTCGCGCTACCACGGCGGGGTCGCCGACCTGCGCCACTTCGCTGCGGAGTGGGCCGGGGTGCCCATCGACGACCTCGCGCCGCTGGCCTACGACTACTTCGAGGAGCGCGCGGCCGCCCACCTCTTCGCCGTGGCCTCCGGCCTCGACTCGATGGTCGTCGGCGAGCGCCAGATCCACGGGCAGGTGCGCGAGGCCTTCAAGCAGGCCGAGGAGGCCGGCGCGGTCGGGCGGCTGCTCGGCGCGCTCTTCCGCCAGTCGATGCGCGTGGCCAAGCGCGCCCGGGTCGAGACCGACCTCGACGCCGGCCGCGCGACGATGGTCGACGTCGGCCTGCAGGCCGCCGAGCGCGCTCTCGGCGACCTCGGCGGTCGTCGCGCGCTCATCGTCGGCGCCGGGCAGATGGGGGCGATCGCCGCCGAGCGCCTCGCCCCGGTCGCCGCGTCGGTGACGGTGACCAACCGCACCGGCGACCGCGCCGAGCAGCTCGCCGCGAAGGTCGGCGCGGTCACGCTGCCGTTCGCGGCGCTGCGCGAGGGCCTGGCCGAGGCCGACCTCGTGCTGACCTCCACCGGCGCGGGCGACCCGGTCATCGGCTACGCCGACGTCGAGGCGGCGATGGCCGGGCGCGAGGGGCGGCGCCTCGCCCTCCTCGACCTCGCCGTGCCCCGCGACGTCGACCAGGCCTGCGCGGGCATCCCCGGGGTCACCGTCCTCGACGTCGACGCGGTGCGCACCCTCACCGACGCCGGCGAGCGCGGCGTCGACGTGCGCAAGGCCCGCGCCATCGTCGAGGAGGCCGCGTCGAGCTACGCCGGCTGGACCCGCACCGTGCAGGTCGAGCCCACGGTGCGCGGGCTGCGTGCCCGGGCCGAGGAGATCCGCCAGGCCGAGCTCGCGCGTCTCGAGAGCCGACTCGGCGACCTCGACGAGCGCCAGCGCGCCGCCGTCGACACCCTGACCCGCGGGATCGTCAACACCCTGCTCCACGAGCCGACCGTGCGGCTCAAGCGCCACGCCGACCACCGCGGCGCCGAGCTCTACGCCACCGCCCTGGCCGAGCTCTTCGACCTGCCCGCCGCCGGCGACCCGACGGCCCTGCCCGCCGCCGAGACCGCCGAGCCAGACGGGGGCGAGCCCGACGGGGGCGAGCACGACGGGGGCGAGCACGACGAGAGCGCGGCCTGAGGCCGCCCGCGTGAGAGTCGCCACCCGCCGCTCCGACCTCGCGCGCGCGCAGGCCACCCAGGCCGCGCGCCTCGTGGCCGGTGACGCCCACGAGCTCGTGCCGCTGGCCTCCACCGGCGACCTCCACCCCGAGCGGGCGATCGCCGACTTCAACGCCAAGGGCCTCTTCGTCGACGCGATCCGCGAGGCCGTCCTCGCCGGCGACTGCGACGTCGCCGTGCACAGCTACAAGGACCTGCCGACCGAGCCCGTCGACGGCCTCGTCGTCGGCGCGGTCCCGCCGCGGCAGGACCCCCGCGACCTCCTCGTCACCCGCGACGGCCACCACCTCGGCTCCCTGCCCCGCCTCGCCACCGTCGGCACGTCCTCCGAGCGTCGCCGCGTCCAGCTGCTGCGCGCCCGGCCCGACCTCCAGGTCCTGCCCGTGCGCGGCAACCTGCCCACCCGCCTCGGCAAGGTCGCCTCCGGCGAGTTCGACGCCGTCGTCGTCGCCCTCGCCGGGCTGCGCCGGCTCTACCGCGACCCCGCCGAGGGCGGCATCGGCGCGCTCGACCTCGCCGTGGCCGGCGCGCCGCTCGAGCCCGGCCAGTGCCTGCCCTCACCGGCGCAGGGCGCGATCGCGATCGAGTGCCGCGCCGGGGACCGCGCGACCCTGGCCCGCCTCGCCGCCGCCGACGACCCCGAGGCCCGCGCGGCGGTGACCGCCGAGCGCGCCTTCCTCGCCACGGTCGGCGGGGGCTGCAGCGCCCCCATCGGCGCCCTCGCGGCGAGCCCGGCCCCAGGCGTGCTCGAGCTCGCCGGCCTGCTCGCCGACCCCGGCCGCCGCAAGATCCTGCGCAAGTCCCAGCGGGGCATGGCCAGCGACCCCGCGGCCCTCGGCCGGGCCCTCGCCGAGGAGATGCTCGAGTCCGGCGGTCGCGCCCTCGTCGAGGCCATCGACGCCCGCCGACAGGACGCCCCATGAGCCCGCCCCGGCCCTCCGAGGCGCGCCCGCCGGCGGTCTCGCCCGGCGACGCGCTGCCCTTCGGCGGCCCGCCGGCGCAAGCCGGCACCGTCGCGCTCGTCGGCGGCGGGCCCGGCGACCCTGGGCTCCTCGGGCTGCGCGCCGCGCGGCTGCTGGCCACCGCGACCTACGTCGCCTACGACCGCCTCGCGCCCCTCGAGGCGCTGTCGCTGTGCCGCGACGACGCCGAGCTCGTCTACGTCGGCAAGCTGCCCGACCGCCACGCGATCCCCCAGGAGGAGCTCTCGGCGCTCCTCGCCGACAAGGCCGCGCAGGGCCACGCCGTCGTGCGCTTCAAGGGCGGGGACCCCTTCGTCCTCGGGCGGGGCTCGGAGGAGGCGCAGGCCTGCGCCGCCTCAGGGGTCCCCTTCGAGGTCGTGCCCGGGGTGACCTCCGCGGTGGCCGCGCCCGCCTACGCCGGCATCCCCGTCACCCACCGGGGCACCGCCCCGGCCTTCGCCGTGGTCACCGGCCACGAGGACCCCACCAAGGGCGCCACCCAGGTCGACTACGACGCGCTCGCGGCCTTCCCCGGCACCCTCGTCCTGCTCATGGGCGTCGGGCGGATCGCCGAGATCGCCGCGGCGCTCATCGCCGCCGGCCGCGACCCCGCCACCCCCGTCGCGCTCGTGCGCTGGGGCTCCACCCCCCGGCAGGTCACGCTGTCGACGACGCTGGCCGAGGCCGGGGCGGACGTCGCCGCGGCGGGGCTGACCTCCCCGGCGGTCACCGTCGTCGGCGAGGTCGCCGCGCTGCGCGAGGAGATCGCCTGGTACGAGCACCCCGACCTCGCCTGGGTCACCGCCCGGCGGCCGCTGCACGGCAAGGCCGTCCTCGTGCCGCGCACCCGCCAGCAGGCCAGCGCCCTGTCCGACCGGCTGCGCGCCCTCGGCGCCGAGCCGGTCGAGGCGCCGACGATCGCCGTCGAGCCGACCCGCGACCCCGACATGCTCGACGCCGTGCTCGCCGACGCCGCCGCCTTCGACTGGGTGGCGCTGACGAGCGCCAACGGCGTGGCCGCGCTCGCCGACTCCCTGGCCCGCCGCGGCGTCGACGCCCGGGCGCTGGCCGGCACCCGCCTGGCCGCGGTCGGGCCCGGCACCGCCGAGGCCCTGGCCGACCTCGGGCTGCGCGCCGACCTCCTGCCCGCCCGCTACACCACCGCCGGGCTCGTCGAGGCGCTGGCCGCCGGCCCGCCCGGCCGGGCGCTGCTGCCCCGCGCCGACATCGCGACCCCGACGCTGGCGCGGGGCCTGGCCGAGGCCGGCTGGGAGGTCACCGAGGTCGAGGCCTACCGCACCGTGCCGGCCACCGCGCTGCCCGAGGGCGTGGCCGACCGGATCTCCGCCGGCGAGGTCGACGTCCTCGCCTTCGCGTCCTCCTCCACGGTGCGCAACTTCGTCGACCTCTACGGCGGCCTGCCGCCCGCCGAGGTCCGCGTCGCCTCGATCGGCCCGGTGACCTCCGAGACCTGCCGTGAGCTCGGGCTGCGCGTCGACGCCGAGGGCGATCCCCACGACCTCGACGGGCTCGTCGCCGCGGTCGTCGACGCCGCGCGCTGAGCCCGAGGTGGGGCATGCCCGCCGCGCAGTCGGCCCGAGGTGGGGCACGCACGCGGCGCCCGCAGCCCGACGCGGCCGCTACTCCGGGGCGACCGCGGCGAGCCGGGCGGGCAGCAGGGTCCGCGTCAGCGCCCGCGTGCCGTCGCAGCGCACGTCGGGGTCGACGGCCTCGAGCGCGGCGATGTCGCGGGCGCCGAGGAGCAGCTCGGGCAGGCGCTCGGGCGGCAGCGTCGTCGCGCCGACCGCGAGGTCCTCGACCGGCGTGTCGGGCTCGATGGCGGTGATCGTCCCGTCGCGGGCGTGGATCGCCAGCGCGTGGGTGTAGAGGTTGAGCCGCAGCGTGGCCTCCCCGACGGCGAAGGGCGAGGCGGCCAGGCGCGCCTCGAGCAGGCCCGCGAGGTGGCGCAGCAGGGCGAGCGGGTCGGGCACCCGGGCGTAGGGCGGCTCGCCGGCGTCGAGGTGGAGGCCGGCGTCGACGAGGACGCTGCCCAGCGGCGTGCCCGGCGCGTCGGTGATCGCCAGCGACAGCGGGTCCTCGGCGGCCAGGCCGGCCAGCAGCGCGGTCGCGGCGAGGCGGTCGGCCGCGGCGGCCTCGAAGGTCCAGCGCCGGGCGCCGAGGCGCCAGGTGCGCGCGTAGGCCGCGACCCGCCCGTCGCGCTCTGCCACGGCGACGTCCTCCTCGCCCGGCCAGGCCAACAGCGACGGCCACAGCCGGTCGTCGCGGTCGGTGGAGACCTGCGCGGCAGCCTGCGCCTCGCGGTGCAGCGCCGCGAGTGCTGCGGCGTCGCCGGGCTCGGCAGGGCGGGTCGTCGTGCCCGGCGGGGCGGCCAGGCTCGCCCCGCGGCGCAGCTGCAGCCGCGGCTGGCCGCCGGGCGCGCGGCTGTAGCCCAGACGGCGGTAGAGGTAGGGGATGCCGAAGACGAGCCCGACGAGGTGGCCCTGCCGGGCCGAGCGGTCGTGGAGGCGCTCGAGCAGGGCGCGGGCCAGCCCCCGCCGCCGGTAGCCCTCGGCGGTGGCGACGAACTCGACCTGCCCGGCGGGCACCGCGACGCCGTCGAGGCGCAGGGTGCGCGACTGCAGCGACGCGCACGCCGCGAGGCGCTCGCCGCCGGCCTCGGCGCGGGCGCGCTCGTCGGCGACGACGGCGAAGGCCTCGACCCCGTGGATCTCGAAGGCGCGGCGCACCGCGGGCTCCTCGGCGGCGCCGAAGGCCTCCCGGCAGCGCGCGAGGATCTCGCCGGCGTCGGCCCCGGTCGCGTCGCGCAGGACGAGGCCGTCGCCGAGGGCGCGGCGCCCGGCCGTCCCGCTCACCGTCGTGCCCGCTCGTCCATGCTGCGTACCCTAGAGGCCATGGCCCCGCCTCTGTTCCCCACCGCCCGACCCCGCCGGCTGCGCCGCACCGCGGCGCTGCGCCGCGCGGTGCGCGAGACGACGCTGGCCCCGGCCGACCTCGTCGCGCCGCTCTTCGTCAAGGAGGGCCTCGCCGACCCCGAGCCGGTGCCCTCGATGCCCGGGGTGGCCCAACACACCATCGCGAGCCTGCGCGCCGAGGCGGCCGAGCTCGTCGCCGTCGGGGTGAGCAGCCTCCTGCTCTTCGGCGTGCCCGCCCGCAAGGACCCCGAGGGCGCGGAGGCGTGGAACCCCGAGGGGATCCTCCAGCAGGCCGTCCGCGCGCTGCGGGCCGACCACGGCGACGACGTCGTCGTCATCACCGACACCTGCCTCGACGAGTACACCGACCACGGCCACTGCGGCCCCCTCGACGCCGCCGGGCGGGTGCGCAACGACGACGCGATCGCCGGCTACGCCCGCGCGGCGGTCAGCCAGGCCGACGCCGGCGCCGACGTCGTCGCGCCGTCGGGGATGATGGACGGCCAGGTCGCGGCGATCCGCTCGGCGCTCGACGAGGCGGGGCACGCCGAGGACACCGCGATCATGAGCTACTGCACGAAGCACGCGAGCGCGTTCTACGGCCCGTTCCGCGACGCCGCGGAGTCCGCGCCGGCCTTCGGGGACCGCCGCAGCTACCAGCTCGACCCCGCCAACGCCGCCGAGGGCCTGCGCGAGGCCCACGCCGACGTCGCCGAGGGCGCCGACGTGCTGCTCGTCAAGCCCGCCGCGAGCTACCTCGACGTCGTCGCGGGCGTCAAGGCCGCCACCGGCATGCCGCTGGCCGCTTACCACGTCTCGGGGGAGTACGCGATGGTCCACGCCGCCGCCGAGCGCGGCTGGCTCGACGGCGACGCGGTCATGGCCGAGACGCTGACCGGCATCCGCCGCGCCGGCGCCGACCTCGTCATCACCTACGCCGCGGGCTGGATGGCCCGCCGCCTCGGCGGCTGAGCGGGGTGGGCGCCGAGCCCGGCTCGCCGCTGGCCGCCGTCGAGGCCCACCTCGCGGCGTTCAACGCCCGCGACGCCGAGGCCGTCGCGGCGACGTTCACCGAGGACGCGACGTTCGTCGCCGGCGAGCAGGTCGTCATCGGGCGCAGCGCCCTGCGGGCGATGTTCGCCGACGCCTTCGCCGCGCCGCTGCGCGCCCACCTCGCGCTGCGCCACGCCGTCGTCGACGGCGCGGCCGCGGCCTGCGAGCTCGTCGAGACCCTCGAGTCGCCCAGCGGGCGCCACGAGCTCGACGTCGCGGCGTTCTACGCCGCCCGCGATGGCCGGCTCGCGCGGGTGCGGGTCTACCGCGACCTCAGCGACCCCGCCTGAGGCGCGGGGGCCGCCGGCGCGGGGCGCGGCGTCGCGGGCGGCACGCCGAGCACGCGCTGGGCGCATCACGGCGGGTCGTACGCTGAGCACGTTCCGTGCGCGCACTCCCGTTGATCGTTGCGAAGCGCTGCCGACGTCCCCCGGGTGACCTCGCGACTCGTGCTCCTCACGGGCGCCCTCGGCGGCCTGCTCGCCGTGGGGGTCCTCGTCGCGCCCGACGGGCTCGACGCCTGGGTGCGCGCGGCGCTCATCGCCGCCACCGCGGCGGCGATCCACGCCGGCGTCGTGCGCCACCGCCCCGCGCGGGCGGGGGTGTGGTGGCTGCTGTGGGCCACGATGGTCGCCTTCGTCGTCGACTCCGTCCTCATCGTCGTCGACGCCCCCGGCGTGCTCGCCGAGGTCGTCGCGCTGTCGGGCCTGCTCCTGCTCGTGGCCACGGCGGTCCTCTTCGTGCGCCGCCTCGACGCCTCCGGCGCCCGGGAGGGCGCCGTCGACGGGGCGATCGTCGCGATCGCCTTCGCCTCGGTGGCCGGGGTCCTGCTCGTGCGCACCGAGCTCGTCGCGGTGAGCGAGGCCGCGCTCGCCCACGCCGCGCTCGGGCCCGTCGTCATCGCCTTGATCGCGGGGGCCTTCACGCGCTTCGCCCTCGTCGTGCCCGAGCGCTGCCCGTCGGCGTGGCTGCTGCTGGCCGCGGTGTCCCTGAGCCTCGTCGGCACCCTCGCGCGCGCCGCGGCGGTCAGCCTCGGGGCGGGGTATGAGATCGGCTCGCCCGCCGACGCGCTCATCATCGCCGCCTACCCCCTCGTCGCGCTCGCCGCGGTCCATCCGTCGATGGTCCTCCTCGCCGACGCCGCCGCGCCGCCGACCACGCCGGACCGGGGGCGCCTGCGCCTCGTCCTGCTCGGCCTCGCGCTGCTGCTACCCCCGGCGCTGCTGGCCCTCGATCCGCCCGCGCCCGGCCGCGACGTCGCGATCGCCGCCGCCGCGGTCGTCAACGTCCTCGCGCTCTGGCGGCTCGCGCGGCTCTTCAGCGACCGGGAGCGCGTCTCCGCGGCGCTGTCCGAGCAGGTCGCCCGCGACCCGCTGACCGGTCTCGCCAACCGCCGCGCCTTCGTCGCCGACCTCGACCGCACCCGCGCGCGCTGCCGGCGGGAGGGCGCGGGGCTCGCGGTGCTCTTCTGCGACCTCGATGCCTTCAAGCCCGTCAACGACCGCCACGGCCACGCCGTCGGCGACGCCGTGCTCGTCGAGACCGCCCGCCGCCTCGAGGCCGCCACCCGCGAGGGCGACCTCGTGGCCCGCATCGCCGGCGACGAGTTCGTCGTCATGCTGCCCGCCGTCGACCCGGCCGCGGTCGCGGTCGTCGAGGCGCGCATCCGCGCGGTCGTCGCCGAGCCGTTCGACGTCGACGGCCACACCGTGCGCGTCGGCGTGAGCGTCGGGGTGGCCCACGTCGCCGCCTCTGCCGAGGCCGACCCCGACGTCGACCCCGACGTCGACCTCGTCGCCGAGGCCGACCGCGCGATGTACCGCGACAAGCGCGGCCGAGCCCTCGCCACCTGAGCGTCCCGCCACCCCCGCGGCGGGCAGTAGCATCGCGGGCGGGGCCGACCGCCACACCCCCGGGCCGAGGAGGACACCGCGATGCGCTACCGCAGGCTCACCGACGACCTCTGGGTCAGCGAGGTCGGGTTCGGCAACTGGACGGTGACGACCGGCTGGTGGGGGCAGTACACGAAGGCGGAGGCCGTCGCGCTGCACCGCGAGGCCTTCGACGCCGGGATCACGCTCTTCGACACCGCCGACGCCTACGCCGAGGGCTACGGCGAGGAGGTCCTCGGCGAGGCCCTGGCCGACGTGCGCGACGACGTCGTCATCATGACGAAGTTCGGCTACGACATCTCCGACGAGGCCACGGCCAGCCGGCGCGGCCAGCAGGAGCGCCGCAAGGACTTCGGCCTCGACACCGTGCGCGGTGCCCTCGACGCCTCGCTGCGCCGGCTCGGCACCGACCGCATCGACTGCTGGCAGCTGCACAACCCCCGCAGCGCCCACCTCGACGACGATGCGCTCTTCGGCTTCCTCGACGAGGCCGTCGTCGCCGGCAAGATCCGCTCCTACGGCGTCGCCCTCGGCCCGAAGATCGGCTGGCGCGACGAGGGCGTCGCGGCGATGCGCGACCGGGACATCGCGATGCTCCAGCTCATCCACAACCTCCTCGAGCAGGACCCCGGGCGCGAGCTCCTCGACGTCGCCCGCGAGACCGGCACCTCGGCGGTGGTGCGGGTGCCGCACTCCTCGGGGATGCTCGAGGGCAACCTCACCGCCGACACGGTCTTCGACAAGCACGACCACCGCCGCCACCGCCCGCGCAGCTGGCTGCTCGAGGGGCTGGCCAAGATCGCCACGCTCGACTTCCTCACCGAGGGGCGCACCCTCGCGCAGGCGGCGCTGCGCTGGGTGCTCGCCGACGAGGCCGTGGCGAGCACGCTGCCGAACATCTACGGCGCCGAGCAGCTCGCGGAGTTCACCGCCGCCAGCGACGTCGCCGACCTCACCGACGAGGAGCTCGCCCGGGTCGCGGCGCTCTACGCCGAGAACTTCGGCGTGACCCCGCTGGCCGACCAGGAGACGAAGGTGACCTCGGCCTCATGATCGACCCCACCCCCCCGACCGCGTCCTCCGAGGCGCTCTACGAGCGCGCGCGCAAGGTCATCCCCGGCGGGGTGAACTCGCCGGTACGCGCCTTTGCCTCCGTGGGCGGCACCCCGCGCTTCCTCATCGAGGGCAACGGCAGCCGCGTCACCGACGCCGACGGCCAGCGCTACCTCGACTACGTCGGCAGCTGGGGGCCGCTCATCCTCGGCCACGCCCACCGCGACGTCATCGGCGCGGCCAACGAGGCGCTGCAGCGCGGCTCCTCCTTCGGCGCGCCGACGGGCCGGGAGATCGCCCTCGCCGAGCTCATCGTCGAGCGCGTGCCCGGCATCGAGCAGGTGCGGATGACCTCGTCGGGCACCGAGGCGGGGATGGGGGCGATCCGCCTGGCCCGCGGGGCGACCGGGCGCGACAAGATCGTGAAGTTCGCCGGGCACTACCACGGCCACGCCGACGCGCTGCTCGCCTCCGCCGGCTCGGGCGTGGCCACCCTCGGCCTGCCCGACTCGCCGGGGGTGACCGCCGGGGCGACCGCCGACACCCTCGTCGTGCCGTGGAACGACCGCGAGGCCGTCGAGGCGGTCTTCGCCGAGCACGGCGCCGACATCGCCGTGCTCGCCTGCGAGCCGGTCGCGGCGAACATGGGCGTCGTCCCGCCCGCCGAGGGGTTCCTCGAGCTGCTGCGCGAGCTCGCGACCCGCCACGGCGCGCTGCTGCTCTTCGACGAGGTCATGACCGGCTTCCGCGTCGCGCGCGGCGGCGCCGCGGAGGTCTACGGCGTCACCCCCGACCTCGTCGCGCTCGGCAAGGTCGTCGGCGGCGGCTTCCCGCTCGCGGCCTTCGGCGGCTCGGCCGAGGTCATGGCCCACCTCGCCCCCGACGGGCCCGTCTACCAGGCCGGGACGCTGTCGGGCAACCCCGTGGCCGTCGCCGCGGGCACCGCGCAGCTGCGCCTGCTCGACGCCGCGGCCTACCAGCGCCTCGACGCCCTCGCCGACCGCCTCGTCAGCGGGCTCGAGCAGGTCTTCGCCGAGGCCGGCGTGCCCGCGCAGCTGCCGCGCTGCCGCTCGCTGTTCGGGATCTTCTTCGCCGAGGAGCCCGTCGTCGACTACGCCGGGGCCAAGGCCGTCGACACCGCGCGCTACGCGGCGCTGCACCGCGGCCTGCTCGCCCGCGGGCACTACCTGCCCCCCTCGGCCTACGAGGCGATCTTCGTGAGCCTGGCCCACACCGCCGCGGAGATCGACAGCACCGTCGAGGCCGCCCGCGAGGTCGTCGCCGAGTGGTGAGCGAGCCGCCCCGCGTCCCCGAGTCCGGTGGGCCGGCCGAGCCCGGTGGGCCGGCCGAGCCCGGCGGGGCCGACGCCCCCGACGAGCGGCCAGCCACCGCGTCCTCCTCGCCGACCTCGGGGCTCACGCTCGTCATCGGCCTGCTCGCCACGGCGGTGGTCATCGCCGCGGCGGCGGCGGTGGCCGTCCTCGGCGGTGGCGACGACGAGGTCGACCCTGCCACCGCCGAGCTCGACGAGCGGCCCACCCTCGGTGAGTCGGCCGGCTCCGAGCTCGACGAGCCGCTGCCCGACGTCGACCTCGAGCCCTTCGACGGCGGCCCCGAGGTCGCCCTCGACGACTACGCCGGCGCGCCGCTCGTGCTGAACTTCTGGGCGACGTGGTGCCCGCCGTGCGTCGAGGAGATGCCCGACCTCGAGGAGGTCGCCGGCGCGCTCGACGGGGAGGTCGCCGTCCTCGGCGTCAACATCCAGGACGACCCCGACGCCGCCGCCGAGCTCGCCGACGACCTCGGCGTGACCTACGACCTCGCCACCGACCGCCGCGGCGACCTCTTCGAGGCGATCGGCGGCTTCGGGATGCCCACGACGCTCTTCGTCGACCCCGCGGGTGACATCGTCTACCGCCATACCGGGCCCGTCGACGCCGCCGGGCTCCGCGAGCTCGTCGCCGAGCACCTCGGCGTGGGGTGAGCCGGCTGCCTGTGGCGATGGAGCTGTGCCCGAGACGAGCTCGGCAGTCATCGATGAAGCGACAGCCGGATCGCGCCGCAGCCTCACCATCTTGTGGCCTGGACCCGCTGCCGTGTGCGCTTCGACGCCGCCGGTCTGACGGTTGACGAACCCGCCGCATGGGTTCCTCTGGTGGCCGACGTTCCCGAGGGCGGGTCGGCTCGGGCAGCGCACGGATACCCCGCTCTCCGCGTTGAGCGCGGAGGATAGTATACTTTATTCCGCGTTCGATGCGGAGGGTGGAGCACGGTTTCCCGCGTGGGGACAACCGGGAGGCCGTCCCATCCCGCGGTGAGGTCGGAGCCGACGAGGCGGCGCAGAGGTAGCTGGTGGCGACCACGATCGGGCAGCTGGCGCAGGAGGTCGCGGCGACCAACCCGTGGTGGCGCTCCGAGACCTGGCAGTCCCGCGACCCGGACCTGCGCTCGGCGGCTGGGCAGGGGATCGCCTATGCGCCCCCGGTCCTCGAGGATCTGCAGCCCGGTGGCTTGTACCTGCTGCGAGGTCCACGCCGGGTCGGCAAGACCGTTGCCGTCAAGCGCAAGATCGCGGATCTCATCGACGCCGGGATTCCCCCGAACTGCATCGTGCGGGCGGCGGTGGACGGGTGGGCCGACAAGGACGTACGGACCTTGGCACAGAACACGGCGCTGCCGCCGTTGCCGCCGGGACACGTCCGGTGGTGGTTCCTCGACGAGATCTCGGCGACCTCCGGCGCGTGGGACCGGCATGTGAAGTGGCTGCGGGACAACCACGACGAGTTCGCCGACGCATGCGTGGTGCTGACCGGCTCGGACGCCTCGGAGCTGACGCGCGCGGCCGGCACGTTGGCGGGTCGCCGTGGCCCAGCGGCAGACGGAGACCGGTCACTGCTGCCGATGGGCTTTGACACGTTCATGCGGCTGCGCTCCTCGCTCCCGGCCGTCCGGGTGCCGTTGGACCAGCTGCGCACCCGCGATGGCGCTGACGCCTACGGTCAGCTCTTGCCGTGGCTCGACGAGCTTGTGCGCGGCTGGGACCGGTACCTCCAGTACGGCGGGTTCCCGACTGCGGTGGCGGCCGCGCAGCGGGGCGAGCCGGTCCCCGATGCGTTCCTGCAGGCGATGATGGACGTGATCAGCCGGGATGCGTTCGGGGCGTCGCGGCTGTCGCGTACCCAGACGAGCTCACTGCTGGCCCGCCTGTGGGCGTCGATGGCGACGCCAGCCAACTTCTCCAGCATCGCCCACGACGTCGACACGAGCGCAGACACCGTGGCTCGCCATGTCAAGTCTCTGCGCGATGCCTACCTGGCGTGGACCTGCCCGCAGCGGCAGGACGACCGGTGGCTACCGCGCGACCGGGCCCAGGACAAGGTCTACGCGGTCGATCCGCTCGTGGCCCGCCTTGCCCATCTGCGCAATCCGGAACGCAGCGATCTCGACCCCACGGCACTGACGGAGATGATGGTCGGGGTGGCGCTGCACCGGGCAGGGACACGCGCCGGCCGGCTGTGGGGCGATGACCAGCGGATCTTCTACGTGCGGACTCCGACCCGCAAGGAGATCGACTTCGTCTCGGCGGACTTCGGTGGGACGGCAGTTGAGGCCAAGTACACCGAAGGTGGCAGATGGCGGGCAGAGGCGGCGACGGTCAACGCCTCCGAGTGGGACGGGATCATGACGACGCGCAACGTCCTCGACGTCTCTGATGGCAAGGCCTGGGCGGTTCCGGCAGGGCTGTTCGCCTACGCGATCGGCACCTAGCCCGGCCTCGATGCGACGGGCAGTCTCGCGTCCCCTGCGGGCTCGGGACCTTCGTCCCCGCTCGGGTTGGCGATCGGCCTCGGCCATCGGTACGATCAGCCCTGCGGTGAGGGTTGGTACCCGAGCCCCCCGGCAACGGCGGCCGAGCGCGGCCACCAGCTGCCGACCGGGCCGGGCTCGACCCCACCGGGCGTGGGTGAGACGCCGAGACGAGGAGAGGGCAGGCGTTGGGCGTGTTGCGCGACTTCTTCGCGGCGCTGCCGGAGGTCATGCGGGCGCTCTGGGAGTTCGGCGAGGGCTGGCAGGGCGCGGCCGTCAGCGTCGGCAGCGTCGTCCTCATCGCGGTGCTGGCCGCGGGGGCCTACCGCCTGCGCGGCGAGGTCGGCTGGGTCGCGGCGTTCCTCGGCGCCTTCGCGGCGTTCCTCGGCGCCTTCTGGCTCTTCGCCATCCTGCCGTCGGCCTGGGTGTTCTTCGCCGACGGCGAGCGCCCCCTGCTCGAGGGGACGGTCGTCCCCGC
>JAWOAS010000085.1:0-4205 GCA_046498405.1 Egibacteraceae bacterium
GGGGTCACCTCCGCCAGCGCCGCAGGCGCCGCCACGACGAGCAGCGGGACGGCTGCAAGGAGCCCCGCCACCACTGCCAACGTCCGGGCTAGGAAAGGGGACACAGCATCTCCGGTCACGTGTGTCGGGCGGCGTGGCAGCCCCTCTTCCCCCGTCCCATCGCCACTACCCCGACCGCCCCCCGCTGACACCAGCCGGTTCGCCGGCATCACGCCTCGGTGACCATCTACTCGTTCGCGAGCTCCGACACGGGCGAGCCCCCGGTCCTAGGTCGCCTGCGCGGCGAGGAGCTGCACGGTCATCGCCACGAGGATCGCGAGCAGCAGGACGACGATCGCCACTGCGGTGCCGCGGCGCATGGGCCACCTCCCGGACGGTCGTGGTCGCCGGGGCGAGCCGGCGCCGCGCGCAACCGTACACTCCCCGCCTGCCGGGGCCCGGCCGCGCCGTCGGTCGTCCCGGCGGCAGCCGACCCCACCCCGAGCCCGTGAGGGAGAGCGATGCGCTACAACGTCATGCTCGAGCCGCAGGAGGGTCTGACCTACGCCGAGGTCCTCGCGGTGGCCCAGCGCGCCGAGGCGCTCGGCCTCGAGGGCTGCTACCGCTCCGACCACTACAAGAGCGTGGCCGGGCATGACGCCCGCGGCTCCACCGACGCCTGGGCCACGCTCGCGGGCCTGGCCCGGGAGACCGAGCGGATCGTCCTCGGGACGATGGTCAGCCCCGCGACCTTCCGTCCCGCCGGCAACCTCGCGAAGGTCGTCGCCACGGTCTCCGAGATGGCCGGGTCGGTCGACGGCGCGCCGCGGATCCACCTCGGCCTCGGTACCGGCTGGCTCGAGGAGGAGCACCGCCAGCACGGCTTCCCCTTCGAGGGCCTCGACGTGCGCTTCCGCCGCCTCGAGGAGCACCTCGCCGTCGTCGGAGGGCTCTTCGACCCCGCCGCCGCGCCCTTCGACTTCGACGGCGAGTTCGAGACCCTCGCGGGCGCGCGGATGCTGCCCCACCCCGACCCGCGGCCGCGGATCATCGTCGGCGGGAGGGGGCTGCGGCGCACCCCGCGCCTCGCCGCGACCTACGCCGACGAGCTCAACGTCGTCTTCACGAGCCCCGAGGAGACCGCCCAGCGCGCTCGCGCGCTGGCCACCGCCTGCGAGCGCGCCGGCCGGGACCCCGAGGCGGTGACTTTGTCGGTGATGACGGGGTGCCTCGTCGGCGCCGACGAGGACGACTTCCGCCGTCGTGCCGAGCGGCTCAAGGCGCAGAGCGGCGACGGCCGGCCGTTCGAGGAGTGGCTCGCTGACCTCGAGGGCGCCTGGGTGCTTGGGAGCCCCGAGCGCGCCGCCGAGCGCCTCGGTGAGCTCGCCGAGGTCGGCGTGGAGCGGGTCATGCTCCAGCACCAGCTGCCCGACGAGCTCGACATGCTCGACGTCATCGCCGAGGAGGTCGCTCCCCGCGCCAGGTGAGGTCCGGGCGGGCCGAGGTCGTGCCGGTGGGCAGGCGTGGGTGGTCCGCCCGCACCGGATGAGGTCGCGGCGGGCCGAGGTCGTGCCGGTGGGCGGGCGTGGGTGGTCCGCTCGCACCGGGTGAGGTCGGGGCGGGCCAGGCCGCGCCCGCAGGCGCCCGGTGCTCGACCGCCTCGGGCGGTCCTGCGGGCTCAGGCCAGGGCGGCGATGAGGGCCTTCATCCACGGCCCGAGGTCGGCGGGGGTGCGGGCGGTGATGAGGTTGCCGTCGACGACGACGGGCTCATCGACCCAGTCGACCCCGGCGTTGACCATGTCGTCGCGGATCGCCCCGACGCTCGTGGCGCGGCGCCCGGCGACGATCTTCGCCGAGATCGGCACCCACCCGGCGTGGCAGATGAAGGCGATCGGCTTGGTCGAGGCGTCGAAGGCCCGGGTCAGCTCGAGCGCCTTGTCGTTGCGGCGCAGCGCGTCGGGCGCGAAGCCACCGGGGATGACGAGGGCGTCGAAGTCGGCCTCGGCCATGTCGGCGAGGTCGGCGTCGACGGGCATCGGCCCGTAGCCGCGCTTGCCGCCGACGGGCTTGGCGCCGGCGCTGGCGAGGGTCACCGCCACGCCCTCCTCGCGCAGGCGGTGCAGCGGGTAGAGCAGCTCGGACTCCTCGAAGAGGTCCGCGGCCATGATGAGCACGCGCTTGTCGGCGAGGTCGGTCATCGGTGATCAGCCCTCCAGGTCGGCGCTCGCGCGCGCCCCGGCGGGCGGCGCGCCGCCGCGGCGCCGCCGCGGCGTGTCGGTGAGCTCGAGACCGGCGAGCCCGCGCTCGGCGCGGCGACGCTGCTCGGCGAGGAAGCCGACGAGCGACTCGCGTGTGTCGAGGTAGGGACGGCAGTCGAGCTCGAGGGCGACGGTACCCGTGAAGCCGGAGCGGCCAACGTGGGCGAGGAAGCCGGCGAGGTCGAGCACCCCCTCGCCGAGCGGGGCGTGGCTGTCCTTGCCCTGCCCGAAGTTGTCGGAGACGTGGAGGTGGACGACGCGGTCGCCGAGGGCGTCGAAGGCCTCGATGAGGTCGACGCCGGCCATCCCGAAGTGGCTCGTGTCGAAGACGACGTGCTCGAAGGCCGCGAGCTCCTCGGTCGTCACGACCGACGAGAGCTTGCGCCCGCCGACGGCGTAGAGGTTCTCCATCGCGAAGCGCGTGCCGGTCTCGGCGGCCTCGGCGTCGGCCTCGGCCAGCCAGCCGCGCGCCCGGCGCTCCCAGCGGTAGGGGGCGTGGGCGACCATCGTCGCTGCGCCGAGCTCGGCGGCGAGCTCGAGCGAGCGCCGGCTCTTGCCGATGTAGGAGGAGCCGAGCACGCGCCGCAGCAGGACCATGTAAGGGCCGTGGACGACGGGCACGTCGAGGCCGGCCTCGGCGGCTCGTCGGGCCACGCCGGCGGGATCGCGGGTGTCGGCGTCGTGGCTGACGAGCAGCTCGGTGCCGGTGAACCCCGCGTCGGCGAACGCGTCGAGCACCCAGTCGAGGGGGGAGAGCAGCAGCCCCGCCGTCGTGGCGATGACCCGCGGTCCGTCGGGCGTGGTGGGGACGTCGCGCATGCCCCAACGGTACCCGCCCGCCGGCGCGTGACGCGGTGCCAGGTAGGCTGCGCCCGTCCGCGCCGCGGGCGGGCCGACCGGCCCACCGGCGGCGGCGTCCGCGACGAGCGAACGGGGCCGCGGTGGAGCAGCGCACCCTCGCCGAGGCGCTCGCCGAGCGCGCCCGCGCCCATCCTGAGCGCCCCGCCCTCATCGACGACGAGGCCCGCTGGAGCTACGCCCAGCTCGACGCCGCGGTCGACGGCGCCGCCGCCGGGCTCGCCTCGGTCGGCGTGGGCCGCGGCGACCGGGTGGGGCTGCTGGCCGCCAACGGCGCCGGCTTCGTCATCGCCCTCTACGGCGCCTGGCGCGCGGGGGCGGTGGCCGTGCCGCTCAACACCGCCACGACCGCCGAGGAGGCCCGCACGATCCTCGCCGACGCCGCCGTCGCGGCGATCGTCGTCGACCACGCCCTGCGCGAGGCGCTGGCCGGGATCGACGACGCCCTCGACCAGCACGCCGAGATCCTCGACAGCGACCCGGCGGCCTGGCAGGCCCTCGCCGCCGACGCCGCGCTCGCCGCCGCCGACGGCGCGCCGCTCGCGCCCGACGCCGGGCCGGCCGAGTCGCCTGCGCCCGACGCTGGGCCGGCAGAGTCGCCTGCGCCCGACGCCGGGTCGGCCGAGCCGCCCGCGCCGGGCGCGCCCGCCGGGCTCGCCCTCCTCGCCTACACCGCCGGCACGACGGGCACGCCGCGCGGGGCGATGCTCACCCACGACCACCTCGCGGCGAACCACCGCCAGCTCGACGCGACCCACCAGCGACTCGCCGAGGGCGACGTCGTCCTCGGCGCCCTGCCGATGTTCCACATCTACGGCCTCAACGTCGGCCTCGCCTACCCGCTGGCCTGCGGCGCGGCGGTGCGCTGCCTCGCCCGCTTCGCCCCCGAGGCGAGCCTCGACGCCGTCGCCGCCGACCGGGTCACGGTGATGCCCGGCGTGCCGCCGATGCTCGCCGCCTGGGCCGGGCGCGGGCCCGGCGAGCGCGACCTCTCGGCGCTGCGGCTGGCCGCCTCCGGCGCCGCGCCGCTCGACCCCGCCGTCGCCGAGCGCTTCGCGGCAGCCTTCGGGGTGCCGGTCTGGGAGGGCTACGGGCTCACCGAGACCGC
>JAWOAS010000186.1:0-6922 GCA_046498405.1 Egibacteraceae bacterium
CAGTCGCGGCGCTCGACGACGGTGCCGCCGTCGCGGTCGGTGTAGCTGAGGTAGACCCGGTCGTCGTCGAAGTCGACGCCGAGCAGCCCGCGCTCGCCGTCGGTCGTCGTCTCCGCGGAGAGGTCGACGACGGGCTCGCCGAGGCCGTCGTCCTCGAGGGGGCGCAGCAGCCCGCCGCGCTCGGCGATGTGCAGGACGCCCTCGGGGCTCACCGCCCCCGCGGTCGGCTCGTCGGCATCGGCGACGGGCGTGAGGGCGAGGTCGAGCTCGTCGAGCGGGCGCGGCTCCGCGGCCGGCTCCTCGTCGGGCTCAGGGGTCGGCTCGGGCGTGGGCTCGGGACTCGCCTCGGGGGTCGGCTCCTCGGCCGGCTCGTCGGTCGGGTCGTCGAGCGGCGTGGGCTCGGCGGGATCCTCGGGCTCGGCATCGCAGGCTGTGAGGAGGAGGGCGAGCAGGAGCCCGACGAGCAGGGTGAACAGCGGTCGTCCCAACATGCTCCCAGGCTAGGGTCAGCCCCGAGGCGGGCTCCACGGCGATCATCTCGCGTCCAAGATCGGACCCGCCGCAGCGCCGGACCGACGCTCCGCGCCGACCCTTGACAACACCGATGTCAAAGATAGTTTGACATCCATGTCGACGAGCATGGATGTTCTCTACCCGCTCGCGGAACGTCGCCTGGGCTATGTCACGACGGCGCAGGCTGCTGAGGTGGGGGTGTCTCGCCAGCAGCTGTCCTATCTCGCAAGGACCGGGTCGCTCGAGCGGGTCGCACAGGGCATCTACCGGCTGCGCCGCTTCCCCGCCGAACGCTTCGAGGATGTGATCGTCGCCTGCCTCTGGGCCGGCGACGATGCGGTCGCCAGTCACGACACCGCCCTGGCCATCTTCGATCTGACCGACGCGATGCCTGCCGTGATCCACGTCTCCGTACCGCGACGATTCCGCGGCCAGCGTCCGGGCATCGTGGTCCACACCGCGCCCCTCGGCGACGGGGAACGGACCGAGCGCGGCGGCGTGCCGGTGACCACGGTGGAGCGGACGATCACCGATGTCCTGGCAAGCTCCGGCAAGGGCCTCGCGAGATCGGCAGCCGAGCAGGCGATCGCACGGGGGCTCGTGACCCGACGGCGTCTGCGTGCCGTCCTGATGGCCCACGGCGACCTCGGCGAGTCGCTGCTCGACCTCGTGGGATCCACGGCGTGACCGAAGGACACCGCTACCGCACCCAGGCCGCGTTGCGCACGGCGCTTGAGGAGCACCTCCGGCAACGAGCGCACGACACCGGCGTCCCGCTCGACCGACTCCGCAAGGAGGTAGCCCACCAGCGGCTGCTCGCGCGGCTCGTGGTCGTCGCCCCCACCGATTCGTGGGCGTTGAAGGGAGGACAGGCGCTGCTGGCGCGGCTCGGTAGCAAGGCCCGAGCGACCAAGGACGCCGACGCCACCTGGCGAGCTGCGCTCAATCATTTCGGCGGCGTGCTCGAAGCAGCGGTCGACATCGACCTCGGCGATGGCTTCCGCTTCGAAGCCGCCGCTCCTCGACCGATGAACGCCGAGACCGACGAGGGAGGGCTCCGCTACACCATCCTGACCCTCCTCGACGGCCGCGAGTTCGAGCGGATCCAACTCGACGTCAACGCCGTCCCCGATGATCAACGCCCCTTGGACCACGTCGAGCTGCGTCGCCTCCTCGACTTTGCCGGCATCGCAACGCCAAGCATCCCAGTGATCCCGATCGCCCAGCACCTCGCCGAGAAGCTGCACGCCTACGTCCGAGACTACGGCAGCCGATCGAACAGCCGACCGCGCGATCTGTACGACATGCTCATGATCGCCGGATCCCTGCCGATCCCCGACTCCACCACGCTCCGTGCGGCTTGCCGACAGACCTTCGACCTACGCCAGACCACCTGGCCGCCCACGATGACGGCGCCACCGAGCAGCTGGGCCAGCGCTTGGCGCTCCTACGTCCGTGACCATGGCATCCGCTGGACCGACCTCGAAGCGGCAGGCGAGGCGCTCGCATCCTTCTGGCAGCCGTTGCTTGCAACCCACGAGGGCTCCGATCCCGCCCGCTGGGACGTCGACAGCTGGGCCTGGTCGGCGACACCGAGGGACTCCGACTCCTGAGTCAGGTCGGACGCTCGTCACGGCGATGGCGCAAGGGCACGCGCTGGGTGCCGGCGTCAGCGCCGGCGGTGGTGGCGCTCGATCTCGGCGCGGCGGTAGAGGACGAGCTCGGTGCCGCGGCGCTGCACCTGCTCGCGCAGCTCCTCACGGGCCTGGGCGCGGATGCGCTCCATGTCGGCGCGGGCGCGCTCGAGGCGGTCCTCGGCGGCCTCGAGCTCGTCCTGCAGCGCGAGGATGCGCAGGACGCCGGCGAGGTTGACGCCCTCGCCCTGGGTGAGCTCCTGGATGAGCCGCACCCGCTCGACGTCGCGCTCGGAGTAGCGCCGGGTCCCGCCGGTCGTGCGCTTGGGCTTGATGAGCCCCTTGCGCTCGTAGGTGCGCAGCGTCTGGGGGTGCACCCCGGCGAGCTCAGCGGCCACCGAGATGATGTAGACGGGGCGGTCGCGCACGCTCATGACTCGGCGCCCTCCCGCTCGGCGACGGCGGCGTCGAGGTGGCTGCGCAGATCGTCGGGCTCGGTGGCCGCGTAGTCCTCGAGCATCTTCTTCTGGGTGCGGCTGAGCTTGCGCGGCACGACGATCTCGACGGTGACGAGGAGGTCGCCGTAGCTGCCGTCGGACTTCGGCGCCCCGCGACCGCGGACCCGCAGGGTGCGGCCGCTCTGCGTGCCGGCGGGGACCTTGACGGTGACCGCGCCCTCGAGCGTGGGCACGCGCAGCTTCGTGCCGAGCGCGGCCTCGGTGAAGGTCACCGGCACCCGCAGGGTGAGGTCGTCGCCGCGGCGGCCGAAGAGCTCGTGCTCGCTGACGTGGACGGTCACGTAGAGGTCTCCCGGTGGCCCCCCGTGCTGGCCGGCCTCGCCCTTGCCCTTGAGGCGGATGCGCGCGCCGTCCTTGACCCCGGCGGGGATCCGCGCGCGGATGTCGCGACTGCGGGTCTCGGCGCCGCTGCCGCCGCAGGTCGGGCAGGGGTCGGTGATCCGCACCCCGCGACCACCGCAGGCCGGGCAGGGCTCGCTGAAGCCGAACATCCCCGCGTCGCGGGTGACGACGCCACCGCCGCCACAGGTGCCGCAGGTCTGCGGCTGCGTGCCGGGCCGGGCGCCGCTGCCACCGCAGGTGCGGCACTCGGCGGGACCGGAGACGCGCAGGGTCGTCGTGACCCCCGCCATCGCGTCCTCGAAGGACAGCGTGAGGTCGGTCTCGACGTCGCGGCCGCGGCGCCCGGCCTGGGCCCGGCCGCGGGGTGGGGCGCCGAAGCCGGTGGCCGTGCCGCCGCGGCCGGCGCCCTCGCCGAACATGTCCCCGAGGAGGTCGCCGAGGTCGAAGGCCTGCCCCCCGCCGGGGTAGCCGCCGGCACCGAAGCCCCCGCCGCCGAAGCCGCCGCCGGCACCGGGGCCACTGCGGAAGGCCCCCGAGCCCATGAGGTCGCGGACCTTGTCGTACTCGGCGCGCTTCTCGGGGTCGGAGAGCACCTGGTAGGCCTCGCCGATCTCCTTGAAGCGCGCCTCGGCGTCGGCGTCGTCGGGGTTGGCGTCGGGGTGGTAGGTGCGGGCGAGCTGACGGTAGGCCTTGGCGATCTCGGCCTGGTCGGCGCCCTTGTCGACGCCGAGGACCTTGTAGTAGTCCTTCTCGAGGTAGTCCCTCTGGCTCATCAGCGCGCCTCGCGTCCCTCCTGGCTACTGGGCGACGGTCACCGTGGCCGGGCGCAGGACCCGGCCCTTGAAGCGATAGCCGGGGCGGTGCTCCTTGACGACGACGGGCTCCTCGAGGGGCTCGGTGGCGGGGCGCTGCTCGAGCGCCTCGTGGTGGGCGGGGTCGAAGGGCGCCCCCTCGCCGGGGACGCGCTCGAGCCCGACGTCTTCGAGGGCACGGACGAGCTCGCCGTGGACCATCTCCACGCCCTTCGACAGCTGCGCGTCCTCGCTGCGCTCCGCGCCCTTGAGGACGTGGCCGAAGTTATCGAGGACCCCCAGCAGCTCGGCGACGACGTGCTCACGGCCGCGGTCGAGGGCCTCCATCCGCTCGCGCTCGGCGCGCTTGCGGAAGTTCTCGAAATCGGCCCGCTCACGCCGCAGCGCGTCGAGGAACTGATCACGCTCGATCTCGAGCGGCGAGCGCGGGTCGGCCTCGACCTCGGGGCCGACCTCGGCCCCGTCGTCGTGGGCGTCGCGGGCGTCGTGGGCGTCGTCGCCGACGTCTGCGGCCTCGACGTCGTCGGGCTGCGCGGCCGCCGACCCCTCGGGCCCGCCGACGGTCTCGTCGGCGGGCTCCTGCTCGGTCGGCGCCATGTGGCGCTCGTACTCGGCTCGTCCCATGGCCTAGGCCCGACCCTCGCTGTCTTCGTCCTCGTCCTCGTCGACGACCTCGGCGTCGACGATGTCCTCGTCCTCCGACCCGGTCGCCGAGCCTTGCGTCTGCGCCCCAGCCTGCTCCTCGGCGCCGGCGGCGTAGAGGGCCTGGCCGACCTCCTGGCTGACCTGGCTGAGCTCCTCCGAGGCCGAGGTGATCGCCGCGACGTCGGTGCCGCCGAGCGCGTCACGGACCTTGCCCTGGGCCTCCTCGACCTTGGCCTTGAGCTCCGGGCCGATCTTCTCGTCGTTCTCCTTGACGAGCTTCTCGGTCTGGTAGAGGAGGTTGTCGGCGTTGTTGCGCGCGTCGGCCTCCTCGCGACGCCGGCGGTCCTCCTCGGCGTACTGCTCGGCGTCCTTGACCATGCGGTCGATGTCCTCCTTGGGCAGCGCCGACTGCCCGGTGATCTGCATCGACTGCTCCTTGCCGGTGCCGCGGTCCTTGGCCGAGACGTTGACGATGCCGTTGGCGTCGATGTCGAAGGTGACCTCGATCTGCGGCACGCCGCGCGGGGCAGGCGGGATGTCGACGAGCTGGAACTTGCCGAGCGTGTTGTTCGCGTCGGCCATCTCCCGCTCGCCCTGCAGGACGTGGATCTCGACCTGCGGCTGGTTGTCCTCGGCGGTGGTGAAGACCTCGGACTTGCGGGTCGGGATCGTCGTGTTGCGCTCGATGAGCTTGGTCATGACCCCGCCCTTGGTCTCGATGCCGAGCGAGAGGGGGGTGACGTCGAGCAGGAGGACGTCCTTGACGTCGCCCTTGAGCACGCCGGCCTGCAGCGCCGCGCCGATCGCCACGACCTCGTCGGGGTTGACGCCCTTGTGGGGGTCCTTGCCACCGGTGAGGTCCTTGACGAGGTCGAGCACCGCGGGCATCCGCGTCGAGCCGCCGACGAGGATGACGTGGTCGATGTCGGAGGGGCCGACACCGGCGTCCTTGACCGCGGCGTTGAAGGGGCCCTTGCAGCGGTCGAGCAGGTCGGAGGTCAGCTGCTGGAAGTGCGCCCGGGTCAGCGTCTCCTCGAGGTGCAGCGGGCCCTCGGCCGTCGCGGTGATGAACGGCAGGTTGATCGAGGCCTCGGTCGTCGTCGACAGCTCGCGCTTGGCCTTCTCCGCGGCCTCCTTGAGGCGCTGCAGGGCCATCTTGTCCTTCGAGAGGTCGATGCCGTGGTTGTCCTTGAAGGACTTCACGAGCCAGTCGATGACCGCCTGGTCCCAGTCGTCGCCGCCGAGCTCGGTGTCACCGGAGGTCGACTTGACGTCGAAGACGCCGTCGGCGATCTCGAGGACCGAGACGTCGAAGGTCCCGCCACCGAGGTCGAAGACGAGGACGGTCTGCTCCTCCTCCTTGTCGAGGCCGTAGGCCAGCGACGCCGCGGTCGGCTCGTTGATGATCCGCAGGACCTCGAGGCCGGCGATCTGCCCGGCCTCCTTCGTGGCCTGGCGCTGCGCGTCGTTGAAGTACGCCGGGACGGTGACGACCGCCTCGGTGACGTCGTCGCCGAGGTAGCTCTCGGCGTCGCGCTTGAGCTTCTGGAGGATCCGCGCCGAGATCTCCTGGGCGGTGAAGCTCTTGCCGTCGAGCTCGGTCGACCAGTCGGTGCCGATGTGGCGCTTGACCGACTGGATCGTGCGGTCAGGGTTGGTGACGGCCTGGCGCTTGGCGACCTCGCCGACGAGGATCTCGCCGGACTTCGAGAACCCCACCACCGACGGCGTGGTCCTCGCGCCCTCCGCGTTGGCGATGACGGTGCTCTCGCCACCCTCCATCACCGCCACGCAGGAGTTCGTCGTGCCCAGGTCGATGCCGACTGCCTTTGCCATGTCCACCTCCACGCCACGTTCGGGCGCTCCGTCTGCGGTCGTCGTCGAGACAGAGACTACCCGGACCCGACGGGATCACAACGTATCTGCGCGTGGTGGACTCAAGATTGCTAGCGGGATGGCAGTGAGGCCCGCCAGTCGCGGTGGAGCCGACGCCCGCGGCTGTCGGTGCGGTCCCGCCCGTGGAAGGCGAGGCCGAGCACGACCGGCAGGGCGAGGACGGCGGCTGCCACGAGCCACATGATCCAGGTCGCCATCGCACGTCCTCCTCGCCGCTCGACGCGGTCACCGGCCACAGCGTACCCAGCCGCGGCCGCCGCCGGTCACCCCCCGAGGCCCGAGGGCAGCTCCAGCGACCACGAGGTGTCGACGCCGCGGCGCTCGAGCGCGCCCTGCTCGACCTCGAGGGCGTAGCGGTAGGCCACGTCAGGATCGTAGGTCGGGCAGGGCGCGCTCGAGCGCCGTGGCGTCGACACCTCGTGGTCGCTGGAGCTGCCCTCGGGCCTCGCAGGGTGACCGCGGCGGGTGCGGCTGGGTACGCTGAGACCGGCGACAGCGAGCAGGGCGCGCTCGAGCGCCGTGGCGTCGACACCTCGTGGGCGTAGCGGTAGGCCACCCCGGG
>JAWOAS010000147.1:0-3464 GCA_046498405.1 Egibacteraceae bacterium
GTCGACGTCTACCCCTCGCCGCACGCCACCGCCCTCGGCGTCGCCGCGCTCGGCCGGCTCGCCCTCGACGAGGGGCTCTCCCTCGCCGGGGCCATCGACGACTGGACGCCGTCGCAGACCTACGAGCCCCAGCGCTCCGCCGAGCAGGCCGCCGAGCTGCTCGGCCGGTGGCGGCAGGGCGTGGAGACGACGCTGGCCCAGGGCGGGGCGTGATGGCCGGCACCGCCGCGCCGGGCAGCGCCGGGGCCAGCCCGTCGGCCGACCGCGGCGTGCCCGCCTACGACGTCGCCGTCGTCGGGGCCGGCGTCGTCGGCTGCGCCGTCGCCCGCGAGCTCGCCGGCTTCGACCTCTCCGTCGCGCTGCTCGAGGCCCGCGACGACGTCGGGGACGCGACGAGCAAGGCGAACACCGCGATCTGGCACACCGGCTTCGACGCCGGGCCCGGCACCCTCGAGGCCCGGCTCGTCGCGCGCGGCTGGCAGTTGCTCGGCGACTACGCCGAGGCCACCGGCATCCCCCTCGAGCGCACCGGCGCCCTGCTCGTGGCCTGGGACGACGAGCAGCGCGACGCCCTGCCGGGCCTCGAGCGCAAGGCCCGCGAGAACGGCTACGAGCGCTGCGAGATCGTCGACGCCGAGCGCGTCTACGCCATGGAGCCCGCCCTCGGGCCGGGGGCGCGGGGTGGGCTCGTCGTGCCCGACGAGGGGATCGTCTGCCCGTGGACGACGACCCTCGCCCTCGCCCTCGACGCCCAGGCCCGTGGGACGGTGGTGCGGCTGGGCCACCGCGTCGACGACGTCGAGGTCGGCGCCGCCCACACCCGGCTCGCGACCCCGGCAGGCCCGGTCGACGCCCGCTGGGTCGTCGGCGCCGCCGGACTCGGGGCCGACCACCTCGACCGGGCCTTCGGCCACGAGCGCTTCAGCGTCACCCCCAGGCGCGGGCAGCTGCTCGTCTTCGACAAGCTCGCCCGGCGCCTCGTCGACCGCGTCGTCCTGCCGGTGCCGACCGCCAAGGGCAAGGGCGTGCTCGTCAGCCCGACGGTCTACGGCAACGTCATGGTCGGCCCCACCGCCGAGGACCTCGACGACCGGCAGGCCACCGGCACGACCGAGGACGGCCTCGCGGGGCTGCTCGCGCGCAGCGAGGGCCTCGTGCCCGCCCTCGCCGACGAGGAGCTCACCGCGACCTATGCCGGGCTGCGGGCGGCCACCGAGCACCGCGACTACGTCGTGGAGGTCGACGCCGACCAGCGCTACCTCTGCCTCGGCGGGATCCGCTCGACGGGCCTGACCTCGGCGATGGCCCTCGGTGAGCACGTCGCGGCGCTGCTCGCCGACGCCGGCGTCGAGCTCACCCCCCGGCCGGACCTTCCCCCGCCGCCGGCGATGCCCCCGATCGGCGAGGCGCAGCAGCGCCCCTACGCCGACGCCGAGCGCATCGCCGCCGACCCCGACTACGGCCGGGTCGTGTGCTTCTGCGAGCGGGTGACCCGGGGGGAGGTCCGCGACGCGCTCGCCTCGCCCCTGCCGCCGTCGGACCTCGGCGGGCTGCGGCGGCGCACCCGGGCGACGATGGGGCGCTGCCAGGCCTTCTCCTGCGGCGCCGAGGTCGCGGCGATGCTCGCCGAGGGCACGCGCGGGGGCGCGCGGTGAGTGGCGTGACCCGCCGCGCGGTCGACGTCGCCGTCGTCGGGTCCGGCCCCGCCGGCCTCGTCGCGGCGCGGCGGCTGGCCGCCGCCGGCGCCGACGTCGTCGTGCTCGAGCGCGAGGCCGCCGCCGGTGGGGTGCCGCGCCACAGCGCCCACACCGGCTACGGGCTGCGCGACCGCCGGCGCGCCCTGAGCGGCCCGGCCTACGCCGCGCGGCTCGTCGAGGAGGCCGACGCCGCCGGCGCGGCGCTGCGCACCGAGGCCACGGTCACCGGTTGGGCCGGGCCGCGGTCGCTCACGGTCACGAGCCCGGCCGGCCTCGAGGAGATCGACGCCGGCGCGGTCGTGCTCGCCACCGGCGCGCGCGAGCGGCCGCGACCCGCCCGGCTCATCGCCGGCGACCGGCCGATGGGGGTCGTCACGACCGGGCTGCTCCAGCAGATCGTCCACCTCCACGACCGGCTGTCGGCCTCGCGGGCCGTCGTCGTGGGCGCCGAGCTCGTGAGCTGGTCGGCGGTGCTGACCCTGCGCGAGGCCGGCTGCGCGACGGTGCTCATGACCTCCGAGCACGACGTCGCCGAGACCCCGGCCCCGCTGCGCTGGCTCGGGCCCCGAGCCCTCGGCGTGCCCGTCGCCGCGCACACCCGGATCGCGCGGATCATCGGCCGGGGCCGCGTCGAGGCCGTCGAGGTCGTCGACACCCGCAGCGGCGCGCGTCGACGGGTGGCCTGCGACCTCGTCGTCCTCACCGGGTCGTGGCGGGCCGAGAGCGAGCTCGCGCGCACCGCCGGGCTACAGGTCGGTCCCGCCGGCGGCGGGCCGGTCGTCGACACCGAGTTGCGCACGAGCGCGCCGGGGGTCTTCGCCGCCGGCAATCTCGTCCACCCCGTCGACACCGCCGACGTCGCCGCGCTCGGCGGTGCGCACGTCGCTGGGGCGGTGCGCCGCTGGCTCGAGGCGCCGGCACCGCCGCCACGCGGGGTGGCCCTGACCGCGGAGGCGCCGCTGGCCTGGGTCGCCCCGATGGTCCTGCGCCCGGGCGACCGGCCCCCTCCGCGCCGCCGCCTGCTCGCGTGGTCGACCGAGGCCCGGCCGGTGGCCCACGTCCGCCTCCTCCAGGACGGCCGGGAGATCACCCGGCGGCGCCTGCCGTGGGCGGTCTCGCCCGGGCGGGTCCTGCGCCTGCCCGCCACCCTGCTCGACGCCGTCGACCTCAGCGGCGGACCGGTGCGACTCACGCTCGCCTGAGCGGCCCGCCCACCGAGGCCAGGGCCGGGAGGTGGCGGCCGCCGGGGTCCCCCTCGGCCTGCTCGTGCGCGCGCTGCCCCTCGACGTCAGCATCGGCTCGGCGATCTGGCCCACCGATGGCGAGGACCCCGACGCGCCGCTGCGCCACGCCGACCGGGCGATGTACGCCGACGGCGAGCGGGGACCTCGTGGCGCACCGCGGGGTCCTGCCCTAGGGGCGGTTGGGACCGTCCGCGTCGGGTGGCGCCTCGTCGCCGTCACGCTGCGACGGGCCCGGGTCGGTCGAGCGCTGCGGCCGCGGCAGGCTCGAGACGAGCAGCACGGCGCCGAGGACGATGAGCAGCGTCGGCCACAGCCAAGGGCTCGTGAGCGCCGCGAGGCCGAGGCCGGGGGTCAGCAGCGCGCCGGCGAGGCCGACGAAGACGAGCCCGAAGGCCAGGGACAGGGCGTCGATCGGGTGGCGGCGCATCAGCGACGACCTCCTTGGGTGGGCTCGGCGGTGGTGACGGTGATCTCGCCGGCCCCGACGCGGGCGTCGAGGCGCAGCTCGCCGGCGCCGGCCTCG
>JAWOAS010000072.1:0-13672 GCA_046498405.1 Egibacteraceae bacterium
GTGTGGTCGGTGTGCTCACCGATGAGGTTCGCCCGTCCGGGCGCATGGAAGCTCGCGTCCACCTGGCACCTCCTGAGGCGTTGCTCTATCGTAAACGAAACGAAGATTCTGACAAGATCGCGAAAGCTTTGGCTCCTAACCGGAGCCGCCCTCAAGGTGTCAGCAGACCCGAGCCCGCCCGCAGTCGAGGAGCCCCCATGCACGCCCTGGTCACCGGTGGCGCCGGCTACATCGGTGCCACCACCGCCGCTGCCCTGCTCGACGCCGGGCACCGCGTCACCGTCGCCGACGACCTCAGCGCGGGCCATCGTGAGGCCGTGCCGGAGGGCGCCGACCTCGTCGAGGTGGACGTCACCGATGCTAGGGCCATCGACGACGTGGTCGGCTCAGGCGGCTTCGACGCCTGCCTGCACTTCGCCGCCCTCATCGAGGCGGGGGAGTCCATGAGGGCCCCTGAGCGCTTCTTCAGGGTCAACACCGGCGGCTCCGCCACGCTGCTCGAGGCGCTGCTGCGCCACGGCGTACGGCGCTTCGTCCTCTCGTCCACCGCCGCGGTCTACGGCGAGCCGGAGCGCGCCCCGATCACCGAGGACGACACGCTGGCACCGACCAATGCCTACGGGGAGTCGAAGCTGCTCGTCGAGCGCATGCTCGCTTGGCACCACCGCATCCACGGGCTGCGCTACGCCGCGCTGCGCTACTTCAACGCCGCCGGCGCCGTGCCTGGCCGCGGCGAGCGTCACGACCCGGAGACCCACCTCATCCCCCTGGTCCTGCAGGTCGCCGAGGGCTCGCGCGAGCACATCACCCTGTTCGGGACCGACTACCCCACCGAGGACAGCACGGCGGTCCGGGACTACGTCCACGTCGCCGACCTCGCCGACGCCCACGTCCGCGCCGTCGAGCAGCTCGACGACCACGGCACGATCACCTGCAACCTCGGCAACGGTCGGGGGTTCAGCGTGCACGAGGTCGTCGCCGCAGCCCGGCGCGTGACCGGGCACCCCATCCCCGCCGAGGAGGCCCCGCGCCGAGCCGGTGACCCAGCCGTGCTCGTTGCCTCCTCCGAGCGCGCCCGACACCTGCTTGGATGGCGACCGCAGAAGCCTGATCTCGACCGCATCGTCGCTGACGCCTGGGCCGAGCGAGGCGTGGCCCGCTGAGCCCGAGGGCAAGGAGGCGGACAGCCGACGCGACCGAGCAAGCCGTTGCTGGCAGGAGGACCGCGATGAGCGACACCGAGGCGGATGGCGCACGATCACTCCCGGCGAGGATCCGCCGGGACCGCATGCTCGCACTCCTCCGGGAGCAGGAGTTCCTCCAGGTCAGCGACCTCGCTGGCCGGTTCGAGGTGTCCGAGGTCACCGTGCGCACCGACCTCGACGCGCTGGAGCGGCGGGGGCAACTCCGCCGCGTCCGAGGTGGCGCCGTCCCCAGGGCCATCGCTCCGGCCGAACGCAGGTTCGAGGATGCTGAGGTGGCCGCCGCCACCCAGAAGCGCGCGATCGGGCAAGCCGCCGCTGAGCTCATCGAGGACGGCGACACCCTCATCCTCGACGTGGGCACGACCACGACGGCCGTCGCGCAAGCGCTCGCCGAGCGGCTCGACATCTCCGACGTCACGGTGTTCACGAGCTCGCTCACGATCGCCCTCGCCCTCGAGCGCGCCCACCCGCGGATCACCGTGATCGTGACAGGCGGGACCTTGCGCCCACAGCAGCACTCCCTCGTCGAGCCGCTCGCCGGCCTCGTCCTCGGGAGCATCAACGCGCGCAAGGCCTTCCTCGGCTGCAACGGTGTCGACGTCGACCGGGGTGTCACGAACGTGAACCTGCCTGAGACCGAGATCAAGCGGCTGCTGTTGGGCTCCTCGCAGGAGCGCATCGTCTGCGCCGACAGCTCGAAGCTCGGGCAGGTCGCCCTCGCCCACGTTTGCAGCCTGGAGGAGATCGATCTGCTCATCACTGATGACGAGGCGGATCCCGAGCTCCTGTCCGCGCTGCGCAACGTGGGCCTGGCGGTCCGAGTGGTGGCGAACGGCTGAGGCCGCGGGCAGGCCAGGACGCCGCTCGCTCAGCACCGTTCGATGGAGACCAGTGGCAGCTCGGAGAGCTGCTCGGGCCGGGTCCGCTCCGCGGTGCGCCGCAGCTCGGCGGCGGTGTCCTCGGGGGCGGTGTCGTTGATGAACAGCCCTGCGGCCGTCTCCACCGCGGCACGCATCTTCAGCTTGTCCGGGCCACGGTTGGGCGGGAGGAACTCGAAGCTGAGATGCCAGTCTCCGATCGTGCCGTGCCCGTCCCTCGGTGCCTGCTGGCAGGCCATGAGGTAGGCCATGGGCTCGTCGTAGAGGCGATCGTAGACACGCACGACCTCCCGTAGGGCGGCGGCCAGGTCACGGCGCTCCTCGACGGTGAGGTCCTGGAGACGACCGGTGCCGTGGCGTCGGGCGCGGACATGCACCTCGAAGGGCCAGTCCGGCGCGAAGGGCACCGACACCTGGAAGCTCGGGTTGGCCACGACCTGTCGTGCCGACGACGCCATGTCCTGCTCGACGACGTCGCAGCCCAGGCAGCTCCCGCTGTGCGCACGGTGCCGTCTGGCCGCTGAGGCCCGTTCCTGCAACAGCGGTGGGAGGTGGCCGAAGGCGTAGATCTGCCCGTGCGGGTGGGAGAGCGTCGCGCCGACGTCCTCCCCCCGGTTCTCGAACACGAGCACCGCAGCCACCTGCTCGTCGGCCCACAGGTCCTCGGAGCGGTCTGCCCAGATGGCCACCACCCGCACGAGCTCCTCCGAGGTGAGGGTGGCGAGGGAGCCCTCGTGGGTCGAGGTGTACATCACCACCTCGCAGGCACCGGTCGAGGGCGCGGTCGCACCCTCGAGCGCCGGTGGCTGCGGCGGCATCGGCAGCAGGCTCGGGAAGCGGTTCTCGAAGACGGCTGCCTCGTAGGGGAACGGCAGCTCCGGACCGCCGACGCACAGGGGGCAGCTCGAGGATCGCTGGCTCACCGACGGCGCCGTCTGCGGCCGCATGTTCCGGGCCGGCGAGATCGCCACCCAGCGGTCACGGAGGGCGTCGTGCCGCAGATGCAGGGCCGGCCACTCACCCCCCGGTGTGTCCGCGGGAAGCGACTGACCATCCTCGGCGCCGTAGAGGTAGAGGCGACGACCGTCGCCATGGCGGAGTTCGCGGCGCCTCAGGCTCTGCATCCTCGCACCCTCGCTTGAGCTTTCGATAATCATCGAATTTGACGATAGACAAAGGAGAGGGCGGTGGCAAGCCTTCGCCTCCACCGGACCCACGGGCCGCCTGATGGGCACCTCCACCCCACCCGCCCTAGGGCACGGCGCAGGCCAACGCGACCTGGAGGCCACCCAACGACGGGCATAAGACCATGTGAACCGTGCATCTCCCGGTCCGATGCGGCCGAGCCCGCCCACATCGAAGCTCGAGCCCCGCGCAACAAGCGTGCACGCGGCTGAGCCCAGATCCGCTTTCGCTACACCCAGTGCTATCGAAGTCGAAACTTACTGTTGACTTGGGTGTATCGGAGTCGTAAGGTTCGGCAGCCGCGCACTAGCGCACTAGCAGGGCGAAGACCTGGGAGGCCGACATGGCAGAGACCGTGGCAACCGGGCGTTCAGGCACGGCGGCCGAAGTCGTCACCGAGCAGGAGGAGGCCGGGGTCCGCAAGCGGGGTGGCGGCCCAAAGGGCAGCACCGACCGGTTCTCCCCACGCGACCTCGGTGCCTTCGGCTTCCTCATCCCCTTCCTGCTGGCCTACGCGCTGTTCATGCTCTACCCCGTGCTGCAGGCCGCGGTGATGAGCTTCTACGACTGGGACTTCCTCGACATCACCCGTCGCGAGACCATCGGCCTCGACAACTTCCGCCGGATGTTCTGGGGCACGGAGATGACCTGGAGCCTCGATCGGCTCTGGCTCCTCCGCCTGGTGATGCTGCTCCTGCTCGTGCCGCTGTTCCGGTCCATGCGCAAGGGCAGCATCCCCAAAGCCTCGGCCGTGAGCTTCGCCGTGCTCATCGTCGCGATCTTCGGCGTCTGGCTTGGCTTCCACCCAGGCGAGGGTGGCCGTTGGTTCGACTCCCAGTTCTGGCTGTCGTTCGGCAACACCCTGCTCTTCGTGGCGATGTCGACACCGGTGATCGTGGGCACCGGCCTCGCGCTCGCCCTCGCGCTGAACCGTCAAGGACGCATGGTCGGGGTGCTGCGGGCGATGTTCTTCGCCCCCTACGTGCTGTCGGTCGCGGTGCTCACGCTGATCTGGGCGTTCCTGCTCAACCCCGGCATCGGCCTCGTCGGCATCTTCGGCGACTGGTTCGGCTTCGAGCCCATCAACCTGCTCAACAGCACGACCTGGGCGATGCCCGCGATCGTGCTCGCCACCCTGTGGTGGACCGTCGGCTTCAACCTCGTGCTCTTCCTCGCCGGCCTGCAGGACATCGACCAACAGCAGTACGAGGCAGCCGCAATCGACGGTGCGAACAGGTGGCAGACGTTCTGGAACATCACGGTCCCGGGGCTCAAGCGCACCATCCGGCTCGTGGCCGTGCTCCAGGTCATCTACTCCTTCCAGATCTTCGGGCAGGTCTTCATCATGACCCGCGGTGGGCCGGACGGCGCCACGCGGGTGCTCATCCAGCACATCTTCGAACGGGGCTTCCGGGACTTCGAGCTGGGCTACGCCTCGGCGATGTCGATCGTGCTCTTCCTCGCGATCATCCTCGTCTCCGTCGTCCAGTTCGTGCTGCTACCCAAGGGGGAGGACGAGGCATGAGCGCGACAACCGAAGAGACCGAGAGCGTCGTCCACGATCAGCCGACCCGGCGCTTCAAGAAGAACGCCCCGACGGTGGCCCTCTTCGTGTTCGCGCTCGTCTGGCTCATCCCCCTGTGGTGGATGTTCTCCCTCTCGTTGACCCCCAACGAGATCCTGCAGCGCGACTCACAGATCCTGCTGCCACCCGAGGTCACGTTCGACAACTTCATCGCGGTGTTCGACGTCGGCCTCAGCGGCAGATGGTTCGTCAACAGCATGATCGTCGCGACCTCGACGACGCTGCTGACGTTGCTGTTCTCCGCCATGGCGGGCTACGCCTTCGCGCGGCTGCACTTCCCCGGCAAGCGGATCCTCTTCCCCGTGGTCATCGCCGGTCTGATGGTGCCGCAGGAGACGATGTTCATCCCCTTGTTCCTCATCTTCGAGGCCTTCGGGTTGCACAACACCCACCCCGGGCTCTTCATGCCCCGAGTCGGGGTTCCTCTCGGGGTGTTCATCATGACGACGTTCTTCGCCGCCATCCCCCGCGAGGTCGAGGAGGCCGCACAGATCGACGGTGCCTCGAACTGGCGGATCTTCCGACAGATCATGATGCCGATGGCCACACCGGCCCTCACGGCCCTGGGCATTTTCACCTTCGTGCTGACCTGGAACGACTACCTGTGGCCGCTCGTCTCGGCCACCGAGCGGGAGATGTTCACCGTCACCACCGGCCTCGCGTCGCTGCAAGGCAACTTCGCCCAAGCCACGGAGCTCGGAGCGCTCATGGCGCGCGGAGTGCTCGCCAGCCTCCCACTCCTCATTCTCTTCATCATCTTCCAGCGGCAGCTGATCCGCGGCATCTCGCTGGGCAGCGGCGGAAAGTGACCGCGGATGCGACCACGAGCACACGCCCGGCGCGCGCTGGGCACGAAACCGAACGGATGGACCAACTGGGTCCGTGAGAACGGAGGCACCACATGAGGATAAAGAGGCCGCTGACCGCCATCTTGCTGCTGCTGGCACTCGCGCTCGTCGTCAGCGCCTGCGCCGACGACGACGCGACCGACGACGCCCCCGATGCCGAGTCTGAGGAGGCGGAGGAGGCCATCGAGGAGGGTGACACCGTCATCAGCCTCGCTCGGTTCTTCGGTGACTGCGACGAGTCCACCGAGGGGGTGACCGACGTCGCCGAGGCCACCGACGAGTGCGAGGTCATCCAGATCCTCACCAACGCCTTCAACGAAGAGGACAACGGCGTCTTCGTCGAGCGCCTCGGCGGTGCGGTGTGGGACCAGTACTACACGCAGCTCTCCACCACCTTCGCTTCCGGGAACCCCCCGCAGGTGGCGGTCATGCACTCGCACCGTCTGCCGGACTTCGCCGGCCGCGACTTGCTGCGACCGATCGACGACGACCTCGACGCCGTGGGGGTCGACTTCACCGACTACACCGAGCCCGCCCAGGAGGGCGCCGCCTACGAGGGCGATGTCTACGCGGTCCCCTTCGACATCCACGGCAGCCTGTGGCACGTCAACGTCGACCTCTTCGAAGAGGCCGGCCTGGTCGATGGCGACGGTGAGCCGATCATGCCGACCTCGATCGACGAGTTGTTCGAGCAGGCAGAGACCATCCAGAGCGAGACCGACGCGATGTTCTTCTCGCAGGACTGGTTCGAGTTCCAGACCGGTGGCCGGCTGTTCCTGGGACTCGTCGCGCAGCAGGGTGGCAGCCTCATCGATGACGACCTCAGCGCGACGGTCGACACCCCCGAGGGCGAGGAGGCCCTCCGCGTGCTCAACGAGCTCGCCGACACGGCGTCGGACCCGTCCCAGGGCTACACCGACTCGCAGTCGGAGTTCCTCGCCGGCAACGTCGCGGTGCTGCACAACGGGACGTGGGTCGTCGACCAGTACGTCCGCGAGGCCGAGTTCGAGTACCGGGCGCTCGAGCTGCCGGTGTTCTACGAGCAGCCGGGATTCTGGGGTGACTCGCACATGTGGGTCCTGCCCGCCGCGGGCAACGAGGACGACGAGCTGCGCGAGGCCTCGCTCGAGTTCGTCTCCTACCTCTACGACAGCGTCGGTGACTGGGCGGCCGGTACCGGCCACCTCGCCAACCGCACCTCCGTGCTGACCGGTGGCGAGCTCGACGACGCACCCCAACGCGACAACTACGCCGATGCCGCCGACACCGCCGTGTTCGTGCCTGCGGTCGCGGGATGGGCCGGCGCGTGGGACGCGCTAGCGGACGAGCTGCAGGCCACCTGGGTCGGCGACAAGGACCCGGCAGTCGCACTCGCCGCTGCCGAGGCACGCATGAACGAGGAGCTCGGTACGCCTGCGGAAGGAGACTGATCCCGGCTGGTCGGTGGACACCTGCGACCCAGCTGCGGGGCCACCGACCCCCGACGCGCCCCGGTGCCGGCACCGGGGCGCGTCTATCTTGCGGGGCATGCAGGTCACCAGTGCGGCAGCGGCAGCGGCCAACGCCTGCCGGGCCTGCGGCGGGCAGCCCCGTCCCGAGAGCCACGGCTGAGCACAGGAGCCACAGATGTCACGACCGGCAGTGACGGCAGCGGACGTCGAGGATGCCCTGACTGCAGGGCGGACCCGTCTCGAGGTGGCGCCAGGCACGATCGTCACCGCGCTTGCCTCTGACTACGCCAGGGACCGTGGCGTCGCGATCGTCGAGGTGGAGCACGCAGCGGTCGAGGACCCGGGCCCCACCGGGGATGCCGTAGAGGCGGCGGTCCCCGAACCCGACCCTGAGGCGCCCCCCGGCGGCACGGCACCGCCGAACCCCTTCATGCGCATGTCCACCGAGGAGGATCCGCTCGGCGTCGGCCGTTGGACCCACCGGCGGGCACAGGAGTGGTACGCCAAGCAGCCGTGGCTCGTCGGCTGCAACTACGCTCCGGCCTACGCGGTCAACCAGCTCGAGATGTGGCAGCAGGACACCTTCGACCTCGAGGCGATCGAAGGCGAGCTCGACCTCGCGCGATCCCTGGGCTTCAACACGCTGCGCGTGTTCCTCCACGACCTCTTGTGGGACGAGCCCGCGCTGCTCATCGACCACCTGGAGCAGTTCCTCACCGCGGCGGACCGGCGCGGCATCGGCGTCATGCCCGTGCTCTTCGATGGGGTGTGGCGCAACTACGCTCAGCGCGGTCCGCAGCCGGAGCCGATCCCCGGCGTGCACAACTCACAGTGGCTCCAGAGCCCCAGCAGCAAGGCCGTCGTGGATCCCGCCGAGTGGCCCCGGCTCGAGGACTACGTCTGCGGGGTGCTCGACCACTTCGCCGACGACGAGCGCGTGCGCATCTGGGACCTGTACAACGAGCCGGGCAACGAGGCGCTCATCGGCAACGCCATGCCGCTGCTCGCGCACAGCTTCCGTTGGGCGCGCTCCGTCGGGGTATCCCAACCCCTCCTCAGCGGCATCTGGGAGTTCAGCCCAGCCTTCTTGGAGCTGAACCGCTTCCAGCTGCTCGTGGCTGATCTCGTGAGCTTCCACCACTACGGCCCGGTGCACGACCTCGAATGGCTGCTGCGGTGCCTGCAGCCCTTCGGGCGCCCGATCCTCTGCACGGAGTACATGGCGCGTCCACTCCACAGCACCTTCGACCCGCACCTGACGGTCATGCGTGACGAGCGGGTGGGGGCGTTCAACTGGGGGCTCGTCGCCGGGCGCTCACAGACCAACCATGCGTGGGACTCCCCCCGCGGGGCGTCGGAGCCCACACTGTGGTTCCACGACATCTTCCGCCCCGACGGCAGCGCCTACGACCCCGCCGAGGTCGCCTTCATCCGCCGCACCACCGGCGCCGGCTGACGAGCAACGCTGGCGAGGACCCGGCCAGACGGCCCTGCGGGGTCACATCGGCCCTGACGGTGGCGGGCCCTGCGCCTGCCCCCCGCGGGCCATGTTCGCAAAGCGCGAGTGGTGCCCGATGAAGGTGAGCCGGATCGTGCGCAACGGCCCGTTGCGGTGCTTGGCGACGATGATCTCGGCCTCGCCCTTGTTCGGCGACTCCGGGTCGTAGACGTCGTCGCGGTAGATGAAGGCGACGAGGTCGGCGTCCTGCTCGATCGAGCCGGACTCGCGCAGGTCGGCGAGCTGGGGTCGCCGGTCGGTGCGGTCCTCGGGCTTGCGCGAGAGCTGCGACAGCGCGATGACGGGGACGTCGAGCTCCTTGGCGAGGATCTTCAGGCCCCGGGAGAGCTCGCTGACCTCCTGCACGCGGCTCTCCGAGCGCCGGTGGGCCTGCATGAGCTGGAGGTAGTCGAGGATGACGAGGTCGAGGCCGTGCTTCTGCTTGAGCCGCCGGCACTTCGACCGCAGCTCCATGAGGTTGAGCCCGGGGGTGTCGTCGATGAAGAGCGGCGCCTCGGCGAGCCGACCCATCGCCTGGCTGAGCTTGGGCCAGTCGGCGTCCTGCAGCCGCCCGGTGCGCAGCCGCTCGGAGTCGACCTTGGCCTCGGAGGCGAGGATGCGCTGGACGAGCTCGGTCTGCGACATCTCGAGGCTGAACAGCGCGACGGGGCGACGCAGGTCGACGGCGACGTTCGTCGCGAGGTTCGTCACGAGGGTGGACTTGCCCATCCCGGGACGCGCGGCGAGGATCACGAGGTTCTGCTTCTGCAGCCCCGCGGTGAGGTCGTCGAAGTCGTAGAAGCCGGTCGCCAGGCCGGTGACCGCCGAGTCGTTCTCGTGGAGCTTCTCGATGAGCTCGAAGGACTCGGTGAGCAACTCCTTCATGAGGACGAACTCGCCGACCCGTCCGCGCTGGGCGACCTGGTACATGAGCGCCTCGGCGCTGTCGACGGCCTCCTCGGCGCCCTCCTCGGCGTCGTAGCCGATGCGCGTGATCTGCGTGCCCGCCTCGATGAGGCGACGGCGCAGCGCCTGCTCGGCGACGATGCGCGCGTAGTAGACGGCGTTGGCCGCGGTCGGCACCCGGTCGATGAGCTCGGTGATGGCCACGACCCCACCGGCGGACTCGAGGGTGCCGCGCCGCTCGAGCTCGTCGCCGAGGGTCACGGGGTCGACGGGCTCGCCGCGGTCGTAGAGGTCGGAGACCGCCTCGAAGATCGTGCGGTGCGCCCCGCGGTAGAAGTCCTCGGCGTGGACGACCTCGTTGACCTCGGCGATCGCGTCCTTCGACAGGAGCATCGACCCGAGGACGCTGACCTCGGCCTCGAGGTTGTGCGGCGGCACGCGGTCGTGGCCGCCCTCCGGCGGCGGCAGCCGGTGGACGTTCGGGCTCGCCTCGCTCACGACAGCCTCTCCCTCATCGTGGACCTCGTCCTCTCCGCCGACCGACGCTGCGCGCCGGCGGCCGCGCCGACGACCTCACCGCCAGACGACGATAGGGGTGGGGTGCGACAGCGCGTCGACCGGCACGGGTCAGCATCCACTGCGTGCGGGTCGAGGGCGGTGGACAGGCCTTACGAGCCTGTGGACGAGGCCGGCGCGCTGTGGGCAAGGCCCGCGGGGCTGTGGACACGAGGCCGCTACCGGCGCAGGCGTCCACAGGGCGGTGCGTGCGCCGAGCGGACACCCGGCGCGTCGCCGGGGCGCGCAGCACGCGACCCCGGCCGCAGAGCGGGCCGGGGTCGCCAAGGTGTGGGCTCGGGGCTAGTCCTCGTCGGTCGGAGCGACCTCGACCTTGAGCGTGGCCTCGACGTCGCGGTGCAGGCGCACCGGCACCTCGTGGGCACCCACGGACTTGATCGGCCGGCCGAGCTGGAGCTCCTTGGAGCCGATCGTCACGCCGAGCTGCTCGCGGGCGGCCTCGCGCAGGGCGTTGGCGCCCACCGAGCCGTAGAGCTGGCCGTCCTCGCCGGCCTTGGCGCTGACCACGACGCTTGCCCGCTCGATCTCGCCGCGCCGTCCCTCGGCGTCGGCGAGGGTGGCCGCGGCGCGCTTCTGGCGCTTGCGACCGATCGCCTCGGCGTCCTTGATCGCGCCGCGGGTGGCCTTCATCGCGAGCCCGCGCGGGACGAGGTAGTTGTTGCCGTAGCCGTCGGCGACGTCGACGACCTCTCCGGCCTCGCCGAGGTTGTCGACGTCCTTCTTCAGGATGAGCTTCATCGCGTGCGCTCCTCGAGCGGCCTGCTAGTTGACGGTGTAGGGCAGCAGCGCCATCTCGCGGGCGTTCTTGATCGCCTCGGCGAGCAGCTTCTGGTACTGCGGCGAGGTGCCGGTGACCCGCGCGGAGCGGATCTTGCCGCGGTCGCTGATGAACCGCTCGAGCAGCGCCACGTCCTTGTAGTCGATGTACTCGATCTTGTGCTTGCTGAAGTAGCACTCCTTGCGCTTCGGGGTCTTGCCCCGGTCGCGATCGCGCTCGCGATCAGCCATGGTCTTGCCTCCTCTAGAACGGGACGTCGTCGGAGTCGGGCGGCGGGGGCGGCGGCGCCGACGCGGCGCTGGCGCGCTGCCCGCCTCCTCCGCCGCGCGGGTTGCGGGTGACCTCGGCGCGCGCCCAGCGCAGCGACGGGGTGACCTCGTCGGCCTCGATCTCGGTCACCCAGCGCGTCTCGCCCTCCTTGGTGTCGTAGGAGCGGCTGCGCAGCCGACCGAGGACGAGGACGCGGTCGCCCTTGGAGAGGCTCTCGGCGACGTTCTCGGCCTGCTCGCGCCAAACGTTGCAGGTGAAGAAGCCGTCGAGGGCGTCCTCCCACTCGTTGGTCTCCTGGTTGCGCTTGCGGCGGTTGACCGCCACGCGCACGTTCGTGACCGCCACGCCCGACTGGGTGTAGCGCAACTCGGGGTCGTCGGCGAGGTTGCCGATGATCGTGATCTGGTTCTCGGCCGCCACAGCGTCCTCCTGTGCTCGATCGGTGCACTCGGCGTGGAGCGGGGTCGCTGCCCCGCCGGGCCGCTCGGTAACCGGCGCGGGCCCGCCGTCGCCGCGTGAGGTCAGGAGACCCGCTTGCGGCGAAGGTCCGGTCGGATCGCCTTGTGGCGCACGACCTCGTCGGCGATGCGCAGCTGGCGCTCGACCTCCTCGAGGTGCTCGCCGCCGAGGGTGAGGTCGAGGACGGTGTAGTAGCCCTCGCGCATGTGGTCGATCTCGTAGGCGAACTCGCGCTTGCCCCAGTGATCGACCCGGTCGACGCTGCCGCCGAGGTCGCTCACGAGCTTGGTGATGCGGTCGATGACGCCGGAGACCGTGTCCTCGGGCAGGTTCCCCCGGGTGATGACCATGAGCTCATACTGATGCATAGACCATCCTTTGGGCTGGTGGCCCCCGCGGCCGGCACGGCCCGTCGGGAGCAGGACGGAGATCCGCCGTAGCGTAGCACTCCCGGCCGGGACCGCCGCCGGCGACGGGCCTGCCGGGCCCTCGCGCGCTCGTCGATCCGACCCCACGCACGCTACCCCGGCCCTGCGACCGCGCGGGCGGTGGGGGCCTCAGCGCTGTGGACGAGCGTGCGCGGCGAGGGCGTCGAGGGCCTGCGCGGCGCCGCCGGCGGTCGGCAGCGCGCCGGCGAGGTCGGCCGGGGCGAAGCCGGAGGCCACGAGGCCCGCGAGGAGGTCGTGCAGCGCCCGCCAGTGCCCGTCGGGGTCGAGCAGGACGATCGGGCGATCGTGGACGCCGAGCTGGCGCAGCGTGAGCGTCTCGAGGAGCTCCTCGAGGGTGCCGAGGCCGCCGGGCAGGACGAGGAAGGCGTCGGCGCGGGCGTCCATCGCCGCCTTGCGCGCCCGCAGGTCGTCGACGCGGACGAGCTCGTCGACCTCGAGCAGCTCGGCCTCGAGCGCGGCGAGGCCGTGGGGGATCACGCCGGTGACGTGGGCCCCACCGGCCAGCGCCGCCCGGGCGACCTCGCCCATGAGCCCCAAGCCCCCGCCGCCGTAGACGAGACGCCAGCCGCGCTCAGCCAGGCCCGCGCCGACCTCGCTGGCGAGGTCGCGCAGCGGACGGGCAAGGCCGTCGGCAGAGGAGCAGAAGACGCAGACCGCGAGGCTCATCGCCGCGATCCTACGGCGTGGCGCCCCACAGCACGCTCACGGGTCGGGCAGCTCGAGCACCAGCCCGGGGCGGATGAGGTCGGGGTTGGCGGGGTCGGGCAGCGCGTCGCGGTTGGCCTCGATGAGCGCCCGCCAGTACGCGGCGACCTCGGCGTCGGCGACCTCGACGCCGCGGGCCTCGGCCAGGACCGCCGCGGCGATCGACCAGAGGTGGTCACCGGCCTCGACGCGCCAGGCTGCCGGGCCGGGACCGTCGTCGGAGGCCCCCGCCGGCGCGCTCGGCGGGGGCGCCGGCGACGACGACGGGACCGGCTCGCCGGCCGCCGGCGCGCCCTCCGCGTCGCCGGCCTCCGGCCCGGCCACCGACCCGAGGCCGGCGAGCAGGTCGGCCATGCCCGCCAGCTCGGGCCCGGCAGGTCGAGCCGTCCCGCCGGCCGCGTCGTCCGCGGCGGGCGAGGAGGCCTCACCGAGGGCGAGGTGGCCGGGGCCGTCGACGGGCAGGCCACCCTCGGGCACGGCGACGTCGGGCGAGCCGCCCTCGGGCACGGCGACGTCGGGCGGGCCGCCCTCGGGCACGGCGACGTCGTGGCCGGGGTCAGCGACCGTGCCGTGGCCCTCCTCGGCGGAGGGGGCGGCCTCGGCGACGACCGTCGGCGGGGGCGCGGCCGGCGCCTGGGGCAGGCTCGTCACCGCGGCGGTCGCCAGGCCCACCCCGAGCGCGGCGCTGAGCAGCCGTCGCACCGGCGCGACGGTGAGGAGGTCGGCGAGGGCGACGACCCGGGCGGCCCGTGCGAGGCGCGCGACCACCCCGATCGTTGTGACGCCGAGGAGGTACCAGGCGAGGGCCAGCACGACGAGGCGCAGCACGGTGAACGCCGTCGTGAGGGGATCCTCGGCGCTGACCCACGCCGCGAGCGC
>JAWOAS010000080.1:0-3631 GCA_046498405.1 Egibacteraceae bacterium
CCGCTCGCGCTGCGCCCGCTCGAGCGCTGGCCCACCTCGCGCGGCGGCAGCTCGAAGAGCTCGTCGAGCAGGGGGGAGGTCGAGAAGACCTCGTGGGTCGGCACGTCGATCTCGAGGGCCCGCTTGATCATCTCGAGCCGCGCGAGCTCGTTCCACACCGCGAGGGTCACCGCCACGCCCGCCGCGCCGGCCCGGCCGGTGCGGCCGATCCGGTGGAGGTACATCTTCTCGTCGTCGGGGCAGTCATAGTTGATGACGTGGGTGACGTCGCTGATGTCGAGGCCGCGCGCGGCGACCTCGGTGGCGCAGAGCACGTCGACCTTGCCCTCGCGGAAGCGTCGCAGCGTGCGCTCGCGGGCCTCCTGGCGGAGGTCGGAGTGGATCGCCGAGGCTTCGACCCCGCGCTCCTCGAGCTCCCTGACGAGGGTGTCGGCCATGCGCTTGGTGCGGGTGAAGACGACGCAGAGCCCGCGGCCGGGCGCCTGGAGGATGCGGGCCAGGACCGCGGGCTTGTCCATGCCGTGGCAGGACAGGAAGTGCTGCGCGGTCTCCGGCGCGATGCGCGGCTCCTCGACGTCGGCGCGCATGAACGTCGGCTTGTGCATGTAGCGCCGCGCGAGGCCGACGACCTCCGAGGGCATCGTCGCGCTGAACAGCAGCGTCTGGCGGTCGTCGTCGCAGGCCTCGATGAGCTGCTCGACGTCGGGCAGGAAGCCCATGTCGAGCATCTCGTCGGCCTCGTCGAGCACGAGGCCCCGCACGCCCCCGAGACGCAGGATGCCCCGGCGCATGAGGTCGAGCAGGCGCCCGGGGGTGCCGACGACGACCTGCGCGCCGGCCTCGAGCGCGGCGGTCTGGTCCTCGATGGCCTTGCCGCCATAGACCGCGACGGTCTTGACGCCGAGGTCGCTGCCGGCCAGGGCGAGGTCGTCGTGGACCTGCAGGCAGAGCTCGCGGGTCGGGACGATGACGAGCGCCTGGACGTGGGCGGCTGTGGGGTCGAGGCGCTGGAGCAGTGGGATGCCGAAGGCCAACGTCTTGCCGGTGCCGGTGCGCGCCTGGCCGATGACGTCGGCGCCGGAGAGGGCCATCGGCAGGGTGAGCTCCTGGATGGCGAAGGGCGTGGTGATCCCCTCGCGGGCCAGGGTGTCGGCGATGCGCTCGTCGACGCCGAGCTCGGGGAAGGAGCGGATCGCGGGTGTGGCGGTGTCGGTGTCGGTCACGGAGGGCTCGCTTGTCGTCTCGCGGCGCGCCTGGATGCGACGGGTCGTCGCGGTGCGCGGCCGGGGTGGCGCCCGCGCGCTCGTAGCGCCTCGGGCGGCCTCGTGCGGATGGTGCGCACGGGCGGTGATGCCCCGAGCCTAGCAGCGCGGCGGGCTCAGGCCCCGCAAGGCGCGCCGCGCCCAACGGTGGGTTCGCCGTCCAGGCGGCGACCGCGTCGAGTGCGAGGGCGGGCGGGGGCCGCAGGACGAGGGCTTGCCGGTCATCCTCGACGGCGAGACCGTCGCGAGCTTCAACGACGTCGTCGAGCCGTGTGGCGTGCTCGGCGATGCCGCGCGGCGCTAGGCCGGCGGAGCCGGGGCGCGGTCCTGCCCGGCGCCCTTGACCGGGGTGCCGGCGTCGAAGGCGCCGAGGCCGCGCCAGGCCAGGCGGGAGACGAGGTGGACGGCCTCGGCCTTGGGCATCGTCCCGCGCTCGACCCACCAGCGCGCCGCCTCGGAGGCGAGTCCCCGCAGGCTCGCGGCGAGGAAGAGCGCGGCGTCGTCGTCGAGGCCGGCGTCGGCGGCGATGAGCCCGGCAATCTGGGAGGCTACGCGGTTGAACGCCCCCTCGACGGCGTCGCGCACCGCCTCGTCGGCGAGCTCGGCGGTCGTGAAGAGCAGGCCGAAGCGGGAGTCCTCGACGAAGTCGAAGTACGCCGAGACCGCGCCGGTGATCCGCGCCTTGTTGTCGGTCGTGCCCTCGAGCGCGTCGCGCACGCGCGCCTCCATCTCCTCGACGGCGTCGGCGACGAGGCCGAGGTAGAGGTCGCGCTTGGAGGGGAAGTGCTGGTAGAGCACCGGCTTGCTCACGCCGGCGGCCTCGGCCAGCGACTCCATCGACAGCCCGTGGTAGCCGTGCTCGGCGAAGAGGTTGCCGGCGACCTCGAGCAGTTGGGTGCGCCGCTCAGCGGCGCGCAGGCGGGTGCGCATGGTCTCATGCTACTCGCCGGTAACCGCCGGCACGCCTTGTCAGTCCTCGAGCGGCTCGCCGCGCAGCGCGGCGAGGAGGGCCTCCTGCAGCCAGCTGAGGTAGTGCAGCGCCGCGCTCGCCGCGTCGTCGGGCTCGGGCCCGGCCTCCCAGTCCTCCTCGGTCGTGATGCCGAGCAGCGAGGCGAGGACGAGGCGAGCGTCGTTGGTGGCCGACAGCCAGGCGGCGGCGGCCTCCTCGTCGAGGGTGACCTCCCAGGTCGCGCCGCGGGTCTTACCGCCCTCGAGGGTCCCGGCGAAGGCCTCGACAGCGCCGAGGCGCTCCTCGAGCAGCCCCTCGGCGGCGAGCTCGCGATACGATGCCTCGACGTGGGGGTCCTGCGAGGCCCGCGGGAAGAGCCGCTCGTAGGCGTCGGGCGGGCCCGCCTCGCCGCGCAGGACTGCGCGCAGCTGGGCGGGGAGGCTCGCGAGGAGGCGACGCTCGGCGGCGGGCAGCGCCACCTCGATGCCACCGTCGACGGGGACGAGCTCGCGGCGGATCACGGGCGCGAGAGGGTGGCCTGCAGGCCGTGGGCGTGCAGCCGCGCGACGTGGTGCTCGGCGCGCTCGCGCGGCTCGCTGGCCACGACGGCCTTGCCCTCGTGGTGGACCTCGAGCATGAGCCCCGTCGCGGTGGCCTCGTCGTAGCCGAAGAGCTTCTGCAGGACGTAGACGACGTAGGACATGAGGGTGACCGGGTCGTTCCAGACGACGACCTGCCACGGCCGGTCGAGCTCCTCCCGCGTGGAGGTCGTGCGCTCGGGTGCGATCCCTGGTGCGGTGCCCATGACACCACGAGCCTATGGGCTGGCGCCGGTGATGGCGACTGGCGTCGTCCACTCGGTGGAGACTGGGTCCTCGCGTCGACGGCCAGACGCCTTCGGCGGGCGCGTCGCCACTGTGGCTGTCGCCGTCCCGACAATGCGCTGGCTCGTCGTGCCCACGCACCCGAGGCCGCGCCCACGCGGCCGCCGAGATTGCGGGAACGCCTCGTCGGCCTCTGTGGAAGGACCTCCCCTCCCCGCGGCCGCATGGGGCACGATTCGAACGTGTATTCCAGCTTGCGGTGGAGCCGGCGCCGGCCAGGTGGTTGTCCCGATGCTGCGGACTGCGATCGCCACTACGCCGCGGCCGCCGATGCCGCGGTCGTGACCCTCACCGCGGTGGGCGCCGCGAGCAGCGCTGCCCCCGCACCGCTCGGGCAAGAAAACTCAGAAAACCCGTGGAAAAGCATTGACAGGGGTCGTCGCACGGGGCATACTTCGAACATGTATTCGACAACGCAGCGGCGACGGCACCGCCCCAGCCCCACCGGCTGCCAGCGCCTCCCCACGCCCGCCGCTGCCATCGCCCTCGCCGCCGAGGAGCCCGCCGGCTACACCACCGCCGGCGACGGCGCCGGC
>JAWOAS010000086.1:0-14804 GCA_046498405.1 Egibacteraceae bacterium
CCCGCTCCGATAGGCCGGCACGACATGACCAAGACCGTCGAGAAGGTCGACACCGTCACGATCCGCTTCGCCGGCGACTCCGGCGACGGCATGCAGTTGACCGGCACGCGGTTCACGTCCGCGACCGCCGCCCTCGGCAACGACCTCGCGACCCTGCCGGACTTCCCCGCGGAGATCCGCGCGCCGGCCGGTTCGCTGCCGGGCGTATCGGGCTTCCAGCTCCACTTCGCCGACCACGACATCCTCACGCCGGGTGATGACCCCGACGTCCTCGTGGCGATGAACCCCGCGGCCCTCAAGGCCAACGTCGGTGACCTCGACCGGGGCGCGACGGTCATCCTCAACGCCGACGCCTTCACCTCCCAGAACCTCAAGAAGGCGCGCTACGACGAGGATCCCCGCGAGGACGGCAGCCTCGCGCACCTACGGGTCGTCGAGGTGCCGATCACAACGCTGACCGTCGGGGCCCTCGAGGACGTCCCCGACCTCAACAAGAAGCAGAAGCAGCGCGCGAAGAACATGTTCGCGCTCGGGCTCATGTCGTGGATGTACTCGCGGCCCACCGAGCCGACGCTGGCGTGGCTGCGCGAGAAGTTCTCCTCGCAGGCGACCGTGGCCGAGGCCAACGTCGCCGCCTTCGAGGCGGGATGGAGCTACGGCGAGACCACCGAGGTCTTCGACCACCGCTACGAGGTCGCACCGGCGCCGCTGCCGTCGGGACGCTACCGCCAGATCACCGGCAACCTCGCCCTGAGCTACGGGCTCCTCGCCGCCGCCGACCGCGCCGGGCTGCGCCTCTTCCTCGGCGGCTATCCCATCACCCCCGCCTCCGACGTCCTCCACGAGCTCGCGCGGCACAAGAGCTTCGGCGTGCAGACCTTCCAGGCCGAAGACGAGATCGCCGGCGTCGGCACCGCCCTCGGCGCGTCCTTCGCCGGCCAGCTCGGCGCGACGGTGACCTCGGGGCCCGGCATCGCCCTCAAGGCCGAGACGATCGGCCTCGCGATCGCCGTCGAGCTGCCGCTGCTCGTCCTCAACGTCCAGCGCGGCGGCCCGTCGACCGGGCTGCCGACGAAGACCGAGCAGGCCGACCTGTTCCAGGCGGTGTTCGGCCGCAACGGCGAGTCACCGCTGCCGGTCATCGCCGCGGCCACCCCCGGCGACTGCTTCCACACCGCGATCGAGGGCGCCCGGCTCGCGCTGCGCTACCGCACGCCCGTCATCGTGCTCTCCGACGGCTACCTCGCCAACGGCGCCGAGCCCTGGCGGGTCCCCGACGTCGACGACCTGCCCGACCTGCGCGGTGACGCGGCGTTCACGACCGAGCCCAACGGCGGCGACGGCGCGTTCCTGCCGTTCCTGCGCGACGAGGAGACCCTCGCCCGGCCCTGGGCGATCCCCGGCACCCCCGGTCTCGAGCACCGCATCGGTGGGCTCGAGAAGGCCGAGGGGACCGGCAACATCTCCTACGACCCCGACAACCACCACCGGATGACCGAGCTGCGCCAAGCCAAGGTCGACCGCATCGCCGACGACATCCCACCCCTCGAGGTCGACGAGGGCGAGGGGCCGGCCCCACGCCTGCTCGTCCTCGGCTGGGGCTCGACGTACGGGCCGGTCGCCGCGGCGGTGCGGGCGGCCCGGAGCGAGGGCCACGCGGTGGCGCACGCGCACCTGCGCCACCTCAACCCCTTCCCCGCCAACCTCGGGGAGGTCCTCGCGCGCTACGACCGCGTGCTCGTGCCGGAGATGAACCTCGGGCAGCTGCGCACCCTGCTGCGCGCCCGCTACCTCGTCGATGTGCAGGGCTACAACCGCGTGAGCGGACTGCCGTTCACCACGAGAGAGCTCGTCGAGGCGATCGCCGCCCAGCTCGCCCACGCCGACGCCGACCGCTGAGCGCAGAAGGGCCAAGCGACATGACCGAGACCACCGAGCTGCCCACGCTGACGAAGAAGGACCTCACGAGCGACCAGGAGGTCCGGTGGTGTCCGGGCTGCGGCGACTACGCGGTCCTCTCGACGGTGCAGAGCGTCGTGCCCGAGCTCGGCGTGCCCCGCGAGGACCTCGTCTTCGTCTCCGGGATCGGCTGCTCCTCCCGCTTCCCCTACTACATGAGCACCTACGGCATCCACAGCATCCACGGGCGCGCGCCGGCGATCGCCTCGGGGATCTCGGCGAGCCGACCCGACCTCAAGGTCTTCGTCATGACCGGTGACGGTGACGCGCTGTCGATCGGGGGCAACCACCTCATCCACGCGCTGCGTCGCAACGTCAACCTCACCATCGTGATGTTCAACAACCAGATCTACGGGCTGACGAAGGGGCAGTACTCGCCGACCTCCGAGCTCGGCAAGATCACGAAGTCGACGCCGGCCGGCTCGGTCGACCACCCCTTCAACCCCGTCAGCGTGGCGCTCGGCGCGGAGGCGACCTTCGTGGCGCGCTCGATCGACAACGAGCGCGCCCACCTCTCCGAGGTGCTGCGGCGGGCGGCCCAGCACGAGGGCACGGCCTTCGTCGAGGTCTACCAGAACTGCAACATCTTCAACGATGGCGCCTTCGACGCGGTGCGCGGCAACAAGGCCAACCAGATCCGCCTCGAGCACGGCGAGCCGATCCGCTTCGGCGCCGACGGCGAGCGCGGCGTCGCGCTGGCCGGCACCGGCGAGCTGACCCTCGTCGACGTCGACGACGTCGGCGAGGAGGCGCTGCTCGTCCACGACGCGCACCGCGAGGACCCGGGGCTGGCGTTCATGCTCTCCCGGCTCGCCCACACCCCCACCGGGCCGACGCCGATCGGGATCTTCCGCGACGTCTCCCGCCCGGTCTACGGCCAGGCGCTGCAGGCCCAGATCGACGACGCGATCGCGCGCCGCGGCCCGGGCGACCTCGCCGAGCTCATCGCGGGTCGGGACGCCTGGGAGGTCTAGCCCCACGGCGTGGCGGGTTCGCCGCCGCCGAGCCGCAGTGGCATCATCGAGGCCCACCCGTCGACCCGCGACCTCGGAGTGCGCAGTGAAGGTCCTCCTCGTGTCCTCGAGCGCCGGCTTCACCGCCCAGGTGAGCTCGGCGATGACCGACGGCGACCAGGTCGCCTACACCGAAGTGCGTCGTCCCGAGCGCGCGCTCGCCCTGCTCGACGAGGGCGAGGAGGCCTTCGACATCGTCCTCGCCGACAACGACACCCAGCCGACCGGCGGCTTCTACCTCGCCCGGGAGATGAAGGCGCGGGTGCGGATGGGCCAGGAGCTGCCGCCGGTGCTGCTCGTCGTCGCGCGCGAGCAGGACGACTACCTCGCCCGCTGGGCGGAGGCCGACGCCTGGATCGTCAAGCCCGTCGACCCCTTCGACCTCGCCGAGGCCGTCGACGCGCTCGTCGAGCGCCGGCCGATGCCGCGCCTGCCGGGGGTGCGGACCTACGCCGAGCAGGGGGGCATCGAGGGACCCGGCAAGGCCGGCGAGCTGCCCCCGCCGACGCCGGTCGAGGGGCTGTGAGCGCAGCCGAGCCGGCGCTGCCGGAGGTCCTCTCGCGGCTCATCGCCGGCGAGGACCTCGACGACGCCGACACCGCCGGCGCGCTCGCGGCGATCATGCGCGGCGACGTCACCCCGGTGCGCGTGGCCGGTCTCCTCGTCGCGCTGCGCGCGAAGGGCGAGACCCCTGCCGAGATCGCCGGGCTCGTCCGCGCGATGCGGCAGTTCGCCCTGCCGGTGGCCGGCCCGCCGGGGGCGGTCGACACCTGCGGCACCGGCGGGGACCGCGCCGGGACCTTCAACGTCTCGACGGTCGCGGCCGTGGTGACCGCGGCGGCGGGCGCGCCCGTCGTCAAGCACGGCAACCGCGCCGCGTCGGGGCGCTGCGGCTCGGCGGACCTCCTCGAGGACTGGGGGGTCGTCATCGACCTGCCGCCGGAGGGCGTCGAGCGCTGCCTCGAGCGGGTCGGCATCGGCTTCTGCTTCGCGCCGACGTTCCACCCCGCGATGCGCCACGTCATGCCCGCCCGTCGCGAGCTCGCCGTGCCGACGGTCTTCAACTTCCTCGGGCCGTTGAGCAACCCCGCCGGGGTGCGCCACCAGACGATCGGTGTCGCCGACGCGGCGATGGCCCCGACGATCGCCGAGGTCCTGGCCCGCGTCGGCGTCGAGCACGCCCTCGTCTTCCACGGCGCCGACGGGCTCGACGAGCTCACGACCACCGGGCCCTCGACGATCTGGGAGGTGCGCGAGGGGACCGTGCGCACCGAGCGCTTCGACCCGTCGACCCTGGGCCTGCCCACCGCCACCCCAGCCGACCTCGTCGGCGGCGGGGTCGCGGAGAACCGGCGCATCGCCGACGCGATCCTCGCCGGCGAGCCCGGCGCCCCGCGCGACATCGTCGTGCTCGGGGCGGCGGCCGCGCTCTACGCCGCCGACCGGGTCGGGAGCCTCGCCGAGGGGCTGCCCGTGGCCGCCGCCGCGGTCGACAGCGGCGCCGCGGCCCGGCTGCGCGACGACTGGGTCGCCGCTAGCCGGGAGCTCACCGGCGCCTAGCCGCAGGCGGGCGCCGGGCGCGGTCCGCGTGCGGACGGCGTGGGGCCCGCCACCCGTCACCGCAAGCGGAGGCAGACCGCATGGAACCGCTGTCGGAGCACCAACTGCTCGTCCTGTGGGTGCAGCTCGCCCTCCTGCTCGGCGTCGCCCGCGGCCTCGGCGGGCTCATGCGCCGCATCGGCCAGCCCGCGGTCATCGGCGAGCTCGCCGCCGGGCTCGTCCTCGGGCCCTCGCTCCTCGGGCGCCTCGCCCCCGACCTCTACGCCTGGGTCTTCCCCGCCGAGCCGGTCCAGAGCGGCCTCATCCTCGCGGTGGCCTGGGTCGGGGTGGCCCTCCTGCTCGTCGTCACCGGCTTCGAGACCGACCTCGCCCTGCTCGCGCGGCTCGGGCGCACTTCCCTGTTCGTCTCGGCCGGCAGCCTGCTCGTGCCGCTTGCCCTCGGCGTCGGCCTCGGCGCGGTGCTGCCCGACGTGCTCCTCGGCGAGGGCGCCACCCGCACGACCTTCGCGCTCTTCATGGCGATCGCCCTGGCGATCTCCGCGCTGCCGGTCGTGGCGAAGATCCTCATGGAGATGGGGCTCATGCGCCGCGACATCGGCCAGGTCACGATCGCCGCGGCCATGGCCAACGACCTCGTCGGCTGGCTGCTGCTCGGCGTCGTCAGCGGGCTGGCCGCCGGCGGCGGCTTCGACGCCGTCGGCCTGACCACGACCGTGGCCGCGGTGGCCGGGCTGCTCCTCGTCGGGCTGACCCTCGGCCAGCGCCTCGTCGACACCGCGCTGCGGCTGGCCCGCCAGCGCGGCGACCGCATGGCCCGGCCCCTCACCGTCGTCGTGCTCGCGATGCTGCTCACCGGAGCGCTGACCCAGGCCATCGGCGTCGAGGCGGTCCTCGGCGCCTTCATCGCCGGCATCCTCGTCGGTCGCTCGCGCTACCAGCGCGAGGACGTCACGCGCGCGATCACCGGCATGACGAACGCCTTCTTCGCGCCGATCTTCTTCGCCACCGCGGGGCTGTTCGTCGACCTCGGGCTCCTGCTCGAGGACCAGGCCTGGCTGTGGGCCCTCGTCGTCATCGCCGTCGCCGCGGTCGCCAAGCTCGGCGGCAGCTTCCTCGGCGCCCGCCTCGGCGGGATGCGCGCGAGCGAGGGGCTCGTCATCGGCGTCGGCCTCAACGCCCGTGGCGCGCTCGAGATCGTCGTCGCCACCGTCGCGCTCGGCCTCGGGGTGCTCAACCAGACCTCCTACACCATCGTCGTCGTCATGGCGATGGTGACGTCGATGATGGCGCCGCCGCTGCTGCGCCGGCTGCTGCGCGACGTCGAGGCCAGCCCCGCCGAGGCTGCCCGCCTCGAGCGCGAGGCGATGCTGCAGTCGAGCGTCATCGCCGGCACGCGGACGGCGCTGCTGCCCACCCGCGGCGGGCGCAACTCCATCGTCGCCGCGCGGATCCTCCACCGCTCGCTGCAGCCCGACGCGGGCGTCGCGCTGCTCACGATCCACGGGCCCGGCGAGGAGGCCGCCGCGCGGGCCGAGCGCGCGGTGGCCCAGGCTCGCGAGATCTTCCACGAGCGGGCCGTCGAGCGCATCGACCGACCCTCGCAGGACCCTGCGGCGACGATCCGCGACGAGGCCACCCTGGGCTACGGCCTCGTCGCGCTCGGGCTCACCGAGGGCTTCACCGGCTCGGAGGCGCTGTCGTCGGTGCTCGCCCGCACGATCGCCGGCTGCACCGCGCCGATGCTCCTCGTCAAGCACGGGGAGGGGCTCGATCCCGAGGCGCCCCTGGCGATGCGCCGGGTGCTCGTGCCGATCGCCGGCACCCGGCTCGCGCAGGCCGCCCAGGAGATCGGCTACACGCTCGCCGACAGCCTCGACGCCGACGTCGACGTGCTCCACGTCGTCAACCGCCCCGACCGCAGTGACCCCGCCGTGCCGGTGACGAGCTCGCTGGCGGTGGCCTCCCGCGTCCTGCGGCAGGCCGACGACCTCGCGGCGCGGTTCGGCTGCGTCGTCACGCCGCTGACGCGCGTGGGGCCCTCGCTCGGCCAGGAGGTGCTGGCCGCCGCGGCCGAGCGCGAGAGCGAGCTCGTCGTCATGGGGGCCGAGGCTCGGGTCAACGACGACGGCCTCTTCCTCGGCCACGGCGTCGAGTACGTCCTCGAGCATGCCCGCCAGACCGTGGCCGTCGTCGTCCTGCCCGCCGAGGGCGGCGCGTAGCGGGGCAGCGGGGGACGGGGGTGGCGAGCGCCGCCGCGCCTCCGGCTCCCGGCCCCGCCTACAGGCCCTCGGCCTCGTCGAAGCCCACGCCCCACATGCGCTCGAGGTCGACGGTGGAGTAGGCCCGGAAGGCGATCATCGTGTGCGTGGCCGTCACCCCGGCGACCTTCGCGATCTCCCCGGTGACGACGTCGGCGATCTCCTCGTGGGCGCGCACCCGCACGAGCGCGACGAGCTCCCAGTCGCCGGTCACCGAGTAGACCTCGCTGACCGCGGCGACGTTAGCGACGGCCTGCGCGGTCTCGGGGATCTCGCCGACCTCGCAGCGCAGCAGCACGATGGCGGTGATCACGGGCGCCCTCCTCGACGCGGGGTCGGCAGCCTACCGCGCGCACCGGGTAGGGAGGGCGGTCGACGCCGCTCACGCCACGCTGCGGCGGCGCTTGCTCGCGAGCTCGGCCTCGGGTCGGCCGGTGTCGCGCCGGGCCCCGGCCAGGCGGGCGGTCATCGCCGCCAGGGCCGCGCCCCCGGCGACCGGCTCGGCGAGCGGCCCGCTGGCCGAGCGGGCGACGACGCCGTCGCGGCCGAGCCAGCGGGCGAGGATACGCCGCTCGACGTCGGCGGCGACCGGATCGGGCGGGCCCGGGGCCGCGGCGACCGCGTCGGCCAGCGCGACCTCGGCGGCGGCGAGGCCACCGCTCGAGTCGTCCCAGGACCGGCTCGCCACGAGCAGGCCGTCGCGGCAGGCGACGAGCTCGCCGCCGGTCGCGGTCGGCCGTGCGGCGACGAGCGCGCCGGAAGCCGCGAGGCAGGCGCGCTCGCGGGTGGCGCGCACCGCGGCGGCGAGCGCATCGGTGCGGTCGCGCAGCCGCGCGGCGTCCTCGAAGCGCCCCGCTCGGGCAAGGGCGTCCATCCGTGCGCTCAACGTCGCGAGCACCGCGGCGGCGTCGCCCCGCAGCGCGTCGACGGCGGGGGCGATCCGCTCGGCGTAGGCCGCTGGCTGGGTCGTGCCGGTGCACGGGCCGGCGCAGCGTCCGAGCTCGCCGAGGGCGCAGCCCTGCTGTTGCGGGGCGCGGGGTAGGCGCTGGGTGCAGCGGCGCAGCGGCACGGCCTCGTGGAGCGCCTCGGCCAGCGCAGTGGCCTGGCGGCGCGAGCCCAGCGGGCCCAGCGCGGGCTGCCCACCGGCCGGTGGGGTGCGCGCGATCGACAGGCGTGGGAAGGCCTCGGCGGTCAGGCGCAGCCACACCGGTCGCCGTGGCCGTCCCCGTCGGTTGTAGCGAGGGTCCTCGCGGCGGATGAGCCGGGCCTCGGCGACCTCGGCCTCGATCGCCGTGGGGGTCACCCAGCGCTCGACGCGCGCGGTCTCCCGCAGCAGGTCGGGGACGCGCCGGCGGGGGTCGGCTCCGAAGTAGCTGCGCACCCGGGCGCGCAGGTCGGTAGCGGTGCCGACGTAGAGCCGCTCGCCGGCGGCGGAGGTGAAGGCGTAGACGCCGGGGGCGCGGGGCAGGTCGTCGGCCAGGCGCCGCCTGGCGGCGAAGACCGGGGCGGAGCCGACCCGCTGCAGCGCGCTGAGGTCCTCGAGCGTCGTGGCGCCGACCGAGCCCGCGCGCTCGATGAGGGCGTGGAGGACGTCGACGGTCGCCCGGGCGTCGGCGAGCGCGCGGTGCTCGGGCCGGGTGCGCGCGCCGACGTGGGCGGCGAGGGTTGCGAGCCGGCAGTCGCGGACCTCCCCGCCGAGCAGTCGACGGGCCAGCGCGGCGGTGCAGAGCGCCTGCTGCTCGAGCGGCGGACGGCCCGAGCGGCGCAGGGCCGCCTCGAGGAAGCCGACGTCGAAGCGCGCGTTGTGGGCGACGAGGACGCTGCCGCGCGCGAACTCCAGCAGCGCCGGCAGGATGCCCCCGATCGCGGGTCGACCGGCGACCATCGCGTCGTCGATCCCCGTCAGCGCGGTGATGCCCGGTGGGATCGCCACCTCCGGGTCGACGAGGGTCGCGAGCTCGCCGTCGACCTCCCCGGCGCGCACCCGGACCGCGCCGATCTCGGTGATCCGGCTCGAGGCCGGCGAGCCGCCGGTCGTCTCGAGGTCGACGACGACGAAGGTCACCTCATGCAGGGGGGTGCCCGACGGCAGCGGGAGCTGGGTGGCGACCATGGCCGTAGGCTAGACGAACGTCTGTTCGGTGTCGACGTCCGCCGTGCCCCGCGGTGCCCCACGCGCGCTACGCTGCGGCCGCGCCCGACCCCGTCGCCGTCCGCCGGCGGGCGCCGGCAGCGCAGGAGGCCGCGATGCCGACACCGTCGCCGGGCCCACGACCCCGGCCGCGTGACCGCACCGGTCGACCCCTGCCGCCGGGCTCGCCCGACGAGCTCGGCGACGGCGACCCCGCCGCCTCCTGCGCGAGCGCGGCGCAGGCCCGCGAGCGCCTCGCCGCCTGCCTCGCCGAGGGCCGGCACTTCGCCGCCCACCGGGTCGTCCTGCGCCTGTGGCGTGACCTCGACGTCGACGCGGCCCGGACGTGGCAGGCGGTGGCCCAGCTCACCGCCGGGGCGGTCCACCTCGAGCGCGGCAACCGCGCCGGGGCGCGAACGCTGCTCGCACGGGCCGCTGAGCGGCTCGCCGAGCCCGGCCTGCCCGGGGCCGGCGTCGACGTCGCCGCGCTTGCCGCCGTCGCCGCCGACCTCGCCGCGCGGGCCACAGGGCCCACGCCGCCCCGCCCGCGCCTGCCCGCCGCGGCGATCAGCCCTCCAGGCGGTGCTCCTTGAACCACGCGAGGGTGCGCCTGCGCTCCTCGGCGTGGTCGACGATCGGCCAGGGGTAGTCCTGCCCGAGGCGCACCCCGGCCTCGGCGGCGATGGGGGCCGGCATCGCCGCGGGCTCGTGGAGGTGGCGGTCGGGCACCGCGGCGAGCTCGGGCACCCAGCGGCGCACGTAGGCGCCGTCGGGGTCGAAGCGCCGTCCCTGGCTCGTTGGGTTGAAGATCCGGAAGTAGGGCTGGGCGTCGGTGCCGGTGCCCGCGGCCCACTGCCAGCCACCGTTGTTGCTCGCGACGTCGCCATCGACGAGGTGGCGCAGGAAGTGGGCCTCGCCGAGGCGCCAGTCGACGCGGAGGTCCTTGCAGAGGAAGCTCGCGACGATCATGCGCGCCCGGTTGTGCATCCAGCCGGTGGTGCGCAGCTGGCGCATCGCCGCGTCGACGACGGGGAAGCCGGTGCGGCCCTCGCGCCAGGCGTCGAGGCCCGGCCCCTCGCCATGCCACGGCAGGGCGCGCCAGACGGGGTTGAACTCGGTGTCGACGACCTCCGGCCAGGCGTGGAGCACGTGGCCGTAGAAGTCGCGCCAGGCGATCTCGGTGGCGAAGGCCGCGTGGCCGGGATCGTCCTCGGCGAGTCGGGCCAGCACCGTGCGCGGGGAGAGGCAGCCGTAGTGCAGGTCCGCCGACAGCCGGCTCGTGCCCTCGACGCCGAGGAGGTCGCGGTGCTCGTGGTAGGCCGAGGCGCGCTGGCCGAGGAAGGCCTCGAGGCGGGTCAGCGCCGGCCCCTCACCGCCGACCGGCTCGGCGGGGGCCGTCGCCGCGCCCAGGCTCCGCCGGTCGGGGATGCCGTCGCCGGTCACCTCCGGTGCGGGGGGCAGCGCGGCGGGGGAGGGCCGCGGATCGGGTGGGCCGTGGCGTCGCCACGCGCGGTGGAACGGGGTGAAGACCCGGTAGGGGTCGCCCGCGCCGGTGGTGATGCGCCCCGGCGGGTGGACGAGGACGCCGTCGTGGGCCTCGAGCGACCGCCCGTCCTCGGCCAGGCGCCGGGCGACCTCCTCGTCGCGTCGACGCGCGAACGGCGAGAGGTCGTCGCTGACGTGCACCGCCGCGGCGCCGACCTCGGCGGCGAGGCGCGGCACGACCTCGGCGGGGCGGCCGTGGCGCACGACGAGGCGGCTGCCGCGCTCCGCGAGACGGTCGTGGAGGTCGGCGAGCGCGTCGGCGAGGTAGGCCAGGCGCGGCGCGCCGACGCGGGGTCCGCGCAGCAGCGCGGGGTCGAGGACGAAGAGCGCGACGAGCCGGCCCCCACCGGACTGCGCGGCGGCGAGGGCGGGGTTGTCGGCGAGGCGGAGGTCGCGGCGGAACCACATGACCTGCGTCTCACTCATGGGGTCTCCCGGTCTCGCCGGCCACCGCGCGCGCCGCGGTCTGCCGGTGGGACGGTACCCTCGACCGCGTCCCGGTCGCAGACGCGACGCGCTCGCCGAGGCAGAGGAGCCGCCATGCACGAGCTCACCGGACTCGAGCCGGGGACCCGCTTCCGCTGCGCGGGATGCGGCAACCTCACGCGGTTCGACATCGAGACCACCGAGCGGGTCCGGCGCTTCTGGCACGTCGACCTCGCCGGGCAGGGTCGCATCGACGAGGAGGAGCGCGAGGTCACCGTCGAGGCGGTGACCTGCCGCTGGTGCGGCACCGGGGCGCGCGTCGAGGTCATCGACGTGCCCGGGTCGGGCACGGCCTCCTCCTCGGCCGGGCAGCGCCTGTAGCCGCCTTGGCCGATCCCGGTGGCGAGGGGCACGGCGGCGCGGTGAGCGGTGCGCCGAGTCCGCGCGAGGCGCTCGACGCCCTGCCCGTCGGGCTGTGGAGTCCGCTGCTGCGGGCCGTCCGCCGCGTCACCGACGACACCCCGCGCAGCACGCTGCCGCGCCCGCTGCGGCCCTTCGCCGGCTGGCACCCCGAGCGGCTGCGCGACCCGCGGGCCCGTGCCGCGGTGGCCAGGGCCCTCGAGGACCCCGACCTCGGCGACCGGCTCCTCGCGACGCTCGGCGCGCAGGACGAGGCCGATGAGGACACCGGGTGGCTCGCCGCCCGCCGGGGCCACGACGGGGCGGCGGCGGTGCTGGCCGCCGCCGGTCGCTGGGCGGACCTCGCGACCCTCGCCGCCGCCCACGCCGCCCCCGCGGCGAGCGTGGCCCGCGAGGGCGGACCGGACGGCTCGCCGACGCGCGAGGACGCCGATGGGGCAGCCGGCGACGGCGACGACGCGACCGGTGAGGACGCGGGGGCCGGCGGCGGCGACCACGCGGCCGGCGACGACGAGGGGGCCGGCGAGGACGCGGCCGCGGCGCTGCGCGAGGAGCGCGACGCCGTCCAGCGACGGGCCGAGGCCGAGACCGCGAGGGCGAGCCGTCTCGAGGAGGGCCTCACGCGAGCCGAGGAGCGCCTTGCCGCGCTCGCCGAGGAGCGCGACGCGCTGCGCCGCGAGCTCACCGACCTCCAGCGCCAGCACCGGCGCCGGGTCGCGCGGCTGCGCGAGCGGGTGCGCGAGGCCGAGGGGGCGAGGCAGGGCGTCGAGGCGCAGCGCGCCTGGCTCGTCGACGAGGTCGAGGGGCTCCTCGGCCGTCTGCGCGCCACCGGCGAGGGCCGCGCGCCGCGCGAGGCGGGGACGCCGCACGATGGCGAGGAGTCCGAGGGCTCGCAGGCAGCGACCCTGCCGCGGGCCGTGCCCCCCGCCAAGGCCGGCAGGCCCTGCACCCTGCCGCAGGGCCTGTCGCGGGAGCATGCCGACGGGGTGCGCGCGCTGCTGCGGGCACCGGGCCTGCGCTGCGTCCTCGACGGCTACAACCTCACGAAGCACCCCGACGGCCAGCCGATGGCCGACCTCGCCACGCAGCGCCGCTGGCTCGTCGCCCTCGCCGGCGGCGTCGCGGCCCGCTTCGGGCCCCGCATCGTCGTCGTCTTCGACGGCGCCGACGCGGCGCCCTCCCCGGAGGCCTCGCCACGCGACGTCCTCGTCGTCTTCAGCGATGCCGCCGAGACCGCCGACGACCGCATCGTCGACCTCGTCGGCGCGCTCGACGCCGACGAGCCGGCGCTCGTCGTCACGAGCGACCGCGAGCTCACCGAGCGCCTCGCCCCCGCGCGCGTCGACGTCGTGACGACCCCGGCCTTCCTCGCCGCCGTCGACGCCTGAGGGGGCTGTCGCACCCCCGCCGTACCTTCGAGGTCGTTCGCTGCGACCGACAAGGAGCTTCCCCATGCGCATCGACTGCACCGACTGCGTCTTCGCCGGCACCGACGCCTGCGCGGACTGCGTCGTGACCGTCCTCGTCGACCGCGACGAGCGCGCGCGCGTCCTCGACCTCGACACCGCCCGCGCGCTGCGCGTCCTCGGTGAGGAGGGGCTCGTGCCAGCCAACCGCCACGCCCCGCGGCGCGAGGCCGGCTAGCGGCGTTGCCGGGGGGTGCGGCGCGCCGGACAATGGCGCGGCGCGAGCAGAGGAGACGCGGTGGCATCCCAGCGGTCCGCAGGCGCATCGACGCTGCTGCGGGAGCCGCGCCCCGTCCTGCGCCTGGCGCTGGGATCGCTCGTCCTGGCCGGGCTCGCCGCCGCGCTGTGGCGGCCCTTCGCCCCGTCGCCGGCCGGCGTGGCCGAGGCCGGCCGCTGGTTCGACGCCGCCCACCTCGCGCAGGTCGAGGCCTACCGCGAGCCGCGCTACCTCGCCGGACTCGCGGTGCTCGCGCTGCGGCTGGCCGTGCCGCTCGCCGTCGCGCTCACCCCGCCGGGGCGCCGGCTCGTCGCCAGCCTCGGCGCGCGGCTGGGCTGGCACCGCCCGGCCCTGGCCGCCGGTGGCATCGTCCTCGCCGTCGTCGTGGCCACCGACCTGCTCGTCCTGCCCTGGCAGTTCTGGGCGTCCTACGTCCACGACGGGGCGTTCGGGCTGCGCACCCAGGGCCCGTGGGGGTGGTGGCGCGACTGGCTCGTCACCGCGCTGCCGCCCTGGCTGCTCGCGGCGGGGCTGGCCGCCGCCGGCTTCGCGCTGGCCGCACGGCTGCCGCGGCTCTGGCCGGAGGTCGGGGCCCTGGCCGCGGCCGGCGCGGTCGTGGCCGTGGTCACGCTCTCGCCCCTCCTGCTCGAGCCGCTCACGCTGCGCACCGCCCCGCTCGAGGACGGCCCGCTGCGCGAGGAGGTCAGGCGGGTGGCCGCGGCGGCCGGGCGGCCCGACGCCGAGATCGTCGTGGCCGACGCGAGCCGGCGCACGACCCGGCAGAACGCCTACGTCTCCGGGCTCGGGGCGACCCGCCGGATCGTGCTCTACGACACCCTCGTCGACGCGCAGCCGCCGTCGGTCGTGGCCCAGGTCGTCGCCCACGAGCTCGCCCACGACCGCCATGGCGACCTCGCGCGCGGGGCGCTGGCCGGCGGCGCCGCCGTCGCGCTCGCCGTCCTCGGCCTCGGCTGGCTCGTGCGCCGCCGGGTGCGCCGCGGGCGGCAGGCGCACGACGCCGACCCCCGCAGCGCGGCGCTGCTGTTGGCCGTCGTCGTCGTCGCCGTCAACCTCGCCGCGCCGCTGGAGCGAGCGCTGAGCCGCGAGGTCGAGGCCGCCGCCGACCTCGGCGGGCTCGAGCTCACCGCCGACCCGGCGGGCTACCGCGCCCAGCGCGAGGCCGTCGCGCGGGCCAACCTCAGCGACCCGGACCCCCCGACCTGGGTCCGGCTGCTGTGGTCGACCCACCCGCCGGTCGTCGAGCGCCTCGCGCTCGGGCAGCGCTGGCCGGTGGCGTGGACGGGGCCGATGCCCTCGCCGCTCGAGGGCTCAGGTCGGGCGCGTTCCGGCGTCGGCGAGGACACCGCGCAGGTCGGCGAGGAAGCGCTCGACGATCGCTGACCACGTGAAGCGCGCCTCGACGAGGGCGCGTCCGGCGTGGCCCATCGCCTCGGCGCCCTCGGCGTTGGTGAGGATGGCGACGATCGCCTCGGCGATGGCGGCGGGGTCGGTGCCGTCGACGAGGAGGCCGCTGACCCCCTCGGCGAGGGCCTCGGGGCTGCCGCCGCTGTCACCGGCGATCACCGGTCGGCCGCAGGCCTGCCCCTCGAGGAAGACGACGCCGAAGCCCTCCTGCTCGAGCCCCGCCCAGCGGCTGCGGTTGGGGTGGGCCAGGACGTCCATCGCCGCGATGTGGGACGGCAGCTCATGTGGCGCCACGGCGCCGGCGAGCACGACGCGCCCGGGGCCCTGGGCCCGGGCGTCCCGCTCGAGTCGCCGCCGCAGCCGCCCGTCGCCGACGAGCAGGAG
>JAWOAS010000088.1:0-3251 GCA_046498405.1 Egibacteraceae bacterium
GTCGGAGGCGCGGAGGAGGTCGAGGCGCACGTCGGTGGCGGGCAGGTAGTGCCGCGGGGGCAGCCCCGTCTCGTAGAGCACGACCGGGGCGCGCGAGTCGGCGAGCACGACCCCGTCGAGCGTGGCGACGACGTGGCGGGTCGAGCGCAGCGCGTCGATGCGGACGTAGGGGTCGCGGGGGTGGACGAAGACCTCCTCGTCCTCCTCGAACCAGGCGTCCATCGCCGCCCAGTCGAGGCGTACGTGCCCGCGCAGCGCCTCGAGCGCGGGCTCGGGGTAGAGGCGGGCGGCGCCGTCCGCGACCGTCTCGCCGAGGCGGACGTCGTAGACCTCCGCGGTGCCGCGCGAGGGGGAGCGCTCGGTCGCCCCGGTGGGCTCGAGGTCGGCGGCGACGTCGTCACGCGGCAGGTAGTACGTGGGGTAGTGCGGCGACTCCCAGACGAGCAGCGGGCGGGTCGTGTCGGCGGCGGGACGTCCTCCGAGATAGGCGCGCACGCGCTTGACGCCGGTCTCGACGCGGACCCGGCCGCGGGTCTCGGCCATGACTGCTCCTGTTGTCGACGCGAGTCGTCAGCGTAGCGCCGCCGCGCGCCCCGCCGTCGGGTCTGCGACGCTGGCCGGGTGAGCAACGGTGCCTGCCGAGCCGGTGAGCCGACCCGCGTGCGCCTGCGCCTGGCCGAGCCCGCCGGCGTGCCGGTCGTGCTCGGCGAGACCGACGCGCTCAGCGCAGGACAGCCCCACCGTGGCCTGCCGCTGCGCGAGCGCCGCCCGGGGGTCTGGGAGGCCGAGGTGGCGCTGCCCGCGGGGGTCGGCTACCGCTTGGCGCTGCTTGACCCGGCCACCGGCGCACGGGTCGACGACGAGGGCTTCGCGCGGTGGGCACGGCCCTCGGCGCTGCCGCGCGAGCCCGACGGACGCCGCCTGCTCGAGCAGGCGTGGCGAGCCACGCTCCTGCGCCTCGTCGTAGCGCACCGGCTCCCCGCGGGATGGCACCTCGCCGTCGTCGGCGACGGGCCCGCGCTCGGGCGTTGGCGGGACCCCCTGCCCCTCGAGCCCGTCGACGGCGACGGCCGCGGCCGGTGGGAGGCGGTCGTCGCGATCGGCGAGCCCTACGGCGAGATCGCCTACCGCTACGTCGTCCTCGGCGAGCGGGCGCACTGGGAGCGCGAGCCCAACCGCCACGTCGTGGTGCCGCCTGCCGGCGAGGTCGCCAACGGCCTCGTGGCCACCGACGACGCCAACGTCGTGACCGGCCTCGGCCTCGACTGGGTCACCGACGAGATCGCCCTCGGCCCGTACCCCCAGGGCCGCGCGGACGCCGACCGCCTCGCCGAGGCCGGTGTCACCGCGGTGCTCAGCGTGCAGACCGACGCCGACCTCGAGCGGCGCGACCTCGACGTCGCCACGCTCGAGCGGACGCTGCGGCAGGTGGGCCTCGCCTTCGCGCGGGTGCCGATCGTCGACTTCGACGCCGCCGACCTCGCCGCCCGCCTGCCCGAGGCGACCGCCCGGCTCGAGGGCCTGCTCGCGCAGGGCCACCGCGTCTACGTCCACTGCACCGCCGGGATGGGCCGCTCGCCGGCGGTCGTCGTCGCCCACCTCGCCGGCCGCGGCGCGACCCTCGGGCAGGCCGCGCGCCTCGTCCGCGAGCGCCACCCCGACAGCGCGCCGAACCTCGACGCGATCGCCCGCGCCTGCGGCGGGCAGCGACGGCGCTGAGCCCGTCGACGCGCCAGGCCCCGGCGCCGGTGGCGCCCGGGAGGAGGGGCCCAGGCCGTCTCGGCGCCGGGCCGTCCTGTCGGCCCTCCGCGGCAGGGTCCAACGACCGGTGTGCCAAGGGGAGGGCGGCCTACGCTGCCCATGGGGCTGGTGGGAGCCCCCGGAGGGGGGTCGGTGGGACCCTCCTGGACCCTCGAGGGGGTGCGTCGTGAGCGACCATCCACCGCCTGGTGCGCCTCCACCGCCGCCCGGCCAGCCGCCTGCCGGAGTCCCCCCGCCGCCGGGAGTGCCGCCGCCGGGAGCCCCGCCGCCTGAGGCGCCGCCGCCTGGGGCGCCGCCGCCTGGGGCGCCGCCCCCGCCCGGGGGCCACCCACCCACGGGAGCGGGTGGGCCCCGCGGCGCCGGCGGACGCCGTGGCCTCGTGGCCGCGCTCGTCGGCGTGGGCGTCCTCGCCGTCGTCGCCCTCGTCGCCGTCGGGGTGCTCCTGCTGCGCGGCGGGCCCGACCTCGAGGTCCGCCTCGAGCCGGTCGCCGCTGTCGTCCCCGACGCCTTCACCGACAGCGTCGCGGTCGACGAGAAGCCCCTGCCCGACGAGATCCTCACGCCCGTGTCCACCCAGGACGCCCTGCCGCCACGAGGCGGGGATGCCATCGAGCACAGCGGCGCGCCGCCGAGGTCCCAGGCGGCGGCCGGATCGTTGCCGGGCCTCTACGGCGGGACCCGCGAGACCGGCAGTTGCGATCCCGAGCGTCTCGTGCGCTTCCTCGAGGCCAACTCCGACAAGGCCGCGGCCTGGGCGGGGGTCTTCGAGATCGCCCCCTCGCAGATCCGCGGCTTCGTCGACACCCTCACCCCCGTCGTGCTCACGCGTGACACGCGGGTCACCAACCACGGCTTCGCCGGCGGCGAGGCCTCCCGCGTCCAGGCGGTGCTGCAGGCCGGCACCGCGGTCCTCGTCGACGACCGTGGCGTGCCGCGGGTCAAGTGCGCCTGCGGCAACCCGCTCCTGCCGCCCGCCACGATCCCGCGTGAGGCCACCGTCGGCTTCGACGGTGACCCGTGGGCCGGCTGGCGCCACGACCAGCTCGTCATGGTCACCGTCGAGACGCGCGTCGACGTCTTCGTCACCGTCGACCTCGACGGGGGCGCGCCGTTCAACCGACCGGTCGGCACGACGGGCGAGGACGACACGACCGTCGCCGACGCCGACCTCTGCGAGCTCTTCCCCGACGACCCCGCCTGTGACCGCCTCGTCGCCGACGAGCCCGAGCTCGGCACCGGCGACCTCCAGGCGACGCTGCGCTGGACCTCCGACGCCGACCTCGACCTCGCGGTGACCGACCCCGAGGGCTCCCGGGTGAGCTTCGCGAGCCGGACCGCGCCCAGCGGCGGGGAGCTCGACCACGACGTCATCCCCTGCGGCGACCCCGAGCGGGCGCGGGTCGAGAACGTCTACTGGCCCGAGGGCGTGGCGCCGGAGGGCGAGTACGTCGTCGAGGTCACGTACTTCAGCCGTTGCGACGACGACGGAC
>JAWOAS010000136.1:0-56977 GCA_046498405.1 Egibacteraceae bacterium
TCACGATCGTCGTGAGCGACGGGGCGCCCCCCGAGCCCGAGCCGGAGCCTGAGCCCGAAGACGGGGGCGACAACGGGGACGGCGACGGGGACGGCGACGACAACGGGGACGGCGACGGGGACGGCAGCGGGGACGGCAGCGGCGACGGCGACGGGGACGGCGACGGCAGCGGCGACGGCGAGGCCTGAGCCGCCCACCGCCCCGCTCTGGCATCGCCCCGCCCGCACGCACCCCCGCCCGCTCGCAACCGCGCCCGCTCGATGGAGCCTTCAGCCGCCCCCACGGCCAAACGCTCCACCGGCACGCCCACCCCGGCGGGTCCGGCGCGTCTGAGCGGGTCAGGCGAGGCGCTCGGCGGCAGCGAGTCCTGAGCGGGCCGCGCCCTCGACGCGGGCCTCACCGAAGGCGTCACCCGCGAAGACGAGCAGGGCGCCGTCGACGTCGGTGCTCACGGCGCGCTCGGGGTGGGGCAGCAACGGCCGGGCGTAGCGCCAGCGCTTGACGTGCACCGCGACCGGCCGGCCGTCGCCGAGCCAGGGGGCGACGTGGGAGCCGAGACGCGCCGCGGCGGTGGCGTCGTCGAGGTCGGCGAGCACCGTGCTCTCGGCGTCGGTGGCATGCGCGGTGAGGGCCGGTCGCACCGATAGGCCCTTGCGCTGGTTGTCGGCGAGCCAGCCGATCGGCCCGTCGGCGATCTGCACGCCCCCGGGCCACGGCAGCGCCGGTGGGGCGCTGAGCACCGCGAGCAGCGACACGCACGGCGCGTAGCCGAGGTCGGTGAGCTCCTCGGCGCGCGGCGCGTCGGGTGGGAGCAGCGCGAGCGACTGCGGGACCGGCGGGGTGAGCAGGAGCCGGCGGCCCTCGACGACCTCACGGGCGCGCAGGCCCTCGACGCTGATCCGCCAGCGCCCATCGACGGCGTCGGCGCGGGAGACCCGCCGGCGCTCGCGCACCTCGAGGCGCTCGGCGAGATGCTGCGCCAGCGCGTTCATGCCCCCGTCGACGATGTAGCGCGGATGGCCGTCGGCGGGGATGTCGACCGCCGCCGGTCCCGCCGCGACCGAGGGCGCCTGCGGCAGACCATGGGACCATGCGCGCACCGGCATCCCGGCGGCGCGCCACGCCTCGAGGAGACCCGCGAAGGCCTCGGAGCGCACGGTGAAGAACTGCGCGCCGTGGTCGAGCGTCGCGCCCTCCACCCGGCGCGTGGCGAGGCGGCCACCGGCGCTGCGGCTCTTGTCGAGGAGGACGACGTCGGCGCCGTCGGCGGCCAGCGCCGTCGCGGCGACGAGGCCGGCGAGGCCGGCTCCGACGATGACGACGTCGTGGACGTGCGGGTCGCGGTCGGCGGCGCTCACTGCGGCGAGGCCAGCGGCAGGGGCAGCGAGCGCAGGAAGTTGCCGAGGAGGTCCATGCCGGTGGAGGTGAGGATCGACTCGGGGTGGAACTGCACCCCCTCGACGGCGTGCTCGCGGTGGCGCAGCCCCATGATGAGCTGCCCGCCGTCCTCGGCCGGGGTCGTCGCCGTCACCTCGAGCTCGGCGGGCACCGAGGCGGGGGCCACGACGAGGGAGTGGTAGCGCGTGGCCTCGAAGGGGCGGGGCAGGCCGGCGAGGACCCCCTGCCCCTTGTGGGCGATCGGCGAGGTCTTGCCGTGGTAGAGCTCCGGTGCGCGCACGACCTCGCCGCCGTAGACCTGGCCGATGCACTGGTGGCCGAGGCAGACCCCGAGGATCGGCACGTCCCCGGCGAAGCGCTCGATGACCGCGCAGGACAGCCCCGCGTCGTCGGGGGTGCCCGGGCCCGGGGAGATCACGATGCCGTCGGGCCGCCAGGCGTCGAGCCCGTCGAGGGTGAAGGCGTCGTGGCGCTCCACGGTGACCTCGGCGCCGAGCTCGCCGAGCTCCTGGGCGAGGTTGTAGGTGAAGCTGTCGTAGTTGTCGACGAGGAAGATCCGCGCGGGCATACGGGCCATGCTATCGACGGTCGGGCTCGCCGGACCCGCTGCCGCCGGGGTCGGGGTCGGACGCGCCCGGCGCGGGCTCACGCAGCGCGGGCTCGCCCGGCGCGGCCTCACCCGGCGCGGCCTCACCCGGCGCGGGGTCCCCCGGCGCGGGCGCGCCCGGCACCGGCTCGGAGGGCGAGTCAGCGTGCGGGTGGGCCTCGGCGAGCCAGGCGTAGCCGTCGGCGTCGACGTGGCCACCGACGCCGAGCGGCCACCAGCCCGCGCCCGGCACCGATGGCCCCTGCGCGGCGAGCCGGCCCACGCCGCCGACCGGCAGGGTGCGGCCGTCGGCGTCGAGCGCAGCGAGGGTAACGTCGGTGAGGGCGTGCCCGCAGGAGCCGAGCCGCGCGTCGCCGTAGACGGGGTGGGCGGCCACCGGCCCGGCGGGGCCCTCGAGGACGCCGCGCAGCCGGGCCCCGGAGACCTCGTGGAGGCGTGCGACCTCGTCCTCATCGACCGGTCCCCCGACGAGGGCCACGCGCAGGTCGGCGAGGCTGCCACCGACCCGCGCCAGCGTCCCCGCGAGCCCCGCGGTGCCGACGAGCAGGGTCGGCCGCCGGCGCCGGGCGCCCCGCAGGGCGGCCTCGGGCGCGCTGGCCGAGGGCAGGGCCAGGGTCGCCGCGGCGAGGACGCCGAGCCCGAGCGCGGCGGCGAGGCCGAGGGGTCGCCACAGCGGCACGGCGAGCAGGAGGGTCTCCCCGCCGGCGCGCACGTCGGGCACCCACAGCCGCAGCGCGAAGGCCGCGGCGACGAGCACGTCGTGGGACAGCGCGACGCCCCCGACGATCGCGGCGGTGGCCTCGCCCGGCAGGGGGGCCTGGCCGACCTCCGCGGCGGTGCGGCGGATCGCCTCCTTGAAGCGCCCGGCGCGCTCGCGCCGGGCCCGCAGCGGCGACCAGCGCGCGGCCGGGCGGAGGTTGCGCGGGAAGGGCTGGAATTCGGCTGGCGCGGCAACGAGGACGCGCTCGACCGACGGCAGCGCGCCCCGGTGGGCAGCGAGGTGGGCGTAGGCGGCGGGGTCGGCGACGACGACCCGGCCACGGTGGCGCTCGAGGGCCTCGGCGATCGCCTCCCCCTCGAGGTCTGGCTCAAGGACGACGCAGACCGCCGCCAGGCGCCAGGTCGCGAAGACGGTGACGAGCAGCGCCGGTCCGGTCGGCAGGAGCGTGGCCACCCGGTCGCCGGGCGCGACGCCGGCGTCGGCGAGCACCGTCGCGAGGCGGTCGACGTGCTCGAGCACCTCGCGGTAGGTCAGCCGGTGACCGGCGAGGTCGATGGCGTCGGTGTCGGGGAAGTCCTGCGCGGCATCGTCGAGCAGCCGGGTCAGCGGGACCGAGGGGGCGGGGTGGGTCGCGGGCACCCCCGGCGGGTAGGCGGCGCCCGGGTCGTGCCCGCTCACGCCGTGAGGGTCCCGGTGACCCCGAGCACGGGGTCGGAGACGAAGGTCTGGTCGACCCAGGGGAAGACGATCGTGAAGAGGACGTAGACCACGGCGGCGGCCGCGACGAGCCCGAGCACGACGAGCAGCGCGCGCCTCACGGCTGCAGCTCCGCGAAGGTCACGAGTCGCTCGGCGGCGCTGAAGCGCGGGTGGCAGGTCGTCAGCGTCAGCGTCGGCGCGCCGGTCTCGAGCGGGTCCTCCCCGAGGACCCAGCCGTCGTAGGGGCCGACGACCTCGCTGGAGGCCACCTCGTAGACGAAGCGCTCGCCGTCACGGTCGACGACGTGGATCTCGTCGCCCGGCTCGATCTCGTCGAGGTCGTAGAACGGCCGGCCATACGTCACCCGGTGGCCGGCCACGGCGAAGTTGCCGTCCTCGCCGGGCATCGCGGTGTCGGGGTAGTGCCCGGGGCCGCGCTGGAGGTCGGCGACGGTGACCCCGCCGATGACGACGAGGGTGTCGGAGGCCACGGGGCGCTCGTCGCTGTCGGGGCGGTGGAACTCGAGGAGCGCGATCGCCTCGGCCCCACCGACCTCCTCGGCGGAGGCCTCCGACCCCCCGTCGTCGAGGGTGGGATCGTCGGGGTCGAGGCCCTCGGCCCCCGCCGAGCCGCCGCCGACCTGACCGTCGTCGGCCGGTCCCGCGGGCTCGTCGAGCTCGCCGGCCTCCCAGGCCTCGAGCAGCTCGGCCTGCTCGCGGTTGGTGGCGAGGTCGGTGAAGAACATCGCGTAGACGACGTAGAGCGCGACGACGACGCCGGCGGCGATGAGCGTCCATCCGACGACGGCGAGCAGCCGCGCGCTGAGGGGGCGGCGCACCGGCTCGGGTCGCTCGACGGTGTCGCTGCGCGGCGGCGCCTCAGCGGTCATCGACCCCGCCCCATCGCGGCCTCGCGGACCGCGGCGGGGCTCTGCCCCGCCACGCGCAGGCGGCCCTCGGTCTCGACCTCGAAGCCGAGGCCGAAGTCGTCGGCGGCCTCGGTGAAGGCCCGCACCGACGCATCGTCGTCGAGCGCGCCGGTGAGGTCGGCGGGGTGGCCGATCGCGGCGATCTCGAAGGGTGGGGTGAAGAAGCGGCCGTTGAGGCGCAGCGTCGTGCCCACGCAGCGGATCGCCGAGGTCGCGAGCACCCGCTCGCCGTTGATCGCCATCGCCTCGGCGCCACCGGAGAACAGCGCGTTGGCCACCGCCTGGAGGTCCTCCTCGTGGATGACGTAGTCGTTGGGGTCGCCGCTGCCGTCCCAGGTGCCGATCGCGTCGTCGAGGCGCACGATCGCGCCCGGGCCGGCGACGTCGACGACGCCGGCGGCCAGCCCGAGCTCGTCGACGCTGTCCTGCAGGTGCTCGAGCTCGCGGGCGCCGACGGCCACGCGCTCCTCCTGCGCGGCGACCTGCGCGCTGAGCTCGTCGACCTGCCCCTCGAGCTCGGCGGTCCGTCGCTGCTCGGCGGCGATGAGCTCGACGAGCTCGACCCGGCGGCCCACCCGCTCGACCCCGCTACCCCGGTCGGTCTGCGCGCTGACGACGAGGATGAAGGCCAGCAGCACGAGGCTCCCGGCGAACGCCAGGCGCGTGCGCCCGTCTCCGGGTGGAGCCTCAGGCGTGCCCATGCGCGGGGGAGCCCCTTCGGCAGGCGTGGTCGTCGACTGGGCCCATCGTCGCGTGCCGGGGTGTCGGGGGCAACTGCGCCGCCGCCGACCCTCGGCGGTGCCCTCCTCAGGCCGCCCGTCGGGCCCCTCCGAGGGACCGGCGGGAGCCTGAACGACAGCCTTGTCCCCAGGCTTGTCCACATCTGGGGACAGCGCCCTCGAGTCTCGACCCCGGCGGTGTGAGTCTCCCCTGCGTCCTGCGATCGCCCAGGTCAGGACGCCGGGGGTCTCGACGACATCAGGGTGATTCGTCGTCGGGCCGTGCGTGGCTGCCCCGGACCTCCTGGCGGGCGACCATCCGCTCGCCGCAGTGACGCGGCGGCATGGGCGTGCCGCGCACGAGCAGGAGCAGCTCGGCGCCACAGCCCTCGCACCAGTACGTCGTGCGCTCGTCCCGCACGTCGAGCGGTGTGGGCTCGCCGGAGGGGATGTGGGCGGGGCCCTCCTGGAACGAGCGCAGGGAGGCGTAGCCGACGCGGAGGATCGCGAGGCCGAGCAGCGGCGCGAGGCCGTACACCGCGGGGTAGGCGCCGGTGACCCAGCCGACGAGGGCGACGCCGAGGGCGAGGGCGATGAGGGCGCGGAGCACACCCCGGGCGCTCATCGGGGTCGCCTCCCGCTCGTCGCCTCGATCATGCGCCCGCCCTCGTCGCCGCGGTGGACCCTGCCGGGATCGAACCGGCGACCTCCGCCTTGCAAAGGCGGCGCTCTTCCAACTGAGCTAAGGGCCCGCGACGGTCCGGCCACCGTCCTCAGAGGTCGCGGGGCTCCTGCCACACCGCGTCGCTGAGCTCGCGCTCGCGCAGCTTGCGCAGCGTCACCGCAGCCACTCCCACGGCCGCCCCTGCCACGACGAGGAGCTTGCGCATGGTGTGCCCTCCCGGCTCGCGGATCGACGTGGGCCGTCTCGACGTGGGCCATCGAGGACTTGAACCTCGGACCTCACCCTTATCAGGGGTGCGCTCTAACCGCCTGAGCTAATGGCCCTCGCGCTCGCGGAGTCTACCGGCTCGCCTGGGAGGCTGCAGCCCGCGGCGGGTCACTCCTCCTCGGCGAGGGTCAGGCGCAGGCCGCCCATGACGTCGGCGACGAGGTTGTAGAGCAGCGCGCCGAAGACGTTGATGCCGCTCCAGAGCACGACATTGAGCAGGCCGACGAGGAACGCCGCGCGGAAGAGGTTGCCGGTGTTGATCTCGACGTCGAACTGGAGCTCGGCGAGGAAGGACAGGAGCGTCTCGATGACGCCGAGCCGCTCGATGGTGACCCAGAACACCCCGAGGCCGAGCATGACGACGACGAGGATCGAGAAGTAGAAGACGAGGCTGAGCTTGAGCACCGACCACGGGTCGACCTTGCGGATCATGACCCGGCGGCGCACGGGGCGACGCTGCCCACGGGCGGCGGTCCGGCCGCCCGGGCCGGCGCGCCCGGCCTGGGTGGGGTCCTGGGAGGGGCGCGGTCCCTCGGCCGGCGCCTGGCCCTGGGTCGGCTCGTCGGCCCGGGCCCTGCCGGCGGGCCGTCGGCCCGACGCTCTGCCGCCGCGGCTCGCGGCGGCCTGCTGCGCGGTGCGTTCGTCGGTCATGGCGGATCCCGTCGGCTCGCGTCAGGCAGGGTCGTCGGGGCTGGCAGGGCTCGCGACGTCGGCGTCGTCGACGACCGGGGCCACGGCGGCGACCTTCGCGTCGTCCGACGGGGTCATGATGCGCACCCCCTGGGTGGCCCGTCCCGTCGGGTTGATGTCCTTGACGTCCATGCGGATCACCGTACCCCGGTCGGTGACGACGAAGATCTCCTGCTCGAAGGCTGCCACGAGGGCGCCGACGAGGCCTCCGCGAGCGTCGGTGAGCTCGGCGGTCTTCACGCCCTTGCCGCCACGGCGGTGCACGGGATAGCGCTCGAGGGGGGTGCGCTTGCCGTAGCCGGCCTCGGTGACGACGAGGAGCTGGCCGTCCTCGACGCAGCGCGACATCGCGAGGACCTCGTCGCCGGGCGGCAGGCTCATGCCCCGCACCCCGGAGGTGTCCCGGCCCATCGGGCGGGCGTCGCTCTCGTGGAAGCGGATGGCGCGGCCGCCGCGGCTGACGAGGACGATGTCGTCGTCGCCCGAGGTCCGCTCGACGCCGATGAGCTCGTCGCCGTCGCGGAGGTTGATGGCGATGAGCACCTGGCGCGGCGAGTCGTAGGCCCGCAACGGGGTGCGCTTGATCACGCCCTCACGGGTGGCGAAGACGAGGTAGTCCTCGCCGGCCTCGCCGAGGTCGCGCACCTGGAGGACCTCGGCGATCGTCTCGCCGGGCCGCAGCGCGAGACCCTCGACGTTGGCGACGTAGGTACCCCGGGCCGCGCGCCCCTTCTCGGGGATCTGCCAGGCCTTGACGCGGTAGACCCGGCCCTCGTTGGTGAAGAAGAGCAGCCAGTGGTGGGTCGTCGTCACGAAGAGGTCGCGGACGATGTCGTCGGGCTTGAGCGTCGTGCCGGCCACGCCCTTGCCGCCCCGGCGCTGGGTGCGGTACTCGCTCATGCGCGTGCGCTTGACGTAGCCAGCGCGGGTGCGGGTGATGACGACGTCCTCGACGGGGATGAGGTCCTCGACGTCGAGGTCGCCCTCGCCGGGCAGGATCCGGGTGCGGCGGGCGTCGGCGTAGGTGGCGCGGATCTCGCCGAGCTCGCTGGCGATGAGCTCGCGCACCCGCTCGGGACGGGCGAGGATATCGCGCAGGTCGGCGATGCGGTCCTGCAGCTCGGCGTACTCCTCCTGGATGCGCTGGCGCTCGAGCTGGGCGAGCCGGCGCAGCTGCATGTCGAGGATCGCCCGGGCCTGGACCTCGGAGAGGGCGAAGCGCTCCTGGAGCTCGCCGAGCGCGGCGTCGGCGCTGGCCGAGCGCCGGATGAGGTCGATGACCTCGTCGAGGTGGTCGAGGGCGATGATGAGGCCCTCGAGGACGTGGGCGCGTTCCTCGGCCTTGCGCAGGCGGTAGGCGGTGCGGCGGGTGATGATCTCGACCTGGTGGTCGATGTAGGCCGCGATCGTGTCCTTGAGCCCGAGCGTGCGCGGCACCCCGTCGACGAGGGCGAGGTTGATGATCCCGAACGTGTCCTGCAGCTGGGTCATCTTGAAGAGCTGGTTGAGCACGACCTGGGCGTTGGCATCGCGCTTGAGCTCGATGACGAGGCGGACGTCGCGCTTGGACTCGTCGCGGAGGTCGCGGATGCCGGTGATCCGCTTGTCCTTGACGAGGTCGGCGATCTTCATCGCGAGGTTGGCCTTGTTGACCTGGTAGGGCAGCTCGGTGACGATGATCCGCTCGCCCTTGTCGGTCTCCTCGACCTCGGTGACCGCGCGCATGCGCACGCTGCCGCGACCGGTCTCATAGGCGGCGCGGATGCCGTCGGTGCCGAGGACGAGCGCGCCGGTGGGGAAGTCGGGTCCCTGGACGATCCCGCAGAGCTCGTCGAGGCCGATCTCGGGGTTGGCGAGCTGGGCGAGGATCGCGTCGGTCATCTCGCCGAGGTTGTGCGGCGGGGCGTTGGTCGCCATGCCGACGGCGATGCCCGCCGAGCCGTTGACGAGGAGGTTGGGGAAGCGGCTCGGCAGGACGAGCGGCTCCTCCTCCGAGCCGTCGTAGTTCTCGACGAAGTCGACGGTCTCCTCGTCGATGTCGCGCAGGAGCTCCCCGGCGATGGCCGCCAGGCGCGCCTCGGTGTAGCGCATCGCCGCCGGCGGGTCGCCGTCGATCGAGCCGAAGTTGCCGTGGCCGTCGATGAGCCGGTGGCGCATCGCCCAGGGCTGGCCCATGCGCACGAGCGCGTCGTAGATCGCCGAGTCGCCGTGGGGGTGGTACTTCTTCATCACGTCGCCGACCGCCGAGGCGGCCTTGCGGTGCGGCGTGCCGGCGCGCATCCCGCCCTCGTGCATCGCGAAGAGGATGCGCCGGTGGACCGGCTTGAGCCCGTCCCGCACGTCGGGCAGCGCGCGGCCGACGATGACACTCATCGCGTAGTCGAGGTAGGAGCGCGACAGCTCATCCTCGATCTCGATTGGCTCGACCCGCAGGGCGACGTCGGCGAGGGGTGAGTCGGGCTCGGGGACCGCCGGCAGGTCGGGCACCTCCGGTGGCTGCGGTGGCTGCTCGTCGCTCATCGGCCCCTCACTTCCTGACATCGAGCACGACGCGGCTCGGGCTCGTCGCGGTGTGGAGGTGGATCGCCCACGGGTCCTGCGCGGCCTCGCCGTCCATCGTGATCCTCAGGCGGCCGGCGTCGACCTCGTCGTCGACCTCCACCCGGAGGAACACCGGGGCGAGGGTCTCGTCGAGGTCCTCGGGCACCGCGGCGTCCTCGAGGCCCTCGACGCCGTGGACCTCGAGGACGACGTCGCCCTGCCCGGTGCGCGCGAAGGCCCGCGGGACCTCCTCGGGGGACTCCTCCGGGTCGCTGGCGTCGGCGATCTCGACGACGAGGCGGACGTAGGTGATCCGGTCACGGGCCCGGACGCTGCGCACGACGACCGGCTCGGCCTCCTCGCTGCCGGCGACCTGCGAGCCTTCCTCGAAGAGCTCGAGCTCGGGGCCGCGATCCTCGTCCTCGTCGGCGATGAGCGTGGGGTCGCGGGTCAACGACTCGGGCATCCCCCACCCACCCCAGAAGTCACCGACCGCCTCGCTGTCGGGGCCCTCACCGTCGATGGTGAGGACGACCTCGTCGATGGCCTGGAACTCGGTGAGGGTGTTGGCCAGCGAGGCGAGCGCGAGCGCCTCGAGGTGGGCCGCGCGGTCGGGGCTGGGGGGGTCCTCGAGCGCGGCGTCGGAGAGGTCGACGTGCGCGCGGCCGTCCTCGACGTGAACGCCGTTGACCTCGGTGCCCTCCGGCCAGGCCGCCTCGAGCTCGTCGTCGTCGGGCCCGTCGAGGAGGAGCTCGACGGCGCGGTGCGGGAGGTCCTCGCCGATCTCGACGACCTCGGTGACCGGCTCGAGGAGGGCCTCGCTCGACGAGCCCGTGCGGTGGTAGAGCGTGAGCGCGACGGTGTCGTCGAGCTCGGCGGCGTCGGGCTCGTCGTCGTCGGGGGAGGTGTCGCCCTCGTCCTCGCAGGCGGGCAGGAGCACGGCGAGGACGAGCACGGCAAGCAGGGGGATCCGCCGCATCAGACGTCGAGGAAGCGCACGTCTTTGGCGTTGTGCACGATGAAGTCGCGGCGCGCCTCGACGTCGTCGCCCATGAGCGTCGAAAACATCTTGTCGGCGGCGGCGGCGTCCTGGAGTCCCACCTGGAGCATGACCCGCCGCGAGGGGTCCATCGTCGTCTCCCACAGCTGCTCGTCGTCCATCTCGCCAAGGCCCTTGAAGCGCCCGATGTGGAGCTTCTTGCCGGGATCGGCGGCGCGCAGCCCGGCGACGACACGGTCGCGCTCGGCGTCGCTGAAGGCGTAGGTGATCTTGTCCTTCTGCTTGGCCCCGGCGGGCTGGATCTGGTAGAGCGGCGGCTGGGCGATGTAGACGTAGCCGGCGTCGATGAGCTCCTTCATGTGCCGGAAGAGGAACGTCAGCACGAGCGTGCGGATGTGCGCGCCGTCGACGTCGGCGTCCATGAGCATGACGACCTTGTGGTAGCGCGCCTTCGACAGGTCGAACTCCTCGCCGATGCCGGTGCCGATCGCGGTGATGAGCGCCTGGATCTCCTTGTTCTCGAGGATCTTGCCGAGGCGCGCCTTCTCGACGTTGAGGATCTTGCCGCGGATCGGCAGGATCGCCTGGGTCGCGCGGTCGCGGGCCATCTTCGACGAGCCGCCCGCGCTGTCGCCCTCGACGACGAAGAGCTCGGACTCGCCGGGGTCCTTCGACTGGCAGTCGGCGAGTTTGCCGGGCAGCGCGCCGGCGTCGAGGAAGCCCTTGCGGCGGGTCAGCTCGCGGGCCTGGCGCGCGGCGAGCCGGGCGCGGGCGCCCTGGATGGCCTTGGAGACGATGACGCGGGCCTCGGCGGGGTGCTCCTCGAACCACGTGCGTAGCTGGTCGTTGCAGGTGCGCTCGACGAAGCTGCGGATCTCGGTGTTGCCGAGCTTGGTCTTGGTCTGCCCCTCGAACTGCGGGTCGGGCAGCTTGACCGAGACGATCGCCGTCAGGCCCTCGCGGATGTCCTCGCCGGCGAGGGTGAGGTCGCGCTCCTTGGACTTGCCGCCGATCTGACCGGCGTCGCGGGCGATGCGGTTGACGACGGTGGTCAGGGCCTTCTTGAAGCCCTCCTCGTGGGTGCCGCCCTCGTGGGTGTTGATGGTGTTGGCGAAGGTGTGGATCGAGTCGTGGTAGCTGGCGTTCCACTGCAGCGCGAGCTCGACCTCGTGGGGCGCGCCGTTGTCGGACTCGGCCGCCGAGAAGTGGATGATCTCGTCGTGGAGGGTCTCGCGGCCCTCGTTGAGGTGGCGGACGAAGTCGCGCAGCCCGCCGTCGTAGCGGAACGCCACGTGGCGGGGCTCGTCCCCGGGCTCGACGCGCTCGTCGGTGACGGTGATCTCGAGGCCGGCGGTGAGGAACGCGGTCTCGCGGAAGCGCGTGGCGAGCGTGTCCCAGTTGAAGTCACGGGTCTCGAAGACCTCGTCGTCGGGCCAGAAGCTGATCATCGTGCCGGTCGCCGGCGAGTGCTCGCCCACGGCCTCGGGCACCGGCCCGAGGTCGGCCACGGGACCCTCGGGGACACCACGCACGAAGGTCTGGCGCCAGAGGCGACCGTCGCGTCGCACCTCGGCGACGAGCCGGCTCGACAGGGCGTTGACCACCGAGACGCCGACGCCGTGCAGGCCCCCGGAGACCGCGTAGGACTTGTTGTCGAACTTGCCGCCGGCGTGCAGGACGGTGAGCACGACCTCGAGCGCCGAGCGCTTGAGCCCCGGGTGCTCGTCGACGGGGATGCCCCGGCCGTCGTCGACGACCCGCACGCCACCGTCGACGAGCAGGGTGATGTCGATGCGGCGGCAGCGTCCGGCCATCGCCTCGTCGACGGCGTTGTCGACGACCTCGTAGAGGAGGTGGTGCAGCCCACGGGCGCCGGTCGAGCCGATGTACATGCCCGGACGCTTGCGCACCGCCTCGAGACCCTCGAGGACGGTGATGTCCTTGGCGGCGTACTCGCTCGTGGTCAACAGCGGGCCTTCAACGTGACGGTGGATGCCATCGGCTCACCATGGGTCGTCATGGAGGAAGGAGAGACGAGGCGACGACCTCGTGAGGTAGTCCTGAGGCTACCACAACGACCCCCTCGGACCCGGCCTGTCCACAGGGCCAGAGCGCGCCTCAGCGACGGCGTCGCGAGCCCCGACCGGACTCCTGCGAGCCGGTCTGCACGGTGACGCGCTCGACCATCCCCTCGCCGAGCGCGGCGTTGAGCCCGGCGATGAGCTCGGGCGCGAGGTAGCGCACCTGCGTGGCCCAGGCCGGGGAGTCCGCCTCGACGACGAGGACCCCACCGTGCAGCCGCACCGGGCGCACGCGCGCGGCGACCTTCGGTCCGACGGCCTGCTCCCAGACCTCGTGGACCCGTGCCCCCTCGAGCCGCCGCCGCCAGCCGCGCGCATCACGCAGGCCCGCCAGGGCCTCGCTGACCGGCGCCGGCGCCGCGGCACGGGCGGGCAGGTCGGGATGGCGGTCGGCGCCGAGGGGGTCCGAGCCCTTGCGCTGGCGGCTCACGCGACCTCCTCGGCCAGGGGGATGACCGTGCCGGCGCGCACCCGGTAGCGGGCCCCGTCGAGGGGGACGTCGTCGTCGACCGCGGCGCTGATGAGCACCTGCTCGAAGCCACGGCAGCGCTCGGCGAGGCGGGCGCGGCGGGTGGCGTCGAGCTCGGCGAAGACGTCGTCGAGCACGACGATGGGCTCGTCGCCGACCTCACGCAGGACCTCACGGCTCGCGAGGCGCAACGCCAGGGCCAGTGACCAGCACTCGCCGTGGCTGGCGTAGCCACGAGCCGGCAGGTCGCCGATGGCCAGCGCGAGCTCGTCGCGGTGGGGCCCGACGAGGGTGATGCCGCGGTCGACCTCCTCGTCGGCGCGCTCGGCGAGGGCCACGCGCAGCTCCTCGACGAGCTCGGCGGGGTCGGGCACCCCCGCGGAGGGCTCGGCGGGGATCCGCCGGCCCGTCGAGCTCTCGTAGGCCAGGGCCACGTCGTCGGCGGCCTCGGGCCCGGCGGGTCCTGCGAGGAGCTCACGGTAGGCCGCAGCGGTCGGCCCGGCCAGGGCGTGGACCACGGCGATGCGCGCGGCGAGCAGCGTGGCCCCGGCCCGCGCCAACGCGTCGGTCCAGTCGGACAGGGTCGCGTCGGCTCCTGTGGCACGGCGCCGCGCGTCCTTGAGCAGCTGGTTGCGCTGGCGCAGCACGCGCTCGTACTCCCCGCGGGCGGCGGCGTAGGCGGGACGGCGCTGGGCGAGCAGCCCGTCGAGGAAGCGCCGACGGTCGGCAGGGTCGCCGCGCACGAGCGCGAGGTCCTCGGGGGCGAAGAGCACCGCGCGGACGATGCCGACGGCGTCGGCGACGCGCCGCTGCGGCTGACCGTTGACCTGCGCCCGGCTGCGGCCGCCGGGACGGATCTCGAGCTCGATCGTCGCGCGGCGGGCGTCCTCGCCGACGCGGGCCTGCGCGCGCAGCACCGCCGCCGGGGCACCTGAGCGCACGAGGGGCGCGTCGCTGGCCACACGGTGGCTCGCCCCGGTGGCGAGGTAGTGGACCGCCTCGAGGAGGTTGGTCTTTCCCTGGGCGTTGGGCCCGAGGAGCACCCGCACCCCGGGACCGAGCGCGACGTCGGCGCTGGCGTAGCTGCGCCAGTCGACGACCGAGAGCTGCTCGAGGTGCACCGCGCTAGACGCGGACGGGCATGAGGAGGTAGAGGAAGTCGCCGTCTTGGTCCTCCTCGCCCTCCCCCGGGGCGGGACGCACGACCGCGGGCTTGAGCTCGTCGCGGAACTCGAGGTGGACCTCGTCGGCCGCGATCGCGTCGAGCCCGTCGCTGAGGTAGCGCGGGTTGAAGGAGATCTGCAGCGGCTCGCCCTCGAGGACCCCCGGCAGGGTCTCGTCGGCCTCGCCGACCTCCCCGCTACCGGCGGTCACGCGCACCGCGTCCTCGGTGAGCTCGAGCGTCACCGGCGTCGAGGTCGTGTTCGCCTCGCCGACGACCGCCACGCGGCGCACGACCTCGGCGAGGGCGACCCGCTCGATGCTGAGGCGGCGGTCCCAGCCGGTGGGCACGAGCTGGCGGAAGTCGGGGAAGCGGCCCTCGATGAGGCGGGTGGTGAGCCGCCGGTCGGCGACGAGCAGGGTGACCTGCTGGTCCTCGAGGATGACGCGGACCTCGCCGCCGAGGCTGTCGGCGACCCGCCTGGCCTCCTCGAGCGCGCGACGCGGGACGAGGACGGTGCCCTCGACGGTCTCCTCCCAGGCCAGGCTGCGCACCGCCAGGCGGTAGGAGTCGGTCGCCGCGGCGATGAGACCCGCCGGCGAGGCCTCGAGGTGCACGCCGGTCAGGACCGGTCGGGCATCGTCGCCGCTGGCCGCCCGGCCGACCTGGGCCACGAGCGAGGAGAACGTCGCCGCCTTCATCACCGCGGTGCCGGCCTCGGGGTCGGGCTCGGGCAACGGCGGGTAATCCTCGGTCGGCATCGTGCGCAGGTCGAACTTCGCCCGCCCGCACTCGAGGTGGAGCCGGTCGTCGGCGACCTCGGCGTGGACGGCGGCCGGCGGCAGGCTCCGCACGACGTCGCCGAGGAGCCGGCCGGGCACGAGGGCCTTGCCGTCGCGCTCGGCCTGAACGGGGATCGACAGCTCGCTCGAGACCTCGAGGTCGGTCGAGGACAGCGTGAGCCGATCCTCGCTGACTTCGAGGTGGACGCCGGAGAGCGCGGGCAGCGTCGCCCGGGCCCCGACGGTGCGCAGCGACCAGCTCGCCGCATCGGCGAACTCGCCCCGCTCGGCTCTGAACTTCATGGGGTCCTCCCCAGTGGTCTGTCCACCGATCGTGCCCGCCCCGTCTTGAGAGGGCTCTTGTCGTGCTCAAACCCGTCGTCGTCGTAGAGGGAGGCTATCCCTGGGGACAACGGCCGTCCCTCCTGCTCAGGGGGCCATGCGCCTGTGGGGCCGGTGTGGGCGAGCGTGTGCGCCACGTGTTGACGGCAGGGGGTCGAGTTCCCATGACGGCGCTGTGATTCGCCGTGGAGGTGGAGAAGTGACCGGTCCTCCACGTCCCGTCCACGTGCCGCCCACCGCTCGTCCACAGGCTCAGCCCGCCTGCCGCGCGGCATGCTTGATCCGGCTCGTGAGCTCCTGGATCTGCTCGTAGGTGGCCGGGCGCTCCTTCATGAGATCGGAGATCTTGTTGTTGGCGTGGATGACCGTCGTATGGTCCCGGCCGCCGAAGGCCTGCCCGATCTTGGGCAGGGAGAGCTCGGTGAGCTCGCGCGTGAGGTACATCGCGATCTGACGGGCGCTGACGAGCTGGCGGGTCCGGCTCGTCGAGCAGAGGTCGTCGATCGTCACGCCGAAGTACGTCGCCGTCTCGTTCATGATGTGGCTCACCGAGATCTGCGAGCTGCCCGCCTCGGGGAAGAGGTCCTTGAGGACCATCTGGGCGAGCTGGAGGCTCGCGTCGCTGCCCTGGATGCTGGCGAAGGCCGTGACCCGGATGAGCGCCCCCTCGAGCTCGCGGATGTTCGAGGAGATGCGGCTGGCGATGAGCTCGAGGACGTTGTCGGGGACGTTGAGCCGCTCGTGGGCGGACTTCTTGCGCAGGATCGCCAGGCGCGTCTCGAGGTCGGGCGGTTGCACGTCGACGATGAGGCCCCACTCGAAGCGCGTGCGCAGGCGCTCCTCGAGCTGGCCCATCTGCTTGGGCGGTCGGTCCGAGGAGATGACGATCTGCTTCTCGGCGTTGTGCAGCGCGTTGAAGGTGTGGAAGAACTCCTCCTGGGTCCGCTCCTTGGTGGCGAGGAACTGGATGTCGTCGATGAGCAGGACGTCGACGTCGCGGTAGCGCCGCTGGAAGGGCATCTGCCGGCCGTTGGAGATCGCGTCGATGAACTCGTTGGTGAACTGCTCGGAGGTGACGTACCGCACCCGCATCTGCGGGTAGAGGCTCGCGGTGTAGTGGCCGACGGCCTGGAGGAGGTGGGTCTTGCCGAGGCCGGCTCCGCCGTAGACGAAGAGGGGGTTGTAGGCCTTGGCGGGCGCCTCGGCCACCGCGAACGCCGCGGCGTGGGCGAAGCGGTTGCTCGCCCCGATGACGAAGTGGTCGAAGGTGTACTTGTCGTTGAGGACGCTGCCCTGCGCACTCTGGGTTGGGAAGGACTCCGGGGCGTAGTCATGCCGCGGGGCGGCCTCGGACGCGCGGTGCTCGGCAGCCGCCGCCTCCGGCGCTGCGGCGGGCTCGGGGCGCACGGTGATGACGACGCTGAGCGGACGCCCGGCCGCGCGGCTCAGGGCGTCACGCAGCGCGCCGTGGTAGCGCGAGTCGAGCTGCTCGCGGGCGAAGGCGTGAGGGGTGGCGAGCACGACGGTGTCCTCGCTGAAGCCCACCGCCTCGGTCTCGTCGAGCCAGGCGCGCTGGGCGGCGCCGGTGAGCTCGGTCTGGAGGGCGACGAGGGCCTCGCGCCAGATGTCGTCGAGGTCGATCGCGCCGGTGTCGTACACGGAACCGTCCTCTCGTCACGACGGTGGTCGCACGGCAGCGCGGCGTCCACAGAGTTGTCCACAGCATGTGGATCCCCTCGTGCAGCGCTGCGCTGTGGCCCGGTGGACCGGGGTGCGGATCGCCGCCATCGACGTCGTGTAGCACCGGGGAAGCGGCTCTGCCCGGGAGTGGTGCTGGCGCTCGCGCGACTCCCCGGGTGGGGCCTTCCGTGCGAACGTGGCAGGACGGTGAGTATAGGGACGCCCGCGCGCGCCGTGCAAGCGGCGTCCACAGGTGGCCGAGCGCGCGCCCACGAGGCCCCAGCGACGTGAGGGCGCGCCGTGCCCGCGCTGTTGCGGGCGCGCGGTCGGCGGAGTAGCCTGCGCACCGCGGTGGGCGCGACCCACTGTTGAACGGTGCGCACCGGGCGCGTGGCTGCTACTCGATCGCCCCACCGTGGATCCCGATCACCCCGTGACGGACGTCGCGAGCGCGGTGCGCCCGAGTGACCCGGGGGTCCGGTGCCCCCGCACCCATGATCTCCGACCGGTGCGGCAGCCCGTTGCCGCCCTGATTGCGAGCACCACGATGAAGCGCACCTACCAGCCGAAGAACCGCCGCCGGCACCGCCGGCACGGCTTCCGCGCCCGCATGCGCACCCGTGGGGGCAAGGCGACGATCGCGCGGCGCCGCGCCAAGGGCCGCAAGCGCCTCACTGTCTGATCGACGGGCGGGCACGGTGAAGTTGGCAGCGTCGACAGGTTGCCGCGTCGGGCGCCTGCGGCGCAGCAGTGACATCCGGGAGGTGCTCGCCCAGCGACAGCGGTGGCGGGGTGAGCACGTCGATGTCCATCTCCATGACCGTGGTGAGGGCGATCCCCGTGTCGCCGTCGTCGCCGGCAAGCGCGTGGGCACGGCGGTCGAGCGCAACCGTGCGAAGCGGCGCCTGCGGGCCGCGGCGGCGGCGACCCCGGCGCCACGAGGTCGTGACGCGGTCGTCATCGCCCGTCCGAGCGCCGTGCACGCGCCCTTCGACGAGGTGCGCGACGAGGTCGCGCGCCTCGCGGGACCGCTCCCCGAGCGCGGTGCGAGACGTCGTGGGTGAGCCGACGCGACGCCCCGGTCCCCTCGCGCGGGCGCTGCGGGCGCTCGTGCGCGGGTACCAAGCGGTTCCCCGCCCGGGGCCACCGCGCTGCCGCTTCGCGCCGACGTGCTCGGCGTACGCCTATGAGGCCCTGGGTCGCCACGGGGCCTTGCGAGGGGGGTGGCTCGCGGTGAAGCGGGTCAGCCGATGCCACCCCTTCAACCCCGGCGGCATCGACCGCGTGCCGCCCGCCCGGCGCCCGCCGCGCGACAAGGAGCCCCAATCGTGAGCACGCTCTTGGAACTCGGTGGCAGCTTCATCGACGCCCTCGGGGTCGTCCTCCGGTTCTTCCACGACGCCGTCGTCGGGTTCTCGGGTGACTACTCGTGGGCGCTCGCGATCATCATGCTCACCGTCGTCGTGCGGATCATCCTGCTGCCGTTGACGATCAAGCAGGTCAACTCGATGCGCGGGATGCAGAAGATCCAGCCCGAGATCAAGAAGCTCCAGAGCAAGTACAAGGTCGACAAGGGCCTCATGAAGACCGACCCGGAGAAGTACCGGGCGCAGCGCCAGCGGCAGCAAGAGGCGATGATGAGCCTCTACAAGGAGCACAACGTCAACCCCATGGGGGGGTGCCTGCCGCTCCTCGCCCAGGCGCCGATCTTCCTCGCGCTCTTCAGGCTGCTCTTCACCGACCGGATCCCCGAGCTCGACACCGCCCGCTTCTTCTTCGTCGACAGCCTCGCCGCGTTGCCGATGGAGGCTGGCTGGGGGGCGTTCCTCCTCGTCGTGCTCATGGCGGCGTCGACGTACTACCAGCAGCGTCAGATGATGGCGAAGAACCCCGCCTCCTCGCAGATGCCGCAACAGAAGGTCCTGCTCTACGCCCTGCCGGTCATGCTCTTCGTCGTGTCGTTCAACATCCCCGTGGGCGTCCTCATCTACTGGGTCACGACGAACGGCTGGACGATCGGTCAGCAGTTCTTCATGTTCCGCAACGTCGAGGTCGAGACCGAGAAGCCGAAGGCGTGACGAACGAGGAGCACGGCATCGTGGCACGCAGCGTCGAGGCGCGTGGGAGCACGGTCGTCGAGGCCATCGCGACCGGGGCAGCGACGATGGGCGTCAAGCCCTCGCAGGTCCGCGCCGAGGTGCTCTCAGCCCCGAAGCGCAGCCTCCTCACCGGCACGCGCCCGGCGCTCGTCCGCGTCTGGATCGAGGATGCCGCGCCGCCGGCGACGACCGTCGAGGCGTCCGGCGATGCGCCACCCACCGCGGCCGAGGCGGTACCGCCCCCGATGGCGGGGATGGGCCCATCCGGGCCCGCGAGCGCCGAGCCTGTGCCCTCCGAGGAGGAGGGCGGGGCGTCGGCGACGCCTGCGCCATCCGACGTCGCCGAGGCGACGCCGGACGATGACCCACCCGCGACCACTCCGATCGAGGAGGAACCCGTGACGGAGACGAACACCGAGACGACGCGGCCCGACGAGGGCGGTGACGACCAGGAGCTCAGCCCCCAGGAGCGGCTCGACCAACTCGACGAGGAAGCGGAGATCGCCGCTGACTTCGTCGAGGGGATGCTCGACCTCCTCTCCCTGCCGGGCGACATCGAGATCGTCGTCCGGGAGGACCAGGCCCTCGTGAACATCAACGAGGTCGGCAGTGGGCTCCTCATCGGGCGGCGCGGGGCGACCCTCGACGCGCTGCAGGAGCTCGTGCGGTGCGCCACGCAGCGCCGTACCGAGCGGCGGTCCCACGTGCGGGTCGACGTCGAGGGCTACCGGGAGCGCCAGCTCGAGAAGCTCCGGGAGAAGTGCCGCGACGCGATCGCCGAGGTGCGCGAGCACGGCGAGCCCGTCCGCCTCGAGCCGATGGATCCCTATGAGCGCAAGATGATGCACGACGTCGTCGCCAAGGCCGGCGGTGTGACCTCCACGAGCGAGGGCAACGAGCCACGGCGGCGCGTCGTCATCCACCCAGCCGAGGACTAGAGGGGCTACGGCAGCGCCGGGTCGGGCGACGACCCCTCGCGGTCGTGCGCGCTGTGGACCGCGCGGCGCCCGCGGCCCGCACAGCGCCCGTGGTCCGACGCGTGGCGTCGCGCTGCCGATGACCGGCTCCGGCGACGGACCCTGCGTACCCGCGGCGGTGTGACGTTGGGTCCACCCCCGTCGCGGACGCGGGCCCGCAGCCGCGGGGTCGACGCGAGGACCGCGTGATGGATGACGAGCAGCGCCGGCGGCTCGAGCGCTACGCCGCGCTGCTCACCGACGCGCCGCACAACCTCCTCTCCCCCGCCGACCGCGAGCGGGCCTGGGAGCGCCACGTGGGCGAATCCGCCCGCATCGCCGAGCACCTCGGGGTGCGGGACGGTGAGCGGTGGATCGACGTCGGCACGGGAGGGGGCTTGCCGGGCCTCGTGCTCGCCGTGCTCGCTCCCGCGGCGACGGTCGTGCTCCTCGACGCGACACGGAAGAAGATCGAGGCCGTCGCCGGGTTCATCGAGACGCTCGGTGTGGCCAACGCCGTGGCCGTGGCGGGCCGCGCCGAAGCGCTCGCCCGCCACGGTGAGCATCGGGGGCGGTACGACGGCGCGGTCGCGCGGGCCGTCGGGCCGGTGAGCGTGAGCGTGGAGCTCCTCCGGGGCTTCGTGCGTCACGGCGGGGAGGCCGTCGTCGTGCGCGGGGAGGATGGGCCGTCGTGCGTCCCGATCCTCGAGGACCTCGCCCCGCGCCTCGGGATCGCTGACGTGCGGGCCGAGGCGGTGCCTCGCGTCGCCCGGGCAACGTGGCTTGTTAGGATGCGGGCCGAGGGACCCGTCCCTCACGGGGTCCCACGGGCCGACGGCGTCCCGCGGTCCCGACCGCTCGAGGGCTGAGCGGCGTCGTGCGTGGGCGGTGCCGGTCAGCGAGGCAGCGCCAGGTTCCACGTGAAACGCCGCGCGTCGGGCCGAGGGTGTTCCACGTGAAACCGGTCCACACCGATGACGGCAGAACGAGGGCTGCATGGACAGCGATGGCGCCGTCGCCCCCGCGCACGGCGCTGCGGGCGAGGGCCAGGCCACGGTCATCACGATCGCCAACCAGAAGGGCGGGGTCGGGAAGACGACGACGGCGGTGAGCCTCGCCGCGGCGCTCGCCCAGCTTCCGCGACGGGTCCTCCTCATCGACCTCGATCCCCAAGGCAACGCGAGCTCAGGGGTCGGGATCCGCGCGCATGACGCCGCGCACACCGTCTACGACATCCTCCTCGACGGCGTGCCGATGGAGGACGTCGTCGAGCCGACCGCCCTGCGCAACCTCTTCCTCGTGCCGTCGAACATCGATCTCGCGGGAGCCGAGATCGAACTCGTGAGCGCCTTCAATCGCGAGCAGAAGCTGCGCACGGCCCTGAGCTCCGTCCGCGAGGACTTCGACCTCATCATCATCGACTGCCCGCCCAGCCTGGGCCTCCTCACCGTCAACGCGCTCACCGCGGCCGATGGCGTCCTCGTCCCGATCCAGTGCGAGTACTACGCCCTCGAGGGCCTCGGCGCCCTCCACCAGAACGCGGAGCTCATCCGCAGCAACCTCAATCCCGGCCTCGACCTCACGGGCTACATCCTCACGATGTACGACGGGCGCACACGGCTGAGCGACCAGGTCGTCCGCGAGGTCATCGAGTACTTCGGCGACCGGGTCTTCCACACCCGCATCCCGCGCTCGGTGCGCCTGGCGGAGGCCCCGTCGTACGGTCAGCCCATCACGGTCTTCGACCCGGGAAGCCGCGGATCGGTGGCCTACCATCGGCTTGCGAGGGAGCTCGTCGACCGGCTCGACGGCGACCCGGCCGCGCCCCGAGAAGGAGGACGCTCGTCATGACGCGACACGCCGGCCTCGGTCGTGGGCTCGATGCCCTCATCCCCGCCGCGGCCCAAGGCCAGTCGGGGCTCAGGCGCATCCGCGTGAGCCAGGTCGCGAGTAACCCACGGCAGCCGCGTGGCGACTTCGACGAGGCCGCGCTCGAGGAGCTCGCGAACAGCCTGCGGCAGGTCGGCATGCTCCAGCCCGTGCTCGTCCGCGCCGCCGGGGAGCACCGCTACGAGCTCATCGCCGGTGAGCGCCGGACGCGGGCGGCACGGCTGGCCGGCCTCGAGGAGATCCCCGCGATCGTGCGGGAGACCGACGACGCCTCGCTGCTCACCGAGGCGCTCGTCGAGAACATCCACCGCACCGACCTCAACCCGCTCGAGGAGGCGGCGGCCTACCAACAGCTCCTCGACGACTTCGGCCTCACCCACGATGCGCTCGCCGAGCGGCTCGGCCGGTCGAGGCCCGCGATCACGAACGCGCTGCGGCTCCTCTCGCTGCCGCCCGACCTCCAGCAGCGCGTGGCCACCGGTGCCCTGCGTGCCGGGCATGCGCGGGCGTTGCTCGCCCTGCCGGACGCGGCGCTCCAACAGCGCCTCGCCCATCGGGTCGTCGCCGAGGGCCTGAGCGTGCGCGCCACCGAGGAGCTCGTCCGGGAGCTCCTCGCCGGTGACGACGAGGACGGGTCCGACGACGAACCGCCGCGGCGGAGGCCACCGACGCCCCGCCCGCTCGCGCATGTCGAGCGCCGGCTCAGCGATGTCCTCGCGACGAAGGTCGCGGTCCAGGGCGACGCCCACCGGGGCCGGCTCCTCATCGAGTTCTCCGGCTCGGAGGACCTCGAGCGCCTCCTCGGGATCCTCAGCCGTGGGACGGGCGAGCCGCTCACCGACGAAGGCCCCTGACCTGGGACGATGCGCTGAGAGCCCCGCTGCGGGCCGGAGCGCCTCGTCCCGAGGGTCGGGCTACCCCCCGCTGAGGGGCGTACGGAAGCTGGCGACCCCCGGCGGGCTCACCCCCGACGCTGGGTGAGGGTGACGAGCCGTTCGCAGAGGTCGGGGAACGAGAGCCCGGCGGCGTTCGCGGCCATCGGCACGAGCGAGGTCTCGGTCATGCCGGGGCAGGTGTCGAGCTCGAGGATCCACGGGGTGCCGTCGTCGCCGACGATGAGGTCGGCCCGCGCGATGTCGCGGCAGCCCGTCAGCGTCCAGGCCTCGAGCGCGGCCTCCTCGGCGCGGGCGATCGTCTCGTCGTCGAGCCGTGCCGGGGCGTAGAAGTCCGTCGCGCCATAGGTGTAGCGGGCCGAGAAGTCGTAGCGCCCCACCTTCGGGTGGATCTCGACCGCGGGCAGGGGCTCGCCGTCGAGGATCGTGATCGCGACCTCGGTCCCGCCGACGAACTGCTCGACGACGACGACGTCGTGGTAGCTGAAGGCCGCGACGAGCGCCTCGTGGAGGCCGCTGCCGGAGTCGACGAAGCGCACCCCCATGCACGCCCCGCCCTGGGACGGCTTGACGACGAGGGGCCCCTCGAGGCGCTCCTCGAAGGCATCGAGCGCGGCGGCGCCCCCGAGGTCGCGGATCGCGTCGGAGGTGATCGTCACCCAGGGCGGCGTCGGCACGCCCCGACGGGCGAGCATGCCCTTGAAGACGGCCTTGTCCCAGGCCAGGGCCGAGGCGGTCGCGTCTGGGCCGGTGTAGGGCACGTCGAGCAGCTCGAGCAGCGCTTGGACCGTGCCGTCCTCACCCGACCGGCCGTGGAGGGCGAGCACGACGGCGTCGAGATCGCCCCGGCGCAGCCGCGGCACGAGGCCACTGTCGAGATCGAGCTCGTCAACGTCGAAGTGCCGCGAGGTCAGGGCCTCGGCCACGCGGCGACCCGACCTCAAGCTCACCTCACGCTCGAGGCTGAGACCGCCGGCGAGGACCGCGACGTGATGGGATCCCATGATCAGCCTCCGTAGATCGCCGACCGCAGCTCGAGCTCGGTGCGCAGGACCTCGCCGAGCCGGCGGACCCCCTCACGGATGCGGTCGGGCGGTGGATAGCAGAACGACAGCCGCGCGTGGTGCTGCCCGCCACCGTCGGCGTAGAAGGCACCCCCCGGGACGTAGGCGACCCGGGCGTTGAGCGCCTTGGCGAGGAGCTCGCGCGCGTCGATGCCGTCGGGGAGCCCGAGCCAGACGAAGAACCCGCCGGTGGGCACCGTCCAGGTCGCCCCGGCGGGCATCTCGGCGCTGAGCTCGGCGAGCATCGCGTCGCAGCGCTCGCGGTAGAGCTCGCGGAAGGTCGCGATCTGCTCCTGCCAGGGCTGGGTGCGCAGCCAGCGCTCGGCCACGAGCTGGGTGAGGTTGGACTGGCAGAGGTCGGCCCCCTCCTTGAGGAGGACGAGCTTGTCGCGGATCGGTCCTGCGGCGGCGACCCAGCCGACCCGGATGCCCGAGGAGAAGACCTTCGAGAGGGTCCCGATGTAGATCGTCCGCTCGGGGGCCAGCTCGCGGAAGGACGTCCGCAGCTCGGCCTTGAAGTCGAGGAGCCCGTAGGGGTTGTCCTCGATGATGAGGAGGTCCTCTGACTCGCAGATCGCGGCGATCTCCTCGCGCCGCGCCGCCGACAGCGAGCACCCTGCGGGGTTCTGGTGGTTGGGCACGGTGTAGAGGAACTTCGCCCGTCGCCCCTCGGCGCGCAGGCGCTCGAGGTGCTCGCCGAGGCGGGCGGGGATGAGCCCGTCCTCGTCCATGTCGACGTGGCGGACCTCGGCCTCGTAGGCGGAGAAGGCCCCGAGGGCCCCGACGTAGGACGGGCCCTCCGCGAGGACGACGTCACCGGGATCGAGGAAGAGCTTGCCGAGCAGGTCGAGGCCCTGCTGGCCTCCGGTCGTCACGACGAGGTCGTCGGCGTGGCCGGTGATGCCCTCGGCGGCCATGACCTCGACGAGCTGCTCCCGCAGCCCGTCATGGCCCTGCCCACCCCCGTACTGCAGGGCGACGTCGCCGTCCTCGACGATGACGCGCCGGGTGACCTCGGCGACGGCCTCGTGGTCGAGGGCCCCGACGTAGGGCATCCCCCCCGCGAGGGAGACCACCTCGGGGCGGTTGGCCACGGCGAAGAGCGCGCGGATCTCCGAGGCGGTCATGCCGCGGGTGCGGGTGGCGTACCGTGAGATGTTCGGGTCGAGGCGGATCTCGCTCAACGGTGGCTCCCAGGTCAGTCGCGATCGCCCGAGGGTACACGCGCGGTCGGCGCCCGCCCCGACCGGCGGGCCAGCGGCCTCCTAGACTGGCATGGCGCACCCCTGCGGCCGCACGAGGAGGTCAGCGATGGCCACGGCACCGACGGCGACCGGCGAGCCTTCGACGCTCGGCCCCCATCCGGTGCGCCGGGCCCTGCTCGCGCTCCTGCTCGGGGCGGTGCTCGGCCTCCTCGCCGCGCTGCTGCGGCCACGCCCCCTGCCCGATCTGCCGGCCCCCGACGAGGTCGACGCCCTCTGAGCACCGGCCCGATCGCCGAGTCCGGCTGATCTGCGAGCGACGATGCCGCCCGTTGCCCCCCGCCCACGCCCCCTCACCGCCTCGGAGCTGCCCGAGCCCTGTCGCTCCTGCACGTACTGGGAGCTCGAGGACGGCCGGCGTGGCCCACATGTGCCGGCGTCCGAGGCCGAGGGCGCGGCCCGTGCGAAGGACGCGTGGTGGCGCGCCGCCGGCCGTCGCTGGCACCCCGTCGCGCTCGGCGTCGGGCAGGACCCCGTGCGTGCCTGGGCCCTGCTCGGCCCGCCCGGGGCGTTCCCGCGCGCCGGGGCGCTCGGCGTCACCGCGGCCGATGCCGCGGTCCTCGCCCAGCTCTGGCTCGCCGACGACGACGACGTCGAGGCGGCCGGCGCGCTCGTGCGCGCCGCCGCCGCCCGGGCCGCGGCGTGGCAGCTGCGAGGCCTCGAGGCGGTGGCCTCCCACGGCCGCGCCGATCCCTGCCATCCGCGCCTGACGCTGCTCGCGTCGCTGGGCTTCCGTCCCGTCCGCCTCGGCGTGCGGCGCACGGTCGTGCGCCTCGACCTGCGCCAGCTTCCGGGGCTGCGCGAGCGGGTGCTCGCCGCGCTGCGGGAGACCGCGCGCCGGGTCGCGCGGCCGGGCGAGGCGCCGACGCTGCCTACGTCGCCGACGGGGCGGCCAGCGTCCCCCTGGCCTCGGCGTGGAGGAACTGCCGGAGCGCGCGGGTGAGCGCCCCGGCGATGCGGTCCTGCTCGACGGGGTCGGCGAGTCGGGCGGCGTCCTCCGGTGCGGTGACGAAGCCCGGCTCGACGACGACGAAGGGCATGCGGGTCTCCCGCAGGATCGTCCACGTGCGGGCATGGCTGCGGCAGTCCGGACCGAAGCCCTCCTCGAGCAGGGCGCGCTGCGCGAGCGCGGCGATCTGCCGACCCGCGTCGGAGACGAGTCGTTCGGATCCGAAGTAGTAGCTCGCGGCGCCGCGGGCCACGGGGTTGCCGTGGGCGTTGACGCTGATCGAGAGCCCGACGTCGACGGCGAGCTCGTTGGCGAGCCGGGCGCGCTGTCGGGGCGTCGGCGTCGTCCGTGGCCCACGGGTCAGCGTGACCTGCGCGCCGAGCGCGGAGAGCCGGGCAGCGGTGCGGTTGGCGATCGCCCAGGTGATCTCGTGGGCGGGCGCGCTGCGGCTCGGGGTGATCTCGGCGTCGGGTCCCAGTGCGGGGTCGACGGCCAGGCGCGCGCCGGAGAGGCCACGGGCCGCCAGGCGCCGCAGCGCCTCGCGCTGGCGCAGCTGAGCGGCGAGCCCGGGGGCGTGGTGGTCGCGGTGCAGCCGTCGTAGTGCCTGGACGGTCACCGGGCCGGCAAGCCCGTCGACGGCGATGCCGATGTTGCGCTGGAGCTCCTCGACGCCCCCCCGCGTGAGCGGCCCGAAGAGGCCGTCCTCGGGTCCGGCGTCGAAGCCGAGCTGGTTGAGCCGCTGCTGGAGCTCGAGGACGTCGTCGCCGCGCATGAGCACCGCGGAGTGCCACAGCAGACGGTCGCCGAGGCTGAAGCCGGCGTCGACGAGTGCCCGCCACGTCTCGGGCCCGACGATCCCGTCGGCGGCCAGGCCGCGGCGCCGCTGGAAGTCGCGGACCGCGGTGTCGGTGTCGGGGCCGAACGCGCCGTCGACGGCGAGCTCGGCGTGCCCGGCGTGGACGAGCCGCCGCTGGACGTCGCGCACCGCGGCGCCGCGCGCGCCCCGCGCGATGAGCGGGACGTTCGGTCGGGAGGCGGGAGGGGTCACGGCCGGGAGTCTACCGGCGCGCTGGCGACGCCGACCCGCTCGGGGGACGTGGGCTCAGCCCACGACCCGCTCGACCTCGGAGAGGATCTGGCCCTTGCCACGGGCACCGACGATGCGCTTGGCCTCGCCGCCGTCCTTGAAGAGCATGAGGGTCGGGATCGACATGACCTTGTACTTGCGGGCCACGTTGGGGTTCTCGTCGACGTTGATCTTCATGACCTTGAGCTCGCTGGCCCGCTCCCCGGCGATCTCGTCGACGATGGGGCTGACCATGCGGCAGGGTCCGCACCACTCCGCCCAGAAGTCGACGAGCACGGGCTTGTCGGCTCCGAGGACCTCGCGGTCCCAGTCGCGGTCGGTCACGGGCGTGGCCTTGCTCATCTCCAACCTCCATCGTCGTCGCCGCTGCGCCAAACAGCCTCGGCCTCGAGGGTATTCCCCGCAGCGACCCCAGCAGGCGTCGTCGGTCGTGCCACCGAGCCCGCGAGACGCGACGAGGGGCGCCGTAGCGCCCCTCGTCGGGTGGTCCGCATGACGGGGGGACATGCGCACCACACCATGTCGCGCGCGATCGGCGCGACATCGCACGCCATGCTACGGCCAATATCTCGATCTGCCAAACGATCTGGCCGCGCTGCGCGGCCACCGCCCGACGGGCTCGTCCCGGCCGCGGTGCGCTGCGGGCTCGCGGCTCCGGCCGCGCGGGCGGAGGGGCGAGCTAGCCCACGAGGCCCTCACCGGCGAGCCAGCGCTCGGCGTCCATCGCCGCGCGGCAGCCGGTGCCCGCCGCGGTGACCGCCTGGCGGTAGGTCCGGTCGACGACGTCGCCGGCGGCGAAGACCCCGGGCACGCTCGTGTACGTGCTCGGCTCGTCGACGACGATGTAGCCCTCGTCGTCGAGGTCGACCTGGCCCTGGAAGAGCCCGGTCGTGGGGTCGTGGCCGATGGCGAGGAAGAGCCCGTCGGTGCGGTGCTCCCAGCTCTCGCCGGTCGTCGTGTCGCGCAGCAGGACCCCCTCGACGACGCTGTCGCCGAGCACGTCTTCGACGACGGCGTTCCAGACGAAGTCGATCTTGTCGTTCTTGAAGGCCCGCTCCTGCATGATCTTCGAGGCGCGCAGCTCGTCGCGCCGGTGGACGATCACGACGCGCGAGGCGAACTTCGTGAGGAACGTCGCCTCCTCCATCGCCGAGTCGCCACCGCCGACGACGACGAGCTCGCGGTCGCGGAAGAAGAACCCGTCGCAGGTCGCGCAGCTCGAGACGCCCTTGCCGATGAGGCGCTGCTCGTTGGGCAGGCCGAGCCAGCGCGCGGTCGCGCCCGTCGAGATGATGACGCTGTGGGCGCGGTGGACGTCGCTGCCGACGCTCACGGTGAAGGGTCGGGCGCTGAGGTCGACGCTGTCGACGTCGGCGGTGAGCAGCTCGGTGCCGAAGCGCTCGGCCTGCTTGCGCATGTCGGCCATGAGCGCCGGGCCCATGATCCCGTCGGGGAAGCCCGGGAAGTTCTCGACCTCGGTGGTGAGCATGAGCTGCCCACCGGCCTCGCGGCCCTCGATCTGGAGGGGCGAGAGGTCGGCGCGCGCGGCGTAGAGCGCGGCGGTCAGACCCGCCGGGCCCGAGCCCACGATGATGACGTTGCGGATGTCGTCCATGGTCGGCTGTCCTGTTGGTCGCGGTGTCACGCGCGGGTCGCGGCGTGCGCGGTCCACGGTCGTCCGCGCCGTCCAACGACGCGACGGCGAAGGCTATTCCGCACGGTCGAGACGGTCGACCGTCCAGCGAGCGGTGCGCGGCCCGCGTGCGGCGGCCGCCTCAACGGGGCTCGCCCCGCAGCTCGAGCGAGGAGACCGCCGCGACCGTGCCGTCCTCCTCGACGACGAGATCGGGCACGACGTAGAGCAGGACGTAGCGCGCCTCGACGCCGCCGAGATCGAGCTCCTCCCGCGGGGCGGCGTCGTCGACGCGCGCGGCGACCTCCCACGCCTCGGGGTCGTCGTGCCGCTCGTCGGCCACGCGCAGCTCGAAGCTCATGCCCTCGGTGGGCGTGGTCACCTGCGCGGTCGCGAGGGCGTGCGGGCTGCCGAGGTCGGCGACGACGCCGACGCCGGGCTTGAGGTTGCCGAAGGCGGGGTCGTCGTAGCGCTCGGTGCGCCAGGCGGTGTCGGGGTCGCCGTCGACGAGGTTGGCCAGCAGCGCGTCGTTCTCCACGCCATCGCCGCCGACGAAGCCCTCGACGTCCTCGGGGTCGAAGGACGTGAGCGCCTCGGCGTCGAGCGGCACCGCCTGGGCCGGCCCGCCCTCGTCGACCGCCGTGGCCGTCAGCGCCGGGACGCTCGTCGACTCGAGCACCCCCGCGGCGAGCCCGACCGCGGTGAGGGCGATCGCGACGACGAGCAGCGCGGTGACCGGCGCGAGCCAGGTGCGCTCGGAGCGCACGAACCCGCGGGAGAGCCCCCCGGCCGGGGCGGCCTCGTCGTCGGCGTCGTCGGGGGCCGGCACGGCCGGCTCGCGCTCGATGACCGGCGCGGCTCCCGCCCACGGCTCGAGCGCGCGGGCGAAGGCGGCGAGGTCGGGGTAGCGGTCGTCGGGGTCGCGGGCCAGCGCGGTCATGACGACGCCGTCGAGGCCGCGGGGGACGTCGGGGCGCACCGCCCGCAGCGGCAGCGGGTCCTCGTTGAGGCGCTGCGCGGCCATCGTCATCGCCGACTCGGCCTCGAAGGGGCGGCGCCCGCTGACGGCCTCGTAGAGCACGCACGCCAGCGCGTACTCGTCGGCCCGCCCGTCGACCGCCTCGCCGCGGACCTGCTCGGGGGCGACGTAGGCCGCGGTGCCGAGCACCGTGCCGGTCTGGGTGAGGTCGCGCGCGGACTCGGCGACCTTGGCGATGCCGAAGTCGGCGATCCTCGCGCCGCCCTCGACCTCGAGGAGGATGTTCGCCGGCTTGACGTCGCGGTGGACGAGGCCGCGCGCGTGGGCGTAGGAGAGGGCCTCGGCGACCTGGGTCGTGACCGCGGCGGCCTCGCCCACCTCGAGCCGCCCCCGCTCGGCGAGGAGGTCGCGGAGGGTCGGCCCCTCGACGTAGGCCATGACGAGGTACGTCGCCTCGGGGTGCTCGCCGGTGTCGTAGAGGCCGACGATGCCGGGGTGGCCGAGCTTGGCCGCGGCGACGGCCTCGCGCCGGAAGCGCTCGCGGAGGTCCTCGTCGGCGGCGAGGTGGTCGTGGAGGAGCTTGACCGCGACGGTGCGCCGCAGGGTCTCGTCGTGCGCCCGCCACACGCTGGCCATGCCCCCGACGGCGATGCGCTCCTCGAGGAGGTAGCGCCCACCGAGGACGCGACGGAACGGCAGGGCCTCGGCAGGCGCCTGCGTCACGCGGTCGTCCTCGAGCATGTCCTCCACCGGAGGCGTCGGGTCGGCGGGGCGGCGCCGGCTCGCGGCGCCGCGCCTGCGCCGAGTCTAGTCGGGGGCGGCCTCACAGGTCCGTTGGCGCCCGGGCGGTCGCGCTGCCGACCGTGTGCTCGGCGATCGGGCCCACGCGCCCGGCGAGCATGAGCGGGGCGGGCCGGGTCAGCGTCACCGCCACGCCGTCCTCCTCGAGGGCGACCTCGACGACGTGGCAGTCGTCGAGGTCGGTGGCGACGTCGTCGGCGGCCACCTCGGCGGCGGCGAGGCTGCCGCGGGTCTCAAGGGCGCTCGCGGCATCCCGAGCGGCCCGTCGCGCCGCGTCGTCGAGCTGGACGGCGTTGACGACGACCGCGCCGACCTCGAAGGCGAGGAGCGCGACGAGGAGCAGCCCGCCCACCGTCCGGGCGAGCCCCTCGAGGATGATGTCGCCGCGCTCTCCCATCGCTTGGCCCGTCGCCGGGCGCGGCCTGCGCCGCGCCGCTGCTGGCATGGTCATCGGCGCGACGGCGGGCCTCCTGAAGGGCCGTCTCCCGGCTCGTCGCCGTCGGGCGGGCCCTCGGGCCCCTCCGGCCCGCCCGGGCCTGCCTGCGGGCCCCCGCGGCGGCGCAGCAGTCCGCGCAACGGCGGCAGCTCCTCGAGCCCGAGCGCCCGGGCCAGACCGAGGTAGGCCAGGCCGGCGGGGCCGAGCACGAGGGGGGCGCGCAGCAGCGGGTGCAGCTCGCTGGTGGCCAGGGCGAGGACGACGCCGAGGGCGACCGCAGCGGTGGCGGCCGCGGTGACCCGGCCGAGCGTGCCGCCACCGAGGTCGACGGCCACGCCGGTGCGCCGGCGCACCGCCCGGCGCAGCAGGCCGTACTCCACCCATGACGCGACCGCGGCGGCCAGGGCGAGGCCGACGGCCCCGAGGCGGTAGAGGCCCTCCTGCTCGCGCAGCTCGGCGGGCAGCGGGGCGGTGGCCGGCAGCTCGCCGACGAGCTCGATGCCCCCGCCGGGCCCGAGGGCGAACTGGTCGAGCTGGAGCATGATCGCCGCGCCGAGCCCCGCCGAGATCACGAGACGGCCGGCCGAGACCAGGGCCGGCACCCGCGTCTGGCCGATGGCGTAGAGCGAGGACTGCAGCAGCCGCGAGGAGGTCGTGGCCAGCAGCCCGAGGCTGAAGCCGGCGAGGGTCAGCCACACGAGCCGGGCCTCGAGCCCGCCGAAGGCGCCGCTCTCGTAGACCGCGGCGACGACGACCTCGCCGAGGAGGACGAAGACGAGCGAGGTCGGCACGACGAAGAAGGCGATGCGGGCCAGTCCCGCCCGCAGCCGCTCGCGCACCCGCTCGGCCTCGTCGGCGCCGAGGTCGGCGAGCTCGGGCAGCTCCGAGGCGGCCACGGCCATCCCGAAGAGGCTCACCGGCAGGATGTAGAGCGGCTGGGCGAAGCCGAGCACCGCGACGGCGCCGAGGGCGAGCAGGCTCGCGAGGGCGAGCTCGACGTAGGTCATGACCTGGACGACCCCCCGTCCGGCCACGACCGGGCCGAGGGCCCGCAGCGTGCGCCGCACCCCCTCGAGGCCGACGTCGAGGCTGGGGCGCAGCCCGCCGAGCAGTCGCAGCACCGGGGGCAGCTGCACACCGAGCTGCAGGGCGCTGCCCGCCAGGGCGCCCCAGGCCAGGGCGACGGCGATCGAGGCGGGGGCCAGCCCGGCGAGGGCGGCGCCGACGAGCGCGGCGATCTGCGCGCCGTTCCACAGCACCGGCGCGACGTAGGACAGGAAGAAGCGGCGGTGGCTGTTGAGCACCCCGAGGCACCAGGCGCTGAGGACGAGCAGGCCGATGCCGGGGAAGAGGACGCGCATGAGCGTGACGGTGAGCTCGAAGCGCTGGCCGGTGAACCCCGGGGCGATGAGCCGGGTGAGGGGCTCGGCGGCGAGCACCCCGAGCAGGGCCAGGACCGAGGCGACGACGGCGAGCAGGCCCGCGATCGCCCCGGCCACGCGTCCGGCCTCCTCCTCACGGCCCTCGGCGAGCAGGCGGCTGTAGACGGGGATGAACGAGGCCGACAGCACCCCCTCGCCGAGGAGGTTCTGGAGGATGTTGGGGATGCGGAACGCGGCGTTGAAGGACTCGATGACCCCGCCGGTGGCGAAGAGGTGGCCCATCGCCCGCAGCCGCACGAAGCCGGCGACGCGGGACAGCAGGATCCCGGCGGCGACGAGCGTCGAGCCCCGTCGGCTCACGCTGGGGGCACGATCGAGGGCGTCTGCTGCACGAGCGCGCGCTCGTTGTCGTGGCTCAGGCGCTCGACGGCCTCCTCGAAGGGCAGCCAGGTGACCTCGTCGGCCTCCTCGTCGCGCTCGTCGAGGCTGCCGCCCTCGGGGCGCATCGTGAAGTAGTGCACCCACTTGTGGTAGCGCACCGCGTCCTCGCGCCAGACGAACCAGTAGTCGACGACCCCGAGCGAGCCGGTGATGCGGCAGGCCAGGCCGGTCTCCTCACGCACCTCGCGCAGCGCCGCCGCCGCGTGGTCCTCGCCGTCCTCGAGCCCGCCCTTGGGCAGGCTCCACAGGAGCTTGCCGGCCTGGTTGCGACGGGCGATGAGCACGACCCAGCGCCCGTCGGCCCGGTCGTCGATGACGAGGCCGCCGGCCGAGACCGCGTGGCGCGTCGGGTAGCGCGACATGCCCGGCAGGATAGACGCGCAGGAGGTCAAGTCCCGGGTGGTCGCGGCCGATGGAGACGGCAGGGCGCCGCAGAGCGGCGTGTCCCGCGCACTGAGGAGCCAGCGGTGACCGACGTCCACGACTACCTCCAGTACCTCGTCGACAAGCAGGGCTCGGACCTGCACCTCAAGGCCGGCGGCCCGGCCTACGTGCGCGTCGACGGCGAGCTCTCCGAGGTCGGCGACCTGCCGGCGCTCACGCCCGAGGAGACGGGCAGCTTCGCCGAGCAGCTCATGGCTGCCGGCGCCGAGCGCTTCGCCGGCTCGGCCGAGGCCGACTTCGCCTACTCGCTGGCCGGCGTCGGGCGCTTCCGCGTCGCGGTGTTCCGTCAGCGCGGGTCGGTCGGCGTCGTCGTGCGCCGCGTGCTGCCCGGCAGCCAGGGCTTCGACGAGCTCGGGCTGCCCCCGGCGGTGCGCCGGCTCTCCGAGGAGCACCGCGGGCTCGTGCTCGTGACCGGGCCGACGGGCTCGGGCAAGACGACGACGACCGCGGCGATGCTCAGCCACATCAACGCGACGCGGCGCTGCCACGTCGTCACCGTCGAGGACCCGATCGAGATCCTCCACCGCGACCATCTCGCGATCATCGACCAGCGCGAGGTCGGCATCGACACCGAGACCTTCGCCAGCGCCCTGCGGTCGGTCTCCCGCCAGGATCCCGACGTGATCTTCATCGGCGAGATGCGTGACCTCGAGACCGTCCAGGCGGCCCTGCAGGCCGCCGAGACCGGCCACTTCGTCATCTCGACGCTGCACACCTCCGACGCCACCGACACCGTCAACCGGATCATCGACCTCTACCCGCCGCACCAGCAGCACCAGGCCCGGCTGTCGCTGGCCACGGCCCTGAAGGGCGTGGTGAGCCAGCGGCTGCTGCCGCGCGCGGGCGGCGGGCGGATCGCGGTCATCGAGGCCCTCGTCATGACGACGCGCCTGCACGAGCACATCGTCGACCCCGACCAGACCGACGCGCTCGGGGAGGCCATCGCCGAGGGCGGCTACTACGGCATGCAGACCTTCGACCAGCACCTCCTCGAGCTCTACCGCCGTGGCGAGGTCACCCTCCGCGACGCGCTGTCGGGCGCGACGAGCCCGCACGACCTGCGGGTGGCGATCCGCGCCGCGGGCATCGCCTCCTGAGTCCATCTCGGGGGGCACGACGGCCCGGCGTCTAGCATGGGGCGGCGATGACCCACGACGTCATGGCCTCGCAGGAGGCGCAGCTCGCCGCGCTCGTCGCGGTCTACCCGCTCGCCGACGAGCTCGGCGCGCGCCTCGCCGAGCGCGGCCATGAGCTCTACCTCGTCGGCGGCACGGTGCGCGACACCCTCCTGCGGGGCCCCGGCGCCCAGGACCTCGACTTCGCGACCTCGGCGCCGCCGGAGGAGACCGAGGCCGCCCTCCGCGAGCTCGCCGACACCGTCTGGCTCACCGGCGCGCGGTTCGGCACCGTCAGCGCCCGCAAGGGCGAGGCCTTCCTCGAGGTCACGACGTTCCGCTCCGACGAGTACGCCCCGGGATCGCGCCACCCCCAGGTCCGCTTCGGGCGCACGATCGAGGAGGACCTCGCGCGGCGCGACTTCACGATGAACGCGATGGCCGTCAAGACCCCCGGCCACCGCTTCGTCGACCCCTTCGGTGGCCTCGCCGACCTGCGCGACCGCATCCTGCGCACGCCGATCGACCCGCGCACGAGCTTCGGCGACGATCCGCTGCGGATGGTGCGCCTCGCGCGCTTCGTCGCCGTGCTCGACGCCCACGCTGACGAGGGCACCGCCCGGGCGGCCCGGCAGATGGCCGCCCGCGTCGAGGAGGTCTCCGCCGAGCGCGTCCGCGACGAGCTCGACAAGCTCCTCGCAGGCTCCGCGGTGGCCCGCGGCATCGACGTCCTCGTCGACACCGGCCTGGCCGACCACGTCCTGCCCGAGATACCGGCCCTGCGCATGGAGCGCGACCCCGCGCACCACCACAAGGACGTCTACGCCCACACCCTCGCCGTCGTCGAGGGCTGCCCGGCCGAGGACCGGATCCTGCGCCTGGCCGCGCTGCTGCACGACATCGGCAAGCCGGCCACCCGCCGGTTCCACCCTGGCGGGAAGGTGACCTTCTACCACCACGACGTCGTCGGGGCGCGGATGGCCCGCGAGCGCCTCAGTGCGCTGCGCTACCCCAAGGCCGAGATCGACGCGGTCTGCCACCTCGTCGAGCTGCACCTGCGCTTCCACGGCTACGCCGACGCGCCGTGGACCGACGCCGGCGTGCGCCGCTACGTCCGCGACGCCGGCGACGACGAGCAGCTGCGGCGGCTCAACGCCCTGACCCGGGCCGACGTGACGACCGCCAACCGCCGCAAGGCCCAGCGCCTGCAGTCGGCGATGGACGAGCTCGAGGAGCGCATCGCGCGCCTGCGCGAGCAAGAGGAGCTCGCGGCGATCCGCCCGCCGCTCGACGGCCACGAGATCATGGAGCACCTCGGGCTGCCACCGGGTCCGACGGTCGGCGAGGCCCGCGCGATGCTCCTCGAGGCCCGCTTCGAGCACGGTCCCATCGACCGTGAGCAGGCGCTGCGCCTCCTCGAGGACTGGGCGGCCGAGCACCTCGACTCCCAGTAGTTCCCAGATCGCGGATCGCCCCGCCACGGCGGGATCGGATGGTCCCGACGAGCCGCTCAGCAGCCCGCGTCGCGGGTGGTCGCAACCTTGAACCCCAGGCGTGTCATCAAGGGTGAGACACGGTCAGCCGAAACTGGGAGGTGCTTCCAGTCGGGGGTGCGGGCTCGGGTGGTCGAGGAGGAAGCCCTGTCCGAGCTCGACGCCGAGCCCGCGGAGGACCTCGAGCTCGGTGGTGGTCTCGATGCCCTCGGCCACGAGCGCGGTGCCGGTCTCGCGGGCGAAGTGCACGAGCCCCGCGACGAGGGCCTGGCGCGCGGGGTCGGCGTCGATGCCGTGGACCCAGAGCCGGTCGAGCTTGACCCAGTCGGGGGCGAGGGTGAGGACGTGGATGAGCGAGGCGTAGCCCGCACCGGCGTCGTCGACGGCGATCTGCACCGACGGCCCGAAGGAGGCCATCGCCGCCTTGACGGCGTCGTAGTCGTCGATGTGGTCGTGCTCGGTGATCTCGAGGACGACCGCGCGGGGCTGGGCGCGGAGCCGGTCGGGCAGCCCCGGATCGCCGACGACGAGGCGCGGGGAGAGGTTGAGGCCGAGCAGCAACGCCTCGGGCAGCGCCTGGGCGCGCTCGAGCGCGCGGCGCATCGTCGCGGTCTCGAGGTCGAGCCCGCAGCCGGTGCGGGCGGCCTCGAGGAAGCGCTCCTGGGGGCTGGCGCCGTCGTGGAAGCGCGTGAGGGCCTCGGCGCCGATGGCGGCGGCGTCGGTAAGGCGGCGGATCGGCTGGAAGACCGTCGTGAAGGCCTCGGCCTCGATGACACGCCGGAGCGCCTCGCGCGAGGTCGCGTGCTGTCCCCACGCGTCGCGCTGCTCCGACAGCAGCGTGGCGACGACCTCGCCGAGGTCGATGGCGAGGGCCAGACGGCGGCTGGCGGCGTCGCGGGCGGTGTCGTCGTCGACGATGCCGAGGACGCCGAGGAGCTCCTCGCCGGCCACGAGCGGGGTGTAGGCCACGCTGTGCTCACCGTCGGGCAGTTCGAGGCGGCGCTTGCGGCGCTCCCGGGGGCCACCGCTGCCCTCGGGGGCGTCGGCCCCCTCGACCCAGGGGCCGCGCAGGGCACGCTCGTAGAGCCCGCGGGCCAGGCGCTGGGGCAGCGCCCGCCCGGTGCGCAGCGCCTCGGCGAAGGGGCCGGTGGCTGCGGCGGGCACGGTGACGTCGTGGGAGAACATCACGATCGCCGCGCCGGCGATGCCGCTCTCCTCGGTGAGGCGGCGGGCCAGCGCGGTCGCGGTCTCCTCGAGGGAGGCGCCGGAGCGCTGGCGTGTGAGGTCGGCGAGGAGCTCGGTGCGCTCGCGCATGCGCTCCTCGAGCACCCGCGTCCAGACGTCCTGGCCGCGCAGCTGGGCGCGCACGCGGGCGATGAGCTCGGCGGTGGAGACCGGCTTGGCGAGGTAGTCGTCGGCGCCGGCCTCGAGCGCGCGGACCCGACGGTCGACCTCGCCCTCGCCGGTGACGAAGATCACCGGCAGCGTGCGCGTGCGCTCGTCGGCGCGGAGCTTGGCCAGGACCTCGACGCCGTCCATCTCCGGCATGCGGCTGTCGAGGAGCATGGCGGAGACGCGCCGCTGGCCGATCGTGGCGAGCGCCTCGGCGCCACTGGCGACCTCGATCGCCTCGAAGCCGCTGCGGCGCAGCACCGTCGCGAAGAGCGACCGCACGGCCCGCTCGTCGTCGACGACGAGGATCGTCTGCCCCTCGCCCTCGACGCCCTCGGGCGCAGGCGGCGTCCCCTCGCGCGTGCTCACCATCGTCTCCCGGTCCCCTCGGCGACCCTGCCGGCGCAGACTAGAGGACGCCAGACCTCCCCGTTGTGGGTGCATGGGCGCAAAGGGCGCAGTGCGGGCGGCCCGGCCGGTGGCCCCATCGTCCCGCCGGCTGAGTCACGTCCGCCCCGGGCGCCGTGTCTCGAGCGCGGTGACGACGCGCTCGAGCAGCGGAAGGGCGAGGGCCTCCTCGAGGTCGAGCTCGCGGTGGCCGTCGTCGGCGTCGTCGTCGGGCACTGCCAGGGGCAGCCGCCAGTTGGGGTAGATCGTGACGGTGCCGGGCAGGTTGGGCTGGCGCCGGTCGCCGACGGCGTCGTGGAGGCTCGCGGCGACGAGCCGGGCGGGGGTCTCGGCGAGGAAGGCGTGCATCGCGACGACGAGCTCGTCGAGTGAGGGCTCGTCGCCGACGAGGCCGGCCTCGCGCAGGTGCCGGTGCATGAGCTCGCGCTCGGCGTCCTTGCGGGCCCACTCCGCAGCCGGGTCGGCGTCCTCGCCGAGCAGGCCGAGCTCGATGCGCAGGCGGACGTCCTCGCCGGTCCACCACCCCGCCGCGGTCGGCAGGTCGTGGGTGCTGACCGAGGCCAGGGCGGTCTCGCGGTAGGCCGACGCCGGCCGCAGCCGGGAGTCGTCGGCGTCGTCACGCTCGAAGTAGAGCACCTGCGAGCCGAGGACCCGCTGGGCGGCGAGGGTCTCGCGCACCCCGGGCTCGACGGTGCCGAGGTCCTCGCCGACGACGATGGCGTCGGCGCGGTGGGCCTCGAGCGCGAGGATGCCGAGCATGTCCTCGGAGGGGTAGCGCACGTACGTGCCCTCGGCGGGGGCCGCGCCCTCGGGGATCCAGAAGAGGCGGAACAGCCCCATGACGTGGTCGATGCGGATGCCCCCGGCGTGCCGGAGCACCGCGGCGAGCATGTCGCGGAACGGCGCGAAGCCGGTCTCGGGCAGGCGGTTGGGCAGCAGCGGCGGCTGGGCCCAGTCCTGGCCCTGCTGGTTGAAGAAGTCCGGCGGGGCGCCGACGGTCACGCCGAGGGCGAGCTCGTCCTGCAGCGCCCAGGCGTCGGCCCCGCCGGCGTCGACCCCGACGGCGAGGTCGTGGACGACGCCGAGGCGCATGCCGGCCTGCCGGGCGGCGTCCTGGGCGGCCCCGAGCTGCTCGCCGCAGAGCATCTGCAGCCACAGGTGGAAGCTCACGCGCTCGGCGTGACGCTCGCGGAACGCCGCGACCGCCGGGGCGTCGGGATGGCGCAGCTCCTCGGGCCAGGTGCCGAACGGCACGCCGTGGACCTCGCCGATCGCGCAGAACGTCGCGAAGTCGCGCAGGCCGGGACCCTGCTCGGCGGCGAAGGCCTCGAGGGCGGCGTGGCGCTCGGGGGGCATCGCGGCGAAGGCCTCGCCGAGCGCGGCCATCTTCGCGGCCTGCACGGCGTCGCGGTCGATGCGGTGGGGGTCGGGCCTGGCCTGCTCGGCGAGCGTGGCGAGGCGCTCGCGGGCCTCGCCCTCGAGGCCGGCCACCTCGGGCACCTCGTCGATCCGCAGCATGAGGGGGTCGTGGAATCGCCGGCTCGACGGGAAGTAGGGCGAGGGCTCGACCGGCGGCACCGGCGCCTGGGCGTGCAGGGGGTTGGCCACGGCGAAGTGCGCGCCCCGCTGCGCGCTCCAGGTCAGGACCGTGCGGAGGTCGGCGAGGTCGCCGATGCCCCAGCTGCCCTGGCCGAGCAGGGCGTACACCTGGAGCATCCAGCCCCAGGCGCGCGGCAGGTCCTCGGGCAGCGGTGCCGCCGGCGGGGCCACGGCGAGCAGCCCCTCGGCGGTGCCGTCGGTCGCCCCGTCGACCTCGAGGGTGTGGTAGCCCAGCGGCAGGTCGGTGGGCAGGTCGAGCTCGACGGCGGTGCGGGGCCGCCCGTGGACCTCGGTCGTGCCGAGACCGGCGTCGCGGGTGGACGGCGCGACGGGCCGCACCTCGCCGTCCTCGGTGCGCACCCGGACGGTGAGGTCGGCCTCGGGCGGCACCCGCAGGGTCACCGTCGCGGGCCGGCCGGCCCGCACGATCGTGCTCGGCGGCACGACGCGCAGCCAGGGCGCGCGCCGCGCCGCGGCGAGGGCCTCGACGGCCTCGTCGTCGTCGTCGACCTCGATGCCGAGGGCGGACAGCGCCGCGCGGATCGTCAGCCGCGAGGTCGCATGCCAGCGGCCGTCGATGCGGTGGTAGCCCGTCGCGATGCCGTAGGCCTCGGCGAGCTCGGCGAGCGGGCCCTCGGCCGGGTCGGTGTCAGCGATCGCTCAGCCCTTCTTCGTCGCCCAGAAGATCTCGCTGATCTCCTCGATGAGCGCGAGCAGCTTGCGGCCCACCTCGGGGTCCATCGACTTCTTCGCGTCGCCGGCCTGCTTGATCGCGCGCCAGAAGAGGTCGTGCAGCTGCGGGTAGGACTCGACGTGCGGGGGCTTGAAGTAGTCGGTCCACAGCACCGAGAGGTGGTGCTTGACGAGCTCGGCGCGCTCCTCCTTGATGAAGATCGCCCGGTCGCGGAACACCGGGTCCTCGGAGGCCTGGTACTTCTCGGCGATCGCCAGGACCGACTCCGCCTCGATGCGGGCCTGCGCGGGGTCGTAGACGCCGCACATGAGGTCGCAGTGGGCGGCGGCCTCGCGCGGCGCGAGGACACGGTCGGCGAGCGTGAGCAGCTTCGCGGGGATGGACATCGTGGCTCCTTCTTGCGATGCGTTCGCAGGTAGACGCCCGTGGCCGCCGTATGCTATCCGCATGCCCCTCGGCCTATGCCGCCTGCCGGCAGGTCCGCGGCGCGGCGGCGCCGCACGCGCGCTGGCCGCCCTCCTCGTCGTCGGCGGACTCCTGCTCGTCGCCTTCTGCCGTCCCGCGCGCCTGCGCGTGCGCGGCCCGAGCATGGCTCCGGCGCTGGCCGACGGCGATGGGCTGCTCGTCTGCCGCGGCTGGCTGGCCGCCCGTGCCCGCCCCGGTGAGGTCGTCGTCGTCGCCCGCCCCGGCGGCGGCGAGGCCGTCAAGCGCCTCGTGGGGCGCTCCGGCGCCGTCGTCGACGCCGCGGGGGGGCCGCTGCGCCTCGCGCCGGGGGAGATCGCCGTGGCCGGCGACGACCCGGCCCGGAGCACCGACAGCCGACGGTGGGGACCGCTGCCCGCAGGGGCCCTGCGCGGCCGCGCGCTGGGGGTCTACGACCCGCCGGAGCGGGTGCGCTGGGGCCCGACGCTGCGCTGAGCCGGCGGGCTGGGGCGCGGGGCAACGGTGGCGTCGCCCCGTCGGCGCGCGGTGGTCAGCCGCGTCCCGCCGCGGTCGACGGGGCCGCCTCGTCGGCCGGCGCGTCGCCGATCGGCGTGGCGATGAACTCCTCGACCATCTGCCGGCAGACGTCGTCGTGGAACTGCACCGGCGGGGACTTCATGAAGTAGCTCGAGGGACCGAGCAGCGGCCCGCCGAGACCCCGGTCGAGGCCGAGCTTGGCGCAGCGGATGGCGTCGATGACGACGCCGGCGGAGTTCGGGGAGTCCCACACCTCGAGCTTCAAGTCGATCGACAGCGGCGCGTCGCCGAAGTTGCGGCCCTCGAGGCGGATGTGGGCCCACTTGCGGTCCTCGAGCCATGGGACGTGGTCGCTCGGCCCGACGTGGACGTCGTCGTCGTCGAGCGGCTGGTCCATCTGGCTCGTCACCGACTGGGTCTTCGAGACCTTCTTCGACGACAGGCGCTCGCGCTCGAGCATGTTCTTGAAGTCCATGTTGCCGCCGAAGTTCAGTTGGTAGGTGTGGTCCATGTGGAGCCCGCGGTCCTCGAACAGGCGGGTCAGGACGCGGTGGACGATCGTGGCGCCGACCTGGGACTTGATGTCGTCGCCGACGATGGGCACCCCGGCGTCGGCGAAGCGCTGGGCCCACGCCGGGTCGCTGGCGATGAAGACCGGCAGGCAGTTGACGAAGGCCACGCCGGCGTCGATGGCGGCCTGGGCGTAGTGCCGCGCTGCCTGCTCCGAGCCGACCGGCAGGTAGCTCACGAGCACGTCGGCCCCGCTGCGGCGCAGCGCCTCGGCGATGTCGACGGGCTCGAGGTCGGACTCGTCGATCTCCTCGCGGTAGTACTGCCCGAGGCCGTCGAGGGTCGGACCGCGCTCGACCTCGACGCCGGTCGGCGCGACGTCGGCGAACTGCAGGGTGTTGTTCGGCGGGGCGACGATCGCCTCGGCGAGGTCGCGGCCGACCTTCTTGGCGTCGACGTCGAAGGCCGCGACGAACTCGAGGTCCCCGACGTGCATGCCGGCGAGCTCGACGTGCATGAGCCCGGGGACGTCGTCGTCGGCGTCGGCCTCGGCGTAGTACGTCACGCCCTGCACGAGCGAGCTCGCGCAGTTGCCGACGCCGACGATCGCGACCCGGACGCGGTCGGTGCGCGGCTCCGGCGAGGCGTGGCTGCTCATCGTTCGGCTCCTCCTCCTGCGGCCCGGGGGCCGCTGGTGTGGGTGGTCAGGCGGTGGGTGGATCGGGGCGGCGCTCAGGGGCCGTAGGGATGCTCGGGGGCGGGGTCGGGCTCGCCGCTGGGCTCCTCGTCGTCGGCGAGCTCGTCGAGCGTCGCGCGCTCGGCGGCGATGAGCTCGTCGAGCCAGGCGATGTCGTGCTCGGTGACCGACACGCCGTGGCGCATGAGCGAGAGGGTGTAGCCGTCGACCCGCGAGGGGGCCGCGCTCAGCGAGCGCCGGCCCTCGGCGAGCCGGCTCTCGAGGGTCTGCTTGCGGCGCTCGAGCAGGCGGATGCGCGACTCGGGCCGCAGGTAGCCGAAGAAGGCCAGGCGCAGGGGGAACTTCTCGTCCTCCCAGGCCGACTGCGGGCCCTCCTCGAGGAGCTCGAGGAACTCCGCCTCGCCGCTCTCGGTGATGCGGTAGACGTGCTTGCGTCGCGAGTGGGCCTCGGCGTGGGGGAGCTTCTCCACGACGCCGCGGCGCTCGAGGCGCTTGAGGGTGGGGTAGAGCGAGCCGAACGAGACCGTCCAGAAGAAGCCGAGGCGCTGCCCCAGTTGCTTCTTCAGCTCGTAGCCGTGCATGGACCGCTCCTTGAGCAGCCCGAGGATGGCAAGCTCCAGCATCGTGTCCCGACCTCGGTGATGTAGCGCAGCGATATATCGCGGCGCCACAAGCCTAGCGCCCGCGGCGCCGAGGGCAAGGTGACGCCCCAAGCGGGGTCGCGCGGCCGGCGCCGGCGCCGGCGGGGCCGCGACGCCGAGCGGGGCCCCTACACTCAAGGCATGCAGGGACGCACCGACTACCGCATGGCCAAGCGCGCGCTCGTGCGTGAGGTCACCCACGGGGTCGTCCCGCGCGAGGACGTCTGCGACGCCCACCCTGAGCTCCTGCGAGCGGCGCGCAGCGTCGGCGTCGTCGTCGAGCGGGGCTGCCCGATCTGCGCGCTCGCCGACGAGCGCGCCGCGGTGCCCGCCGACGCGACCCCGTCGATGCGCCTCGTGACCTACGTCTTCGGCGACGACCTGCGCCGCAGCGAGGGCAAGATCGTCTGGAGTGACGCCGAGCTCGCCGAGCTCGCCGAGCGCTACCGGTCCCTGCAGGCCTACACCGTCGAGTGCTGCCTGGTGTGCGGCTGGAACCACCTCATGGAGAGCTACCCCGTGGGGCAGGCCGACGCCGGCTGAGCCACGCCCGTCCCGTTGGCCATCGCCGGCTGCGCCCGCGCCCACGGGGGGATGGCACACTTCGTGCCATGGCCCCCCCGCCCCGTCGGCGCCCGCGCCGTCCCTCCCGCGCGTCCGCGTCGCCGTCGTCGCGGTCGGCGGCGAGCTCGACGGGTCAGCGCCGCGCGGGCCCGCCGCCGTCGCGGTCGTCGGGGCAGCGCCGTGCGGGCCCGCCGCCGTCGCGTCGTCGCACCGCCGCCCGACGCCGGCCGCCACGGCGGCGCTGGTTGCGCCGCGCGCTCGCGCTCGGGCTCGTCGTGCCCGGGATCCTGCTCGTGGGCGCGGGGGTGCTCGTCTTCAGCTACGCCTTCGCCTCGGTGCCCCTGCCCGAGGACCTCGACACCGGGCCCACCGTGGTCTACGACCGCCACGGCGATGAGCTCGCCGAACTGCAGCAGCAGGCCAGCCGCAGCGACATCGCGCTCGAGGACCTGCCGGAGCACGTCATCGACGCGGTGCTCGCCGCCGAGGACGACGAGTTCTACGAGCACCGCGGCGTGAGCCCGCTCAGCCTCGTGCGTGCGGCCTACACGAACGTCACCCGCGGGGAGATCGCCCAGGGCGGCTCGACGATCAGCCAGCAGTACATCAAGAACCTCACCGGTGAGACCGACGACACGATCCTGCGCAAGGTCGACGAGGCCGCGCTCGCGGTCAAGCTCGAGCGCGAGTACGACAAGGACCATATCCTCGAGCTCTACCTCAACTCGATCTACTTCGGCCGCGGCGCCTACGGCATCCAGGCCGCCGCGCGGGCCTACTTCGCCGTCGACGCCGTCGACCTCGCGCCTGACGAGGCCGCGCTGCTGGCCGGGATCATCCCCGCGCCCAGCGCACTCGATCCGCTCGACAACCCCGACGGGGCGGGGCGGCGCTACCGCTACGCCGTCAACCGGCTCCTCGAGGAGGGCAAGGTCAGCCCCACCGAGGCCGGCGAGATGCGCGCGGTCATGCCCGAGGTCGTCGCGTCGCGCCGCCTCGTCGACCGCGAGGCCCCGTTCTTCCTCGGCATGGTCGAGCGCGACCTCGAGCGGCTCCTCGGCGCCGAGCAGGTCTACCGCGGCCTCGAGGTCCACACGACCCTCGACCCGGCGATGCAGGAGGCCGCCGAGCGGCACTACGCCGAGGCCTTCGACGCCATCGACGTCCCCGAGGGCGCGACCCGGCCGACCGGGGCGATGGTCTCCCTCGAGCCCGAGACCGGCGCCGTGCGCGCGATCATCGGCGGGCGCGACTACGCCTCAGACCAGCTCAACCTCGCGACCGGGGGGCCCGATGGCGCCGGTCGCAGCCCCGGGTCGACCTTCAAGGCCTTCGCCCTCGGCGCCTGGATCGAGCGCGGCTGGTCGCCGGAGAGCATCGTCGACTCCCCCGCCGAGATCCTCTTCGCCGCCGACGAGACCGGGGCGGCCGAGGACTGGGAGCCGGCGAACTTCGGCGGCGCCGAGCATGGCGCGATGAGCCTGCGCGAGGCCACGTGGCGCTCGTCGAACACCGTCTACGCGCAGGTGGCCATGGAGGTCGGCCCGGCCGAGGTGCTCGACCTCGCCCGCCGCGCGGGCGTCGACCCCAGGGGCGAGCTCGCCGCCAACCCCTCGCTCGTGCTCGGCACCGGCGACGTCACCCCCCTCGAGCTCGCGACGGCCTACAACACCTTCGCCGCGGGTGGCGTGCAGCGCCGTCCCCGCACCGTCCTCGAGGTCCGCCGCGGCGAGGACGTCCTCTACACCGCGAGCATCCAGGGTCGCGAGGCCTTCAGCGAGCAGGTCGCCCACGGCGTCAGCGACGTCCTGCGCGGGGTCGTCGAGGGGGGCACCGGCACCGCCGCGGCGATCGGGCGGCCCGCCGCCGGCAAGACCGGCACCTCGCAGGGCTTCGGCGACGCGTGGTTCGCGGGCTACACCCCCGATCTCACGACGGTCGTGTGGATGGGCAACCGCGACGACAACGAGACGATCGTCGGCGAGCCCACCGGTGGGGACCTGCCCGCCCGCCTCTGGGGCGCCTACATGCGCGAGGCGCTCGAGGACGTGCCGCCGAGCGATTTCCCCGCCCCGCCGGGCGACCTCCTCGCCCATGACCTCGGCGAGATCGAGGTCGCCGAGGAGCCCCCGGAGTGCGTCGAGGGCGAGGAGCTCGCCCACGCCGACCCCGAGGATCCCGAAAGCCCGCTCGTCTGCGTCGAGGTCGAGCCCACCGAGGAGCCTCCGGAGTGCGTCGAGGGCGAGGAGCTCGTCCCCTCCGACCCAGAGGACCCCGACAGCGCGCTCATCTGCGTGGCCTCCGAGCCTGAGCCCGAGCCTGAGCCCGAGCCGGAGCCGGAGCCAACCGACAGCCCGAGCCCCAGCCCCAGCCCGAGCCCGAGCCCCAGCCCCAGTCCGAGCCCGAGCCCCAGCCCCAGTCCGAGCCCCTCGCCCTCCGAGCCCGATCCGCCGCCGGAGGACGGCGACGGCGACGACGATGGCGACGACGGCGGGGAGGAGTCCGGCGCGGGCGAGGCCTCCGAGGAGGACTAGCCGCGGCCCGGCGTCGCGGCGACGCGGCGGCGGGCTCAGCGCTCGGCGGGTCCGTCGTCGAGCTCGAGGCGCACCCGCTTGTTGCCCTTGCCCTTCGACTCGGTCTTCGTCACGCGCACGCGGCCGACCTCGGCGGTCGAGGCGACGTGGGTGCCGCCGTCGGCCTGCTTGTCGAGCCCGACGATGTCGATGACCCGCAGCGGGTCGATGGACGCGGGGATGAGGTTGGCCTTCGTGCGGATGAGGGCGGGGTCGGCGTCGGCGTCGCTGCGCCCGACGAAGTCCACGAGGACCTCGCGGGCGCGGGCGATCTCCTCGTTGATGCGCCGCTCGACGCGCGCGCCGAGCTCGGTCGACATCGCGTCGAGCTCGAAGTCGAGCCGGCCCGAGCCCGGCGCCATGTTCCCGCCGGTCACCGCCACGCCGTAGTCGGCCCAGATGACCCCGCAGAGGACGTGCAGCGCGGTGTGGGTGCGCATGAGGGCAAAGCGGCGCTGCCAGTCGAGCTCGCCGGCGACCTCCGCCCCCGGCTCGGGCAGCCCGTCGGGGGCCTCGAGGACGTGCCAGACCAGCGGGCCCTTGGCGCGGACCTCGCGCACCGCGGCGCGGCCGCCGTGCCAGGCCAGCGTCCCCTCGTCGGGCGGCTGCCCACCGCCTCCGGGGTAGAAGACGCTGCGGTCGAGGGCGACGGCGCCGGCGTCCTCGTCGAGGTCGACGACGCGGCCCTCGAAGGCGCGCAGGTAGGCGTCGGTGGCGTAGAGGCGGTCGGTGGGCTCCATGGTCGCTGCAGCGTAGCGCCCGGCCGGGCGCTACGGCGCGCCGCTCAGCGGGCGCGCAGGAGCACGGCGTAGAGCGTGAGGCCGGGGCCGAAGGCCAGGGCCACGACGTGCTCGCCGGGCTCGACGCGCTGCTCGGCGCGCAGCCGCTCGAGGATGAGCATGACCGTGGCCGAGGAGCAGTTGCCGTGGGCGGCGAGCACCGCCCGGCTGTCGGCGACGGCCTCGTCGGGCAGGCCGAGGCGCTCGGCGACGACGTCGACGATGCGCGGTCCGCCGGGGTGCACCGCCCAGGCGCCGACGTCCTCGCGCCTCAGCCCGTGGCGGGCGAGGAGGTCGACGACGGTGTCGGCGACGTGCTCGCGCAGGACGAGCGGCACGCGGGGTGACAGCCGCATCCGGAAGCCGAGGTCGGTGACGTCCCAGCTCATGAGGTCGGCGCGGCTCGTGTCGGTGCGCGCGGCGAGGTCGACGACCTCGAAGCCCGCGGCGGCCTCGCCGGGCTCGACGACGACCGCGGCGGCGGCGTCGGCGAAGAGCGAGTGGGCGACGATCTGCTCGACGTCGTCGGTGGGCGGCTGGATGTGCAGGGTCGTGAGCTCGACCGACAGCAGCGCGACGCGGTGGTCGCGGGCGGTCGCGGCGTCGGCGGCGGTGGCCAGCGCCGGCAGCGCGGCGTAGCAGCCCATGTGGCCGATGTGCAGGCGCTGGGCGTCGGGACGGAAGCCGAGGTCGCGGGCGAGGAGGACGTCGAGGCCCGGGGTGGCGTAGCCGGTGCAGCTGACGACGACGAGCTCGTCGACCTCGTCGGGCGCCGTGCCGGCGTCGGCCAGCGCCGAGGACAGCGCGTCCTTGCCCAGCGGCATCGCCTCGGCGAGGAAGCGGCGCATGCGCTCACCGGTCGACCAGCCCGAGAGGTCCTCGACGCGCGGGTCGACGACGCCGTGGCGCGTGGTCACCCCCGAGCGCTCCCACGCCCGACGCGCGAGGCGGCTGTCGCCGTAGAAGTCGGCGAAGAAGTCGCGGTAGAGCGCGTCCTGGTCCATCTGCGGCGGCAGGGCGGAGCCTGCGCCTGCCAGCGTCGCGGTCACGGGTCCCTCGATGCGTCGTCGGAGTCGGCTGACCCCTCTCGCCGAAACCCTATCCCCTGATAGAGGGTCAGCGCGGTCATCGCGGGCAGCAGCCGCACGAGCCGGCGTCGGTCGAGCAGGAAGCGCAGGTAGTCGCCGGGGTGCACTCGCAGCCCGCGGGTGCGCAGGCTCACCCCGCTGGCGTCGAAGCGCGCGCGCAGGCGCTCGGGGGCCACGAAGAGCGCGGGGTCGTGGATGCGCGGTGGCGGGCCGCCGGGCAGGCGCTCCTGGAGGTAGCCGACGACGAGGCGCGACAGCGGGTTGTCGGCGATCGTGTCGACGAGCAGCGTGCCGTAGGGCTTGAGGATCCTCGCGGTCTCGGCCACCGCGGCGTCGAGGTCGTCGACGTGCTCGAAGATCTCCCCGGCCACGACGACGTCGGCGACGGCGTCGGGCAGCGGCAGGGCGGTGACGTCGCCGCGCACGACGGCGACCCCGGCAGCGCGGGCGTGGTGCAGCGCGCTCTCGGAGAGGTCGACGCCGACGTGGCGGTAGCCGCCGGCGTAGGGGGCGAGCAGGCCCCCGCCGCAGGCGAGGTCGACGAGCAGCGCGCCGGGCCCGTCGGGGCGCGGGATGAGCTGGCCGCGCGCCCAGGCCAGCCAGTGCAGCGCGGCGAAGGCGCCCTCGGCGCGCCACCACTCGGCGGCGAGGTCGTCGTACTGGGCGAGGTCGTTGCGCGGCCGGCGCGGTGGGGTGCTCACGGCCGCGAGCCTAGAGCCCCTGCGGGGTCGCGGCGTATGCTCGCGGCGACATCGTCCGGCGAGGGGAGCCGACCGTGGAGGACGCGGTGTGGCGCTGGCAGCGCCTGCTCGGGGCCTGGGCGCTGCCGCCGGAGCTGCTCGCCGCCGCCCCCGAGGACCCCTACCGCCTGCCCGCCGGGCTGCTCGCCCACCAGCCCCGCAGCCTCGATGACCCCACCGGGCGCCCCGTCGAGGCGCACCTGCCCGACGGCGGCACGCTCCTCGACGTCGGTTGCGGCCCCGGCACGCGCGCGGCGCTGCACGCCGGGCGCGCCCGCGTCGTCGGCGTCGAGCCGCGGGGCGAGCTCGCCGCCGCCGCGCGGCGGGCCGGCCTCGAGGTCATCGAGGAGGGCTGGCCCGAGGCCGGGGCCCGGGCGCCGGTGGCCGACGTCGTGCTCTGCACCCACGTCCTCTACGACGTCGCCGACATCGTCGCCTTCGTCGCCGCGCTGACGACCCATGCCCGCGCGGCCGTCGTCATCGAGCTCGGCGCGGTGCATCCGTGGGCGCGCCTGGCGCCGCTGTTCGCGCGCTTCCACGGCCTCGCGCTGCCCGACGGGCCGACCGCCGACGACGCCGTCGAGGCGATCGCCGACGGGCTCGGCGTCGCGGTGGCCCGGGAGCGCTGGCACCACCCCGGCAACCGCTACCCCGACCTCGCCGCGCTCGTGGCCCAGCGGCGCCGGCAGCTGTGCCTGCCGGCCTCCCGCGACGACGAGGTCGCCGAGGCGCTGGCCGGCACCTACGAGGTCGCCGACGACGGCACCGTCACCCTCGAGCCGCGCGAGGTCGTCACGCTGCGCTGGCCGGGCGCGGCGTGAGCGAGGAGGAGCTGCGGCGCCTGCTCGACGAGGAGCGCGCCGCTGAGGCCGCCCGTGACCGCGCCCGGTCCCGTCGGCTGCGCGAGCAGGCCGCCGAGGAGGGCACGCTGGCCGGGGCGCTGCGCCGCCTCGCCGACCAGCGCCTGCCCGTGGCCGTGCACACCGTGGCCGGCGCGCGGCACCAGGGCGTGCTCGTCGGTGTCGGGGCCGACTACTGCGCCCTGCGCGCCCCCGGGGGCTGGCCGCGCTACCTCGCGCTCGCGGCGATCGCCTCGGTGCGCCCGGCCGCTGAGGCCGCCGCGGTGACCGTCGAGGGCGCCAGCGCCCCTGATCGTGGGCAGCGCCTCGCGCCGACGCTGGCCGAGATGCTCGGCCGCCTCGCCCCGGAGCGCCCCGAGGTCACGCTGCGCACCGGCACCGACCCCGACGCCGTGCGCGGGGTGCTGCGCAGCGTCGGCGTCGACGTCTGCGAGGTCGACCTCGCCGGGCTGCCCGGCCGCGCGCTCGTGCGGCTCGCAGCGGTCGACGAGGTCATCGTCGACCCGCGCGCCTGAGCCGGCGCCGGCGGGCACCGGCGCGCCCGGTGGCGCTCAGCCCTCGTCGCTGCGCTGGGCCGGCTCCGGGTAGAGGTGCCCGAGGGAGCCGGGCGCGACGCGGCTGGCCTCGATGAAGGCCTCGACGTCGCCCTCCTTGAGCCGGATGACACGGCCGAACTTGTAGGCCGGCAGCTGCCCCTCGTCGATGAGGCGGTAGAGCGTGCGCGAGGTGATGCCGAGCCGACGGGCGGCCTCTGCGGTGCTGAGCCAGGTGATCTCTTGCTCTGCCATAGGACATCACCATACATCGTGTCGTCCACAGCGGCGACGATTTCGGCTTGTCGTGGACAACGGGCCCGGCTACCGTCAGCGCCTCGCAGGTCACGGGGGACGCGGGGGCGGACGCTGGCGACGATCGACCGCACGACGGGCAGCGCGACGGGTGGGCAGCAGACCGCGCGCGACGGCGAGGCCGCACGGCCGCTGCGCCGGCGACGGGGGCTGCCCGCCGGCCGCGCGGTGGTCGGGGGCTTCCTCGTGGCCGCGGCTGCGGTGGCCGTCTTCGCCGCCTACCTCGACGCCGCCGGCGGGCCCGACCGCTCCTGGGTCGTGGCCTCCGGCGAGGTCGCCGTCGGCCAGCCCCTCGAGCTCGCCGACCTCGCCGTCGCGGCGGTCGACCTGCCGCCCGAGCTCGCCGGCCGCGCCTTCGACGACCCCGAGGCCCTCGTCGGCGCGGTCGCCCTCGCCCCGCTGTCGCGCTACGACCTCGTGCTCGCGAGTCACGTCGGCCAGGGGCGCGGGGCGGTCGACCACGAGGAGCTGTCCTTCGCCATCGAGGCCTCCCGCGCGGTCGGCGGGGCGCTGCGCCGCGGCGACCGCGTCGACGTCATCGCCGCCTACCGTGACGGCGACGGGCTCGCCGAGGTCATCGCCACCGACGTCGAGGTGCTCGACGCCGGCGAGGCCGACACGACGATCGGCACCGCCGGCGACCTCACGCTCACCGTCGGCGTCGCCGATCGCGCGGCGGTGCTCGCGATCGCCCACGCCGTGGCCAACGCCGAGCTCCTCGTCGTGCGCACGACCGGGCGCGAGCCCGGCGAGGCGGGCCCGACGCGCTTCCGCCCCGACCTCGACGACGACTTGGCCGACGACGGCCCGGTCGACGACGGCGCCGCCGCTGGGGAGGGCGGCCCGACCGCGGGGGAGGCCGGCGCCACTGCCGGGCAGGACGGCGCCGCAGCGCCCGACCCGGGGGAGCCCGGCGGCTGATGGCCCGCGACCGCTTCGTCCTCGCCGGCCTGGCCCGGGCGCGCGCGCCGTGGTTCCGTGACGTCGCGGCCTGGAGCATGCAGGCCTCGCTGCCCGCGGAGTTCGTGAAGTGCGTCTCCGCCGAGGAGCTGCGCGCGCTGCTCGCGAGCGGGCGTCCGTTCAGCGCGGTGCTCCTCGACGCCGGGCTGCCGGTCACCGACCGCGACCTCCTCGCGGCGGTGCGCGAGGCCGGGGCGGCGCCGATCGTCGTCGACGCGGCCGGGGTCAGCCGAGGCTGGCGCGACCTCGGCGCCGTCGCGGTCCTGCCGGCCACCTTCGAGCGCGCCGCGCTCCTCGACGTCCTCGGCGCCTACGCGACCCTCGTGCCCGCCGAGGACGCCACGCCCACCGAGACCGACGCCGCGCCCCCCGTCGAGGCCGCCGAGGCGCCGCTGGCCCTGGTCTGCGGGCCCGGCGGCACCGGCGCGTCGGTCAGCGCGATCGCCCTGGCCCAGGGGCTGGCCGCCGACGCGGCCACTGCCGGGCCGGTGCTGCTGGCCGACCTCTGCCGCCACGCCGAGCAGGCGATGCTCCACGACGCCCGCGACGTCGCCCCCGGGGTGCAGGAGCTCGTCGAGCTCCACCGTGGGGGGCGCCCCGGCCGTCGGGAGGTCCACGCGCAGACCTTCCGGGTGCTCGAGCGCGGCTACCACCTCCTGCTCGGCCTGCGCCGCGCGCGCTACTGGCCCTCGATCCGCCCGCGCGCCTTCGCCGCGGCGCTGGCCTCGCTGCGGCGCGACTTCGGCGTCGTGGTCTGCGACGTCGACGCCGACTTCGAGGGCGAGGCCGAGGGCGGCTCGCTCGACGTCGAGGAGCGCAACACCATGGCCCGGACCGCCGCGGCGCACGCCGCCGTGGCCTTCGCGGTGGGCCGCGGTGACCTCAAGGGCCTGCACGCCCTCGCCCGGGTCGTCGGCGACCTGCGCGAGGCCGGGGTGCCCGGCGAGCGGATCGTCCCGGTGCTGCCGGGCGCGCCGCGCGGCCCCAAGGCGCGCGCGGGGCTGGCCCGCGCGCTCGGCGAGCTCACCGACGGGGCCTGCGCGACCTCCCCGGTGTTCCTGCCGCGCCGCAGGGTCGAGGAGGCCCTCATCGACGGGGTCGCGCTGCCCGCGCCGCTGCCGGCCGCGCTCGCCGGCGCCTTCGCCGCCGCGCTGGCCGCCGCGCCCGCTGAGCCCGCCCCGACCGGCGGGGTGCCCGAGCGCGTCGCGCCCGGCTCGCTCGGCGCGTGGTCGGGCCCGCTCGAGACCGAGACCCCCTGAGGAAGGAGCGCCGCGTGCCCGCCGAGGAGCCCTCCCCGCTCGTCGCGATCGAGCGGGAGGTCCAGGAGCGCGCCAAGCGCCTCGAGCTCGACCTCGCCGCCGACGGCGCGCAGGGCCAGCTGCGCCGGCTCGTCGACGAGGCCGTCGACCGCTGGCGCGAGGACCACAAGCGCGGCCTGCGGGCCCTCGACCTCGCCGATCCCGAGGTCGTCGCGAGCCGTGCGCTGCGCAACCTCGCCGGCTACGGCCCCCTCGAGCCGCTGCTCGCCGACGACGACGTCTGGGAGGTGATGATCAACGCCCCCGACCAGATCTTCGTCAAGCGCCACCGCGGCCAGAGCGGCTACCACGACGAGGTCTTCCACGACGACGAGCACGTCGTGCGCACGCTGACGAAGATCCTCGACGACGCCTCGACGGCGCACCGCAAGCTCGACCCCGCCGAGGGGCTGCAGGACGCCCAGCTCGACAGCGGCGCCCGCCTGCACATCGTCCACCGCGACGTCGGCCGGGACGGCCACCTCGTCGTCAACATCCGCAAGTTCACCGGGGTGGCCTTCCGCACGCTGCCCGAGCTCGTCGACCGGGAGATGCTCAGCCCCGACGCCGCGGCATTCCTGCGCGCCTGCGTCCAGGCGCGGCTGTCGATGGTCTTCGCCGGGGCGCCGGGTAGCGGCAAGACGACCCTGCTGTCGTGCTGCGCCGCCGAGCTCGACCCGACGCTGCGCGTGGTCATCGCCGAGGAGGTCTTCGAGGCCGACATCCCGCTGCCCAACGTCGCGTCGATGCAGACGCGCGCGGCGCGGCCCGACCGCCCCGCGGTCGACCTGCGCCGCCTCGTCGCGGGGTTCCTGCGCATGGCCCCCGACGTCGCCATCGTCGGGGAGGTGCGCGACCGGGAGGCGCTGCCGCTGCTGCTCACCCTGTCGTCGGGGGTGAAGGGGTTCACGACGATCCACGCCGGGTCGGCGCGCCAGGCGCTGACGCGGCTGCGCTTCATCTGCCAGCTCGCCGACACCTCCTCGGAGCTGCCGATGAGCGCGCTCAACACCCTCGTCTCCGAGGCCGTCGATGTCGTCGTCCACGCCCAGCGCCGCCGCGGCGTCGTCGAGGTCGACGAGATCGTCTGCGTCGAGGACCTCCAGACCGGCGGGTCCTCGCCGGCGTTCACCGTCACCCCGGTGTTCGCCCGGGCGCGCCCCGACGGCCCGTTGGCCTGGACGGGGCAGCTGCCGGTCCGTGCGACCCGGGCCTTCGAGGAGGCCGGCCTCGACGTCCGCGCGCTGCTCGAGCGGGCCGGGTCGCGGGCCGGGTCCCGGGCCGGGTCAGGGGCACGGGCCGGGGGCGTGGGATGAGGCCTCGGCGATGATCGGGCTGGCCCTCGCGCTCGTCGCCGCCTACGGGGTCTTCCTGCTCTACACGCACGTCGTGCTCGGCTGGCGCGGCCTCGGCCCCGGCCCCGGGCTCGAGGCACCCCGGCCGCGCCGGCGCCTGGCCCGGGAGTTCCTCGTCCACGCCGGCCTCGAGCAGGTGCGCCTGCGCGAGCTCCTCGCCGTCGTGGCCGTCCTCGGCCTCGTCGGCGGCGCAGCCGGGGCGGCGCTCTTCGGCGGGATCGCGGCGCCGCTGCTGACCGGCCTGGCCGCGGCGACGGTGCCCGTCGGCGCGGCCCGGGAGCGTCGCGGGCGCCGACGGGCCCAGGCCGCCGAGGCCTGGCCGCGCATGCTCGAGGAGATCCGCCTCGAGGCCACGACGCTCGGTCGCTCGGTGCCCCAGGCGCTGCTCGCCGTCGGCCTGCGCGGCCCCGAGGAGCTGCGTCCGGCCTTCGCCTCAGCGCAGCGCGAGTGGCTGATCTCCACCGACTTCGCCCGCACCGTGGCGGTGCTCAAGGATCGGCTCGCCGACCCGACCGCCGACGCGGTCTGCGAGACCCTCCTCGTCGCCCACGAGGTCGGTGGCAGCGACCTCGACCGCCGCCTCGCCGCCCTCGCCGAGGACCGTGTCGCCGACCTCGCCGGGCGCAAGGACGCGCGCGCCAAGCAGGCCGGCGCGCGCTTCGCCCGCGTCTTCGTCCTCGTCGTGCCCCTCGGCATGGCCCTGGCCGGCTGGAGCATCGGCGAGGGCCGGGCCGCCTACGCCACCCCCGAGGGCCAGGCCGGCGTGCTCGCCGGGCTCGTCATCATGCTCGGGTGCTGGCTGTGGGCGGGGCGGATCATGCGCCTGCCCACCGAGCAGCGGGTCTTCCGGCGGTGATCCGTCTCCTGCTGCCCGCCGGCCTCGCCCTCTGGGCGGGGGTGACCCTCCTGCTCTCGCGGCTGCGGTGGTTCGCCCGGCCGAGCGTCACCGAGCGCCTGCGTCCCTACGCGCCCGGCGGCATGGCGCGCCCGGCGGGCAAGGGCGTGCTCAGCGTCGAGTCCTTCGCCGAGACGATCGCCCCGCTGTCGCGCACGATCGGCGAGCGCCTCGCCCGGCTGCTCGGCGTCGGCGAGGACCTCGAGCTGCGCCTGTGGCGCGTGCACTCCCCCCTCGACGTCACCGCCTTCCGGGTGCGCCAGATCGGCTGGAGCATCGCCGCGCTCGGCGCCGCCGGCCTGCTCGTCCTCGCCCTGCGCCCGATCGCGCCGCTGGCGGTGCTGCTCCTACTCGGCGCGCCGCTGTTGGCCTTCCTCCTCGCCGAGCAGCGCGCGGCCCAGGCCTCCGAGCGGTGGCAGCGGCGGGTCTTCCTCGAGCTGCCGGTCGTCGCCGAGCAGATCGCGATGCTGCTGTCGGCGGGCTACTCCCTGTCGGGGGCGATCAACCGGGTCGCCGCCCGCGGGCAGGGCGCCTGCGCGGCCGACCTCGCGCGGGTCGCCGCGCAGGTCCGCCACGGACGCTCGGAGTCCGAGGCACTGCGGGAGTGGGCGGCGGTGGCCCGCGTCGACGCGCTCGACCGCCTCGTCGCGGTCATGGCGCTCAACCGCGAGACGAGCGACCTCGGACGGCTCCTCAGCGAGGAGGCGCGCGCGGTGCGCGCGGATGTCCAGCGCGAGCTCGTCGCGACGATGGAGCGGCGCAGCCAGCAGGTCTGGATCCCCGTGACCGTCGCAACCCTGCTGCCGGGCGTGATCTTCATGCTCATCCCCTTCGTCGAGGCGGTGCGCTTCTTCGCCGAGTGAGGCGGTGCCTGGGGACTAGGGGCTTGCCATCCTCTGACGCTTGCGTACCTTCTCCCTAGCCGTGCAGGGGGCACGGCCCGGCAGACGCCGAGGAGCACGGGGGAAGCACGTGAACGCCGTGATGATCGTCATCGTCCTCATGCTGCGGGCCCGGGGGCTCGCGCTGCGCGACCGCCTCGCCGCCGAGCACGGGGAGGGCGTGATCTCCGCCGCGATCGCCGTGCTCATCATCGCGCTGCTCGGCGCGGCGATGTGGGCGGTCTTCAACGGGATGATGACCGGGGCGACAACCCGCATCAACGACTCGGTCGAGTCGATCGGGTGAGCGCGCGCCTCGCCGGCGAGCGAGGCAGCGGGGTCCTCTCGGTCGCGCTCGGCGTGGGCGTCGTGCTCACGCTGCTGCTCGTCGCCGCCCACCTCCTCACCCACCTCTACGCGACCTCGGTCGTCGAGGCGGCGGCCTACGACGCTGCCGTCGAGGCCGCCGGAGCCGCCGGCGACGTCGCCGCCGCCGAGGCCAGGGCACGGGAGACGATGGGGCCCTTGGCCGCCTCGGCGACGTTCCACTGGTCGGCCGGCGAGGACCTCGTCGTCCTGCGGGTCGAGGCCGTTCGGCCAGGGCTCGTGCCGGCGCGCCTGGCCTCCCCGCTCGGTCTGGCCTCGATCGAGCGCGAGTTCCGCGTGCGCACGGAGCGGCTGCGGTGAGCGCGTCGTCGCCTCGGGCGCTGCGCCGCGGTGTGCGGCGTCGGCGCCGCGGCGGGCCCGCGCTGGGCGTCGGCGTGCGACGGCTGCGCGAGGAGGACGCCGGCGTCGTCGCTGGCTGGGAGGCCCTGCCGTTCGGCTTCCTCGTCTTCATCGTCGGCGCGCTCGTCGCCGCCAACGCCTGGGCGGTCGTCGACGCGAAGATGGCGGTGACCGCAGCGGCCCGGCAGGGGGCACGGGCCTTCGTCGAGGCCGGGGAGGCGGCCTCGGCCCGCCCCGCCGCGGTGCAGGCCGCCGGCGCGGCGCTTGCCGCCCATGGGCGGCAGCCCTCTGGCGAGGTCGAGGTCGCCGGGTCCTTCCGTCGGTGCGCGACGGTGACGGTGACCGTCGGGCACACCGTCCCGGCGATCGTCCTGCCGTGGGTCGGCGGATTCGGTGACGGGGTGACGACCCGCGCGTCGCACGCCGAGGTCGTCGATCCGCTGCGCTCCGGTGTCGAGGGGGAGGCCGGCAGCGGCGGCGAGGTGGTCTGCGATGGCCGCTGACGAGCGGGGCAGCGCCCTCATGCTCATGCCGGCGGCGGTCCTCGTCGTCATCGTCCTCTCGGCGGTCGCCGTCGACGGGGCGCTGGCGTTCATGGGCCGCCGCGAGCTCTCCGCGGCGGCGGCCGCCGCGGCCAACGACGCCGTCGTCGCCGCCCTCTCCGAGCGCGGGTTCTACGAGGCCTGCGGCGACCTCGGCCTCGACCCCGCCGCGGCCCAGCGCGTCGCCGAGCGGACCTTCGCCCTGCGCGCCTCCGACGCCTACGCCCTCGAGGCCGTCGAGGCGGCGGTCGGCGTCGCGCCCGACGGGGGCG